>NZ_DATITZ010000207.1:0-31754 GCF_035467215.1 Thiocapsa sp. | reverse complement strand
ATAGCCACCCATCACCAGCAGCTCGAGCGCGTTGTCGAAGCAGGCGGAGTCCGACTGACCTTCCGGGATCAGAGGCCAGATGGTGTCGAGATCGTCGCCGAGGATCTCCGATCGCATCGTGTGACGCCGCGCGGCCATCCAGTTGACGTTGCCGCGCAGTGTGTTGATCTCGCCGTTGTGGCAGATCATGCGGAACGGCTGCGCCAGATCCCAGGTCGGGAAGGTATTGGTCGAAAAGCGTTGATGGACCAGCGCGATGGCGGATTCGAAGCGCTCGTCGGAGAGATCCAGATAATAGTTGCCGACCTGGTCGGCAAGCAGCATGCCCTTGTAGTTGAGCGTGCGCGAGGACAAGGATGCGGTGTAGTAGGCGGTCTGATCGTATCCGGCGCCGCGGATCTCGTTGTCCATCCGCTTGCGTATGACGAAGAGCTTGCGCTCGAAGGCGTCCTGATCGGCGCAGTTCTCGCCCCGGGCGATGAACACCTGTTGGACCAGCGGCTCGGTCGGGAGCACGCTCTTGCCCAGATCGCTGTTGTCGACCGGAACATCGCGCCAACCCAGCACCCGCTGTCCGCCTTCCCGCACGTGGCGATCGATGATGTCCTGCATCAAACCGCGCGCATCCGCGTCGCGGGGCAGAAACACCATGCCGACGCCGTATTCGCCGATCGGCGGGAGGTCGAAGGTGACCTGCGCGCGCAGAAAGGCATCCGGGATCTGCACCAGAATGCCGGCACCGTCGCCGGCCTTGGGATCCGCGCCGACCGCGCCGCGATGGGCAAGGCGCTCCAGGATCTCCAGCCCCTGCCGGACGATCGCGTGGCTCTTCGTGTTCTTGATGTTGCAGACGAAGCCGACCCCGCAGGAATCGCGTTCGTTGTCCGGGTCATAGAGACCCTGTGCGGGCGGATAGGCACGAAGGCTCATGATTGACCTCGCTGATACGAAAAACATGTTGCCGGGGATTGTGCAGTCGCGACCCGCGCGCTTACACCTTCAAACCTGTGTGTGATTGTCGCAACCGAGGCCCGACATCACAATCGTGTCGTCACTTCGAACGGGGAAGTCGTTTTACATCGACCGGGAGAGACGACGATCTCGGCCGGGTTACCGCAAAACCCCAAAGCATACCGTCTCAGCAGATGCTGTGCCACATCTCCCGAAATCATTCAGGCCCTCGCCGAGTGCCCTCGGTCCGGGCGGAGCCAGTCGATTTGTGCCGAAACCGCGGACGGTCAACCCTTTGCGGGGCCTGCTCGTACAGAGGATCGGGCGATTACGACCGGACGCAGCAACGCCCCGCCGTCGTGCGCGAGGCGTTCCGGCCGCCCTAAATCGGTGCGGTCGAGCGCGATCTCAGGAGGCCGCAGCGTCGAGGGTCGCTCGCAAAAGGTTCGGGTCGACGTCGCCCGTGACCAGAGCGTCTCCGGGGTGTTGCAGGAGAACCAGGCGCAGTCGACCGTCCTGGACCTTTTTGTCGACCGCCATGAGCTCGAGAAAGCGGTCGGCGGAGAGATCGTTTGGAGCGGCAACAGGAAGGCCGGCGCTTGCCACCAGCCTGCGGACCCGCTCGATGTCCGTCTCGTTGAGCCAACCCATGCGGGCCGAGAGATCGGCGGCCATGCAGATTCCGACCCCGACCGCCTCGCCGTGCAGCCAGGTGCCGTAACCGGTCGCGGTCTCGATGGCGTGCCCGAACGTGTGTCCCAGGTTCAGCAGCGCGCGCTGTCCGGCCTCAAGCTCGTCTTCGGCGACGATCTCCGCCTTGATCTCGCAGGAGCGGCGAATGATATAGGCCAAGGCATCGGCATCGCGCGCAAGCAGCTCGGCCATGTGCGTTTCGAGCCAGGCGAGGAAGGTCGCGTCGCGGATCAGCCCGTATTTCAGAACCTCCGCCAATCCGGCCGAGAGCTCGCGCTGCGGCAATGTCGCCAAGGTCGCGGTGTCTGCGATCACCGCTCGGGGCTGGTGGAAAGCCCCGATCATGTTCTTCCCGGCCGGATGATTGATGCCGGTCTTGCCGCCGACGGAGGAGTCGACCTGTGCCAGCAGGGTCGTGGGCACCTGGATGAAGCCGACCCCACGCTGATAACAGGCGGCGGCGAACCCCGTCATGTCGCCAACCACACCCCCGCCGAGTGCCACCAGGGTGCAGTCACGTCCGAAACGCGCCTGGAGCAAGGCATCGAAGATCCGGTTCCAGACCTCCATGGTCTTATATTGCTCGCCGTCGGGCAGCACCACCTCGCCGACGTGATAACCCTCCAACGCAGAGCGAACCGATTCCAGATACAGAGGCGCGACCGTCTCGTTGGTCACGATCATGACCTGCGAGCCGAGCAGATGCGGCCGGTAGAGATCCGGATCCGAGAGCAGGCCGGAACCGATGTGAATGGGATAGGCGCGCGCCCCGAGGGCGACGGTGAGGCTCCAGGACATGGCGTTTCTCCGATCATGCTGCCCGGACGTGAGCGGTGCTCTCGTCCAGGTCTTCGGGGCGCGGTTCAGATCTCTTCGGACTCCAAGCGTCGAGAGATCTCTTTGACCACGGAGCTGGTGCCGCGCTTTTCGGTCGACACGACCATATCGGCGACTTGGCGATAGAGCGGCTCGCGCTCCTCCATCAGCTCGCGTAGTTTCGCGAGTGGATCCTCCGTATCCAACAAGGGGCGATTCCGGTCGCGAGCGGTGCGGGCGTATTGCTGCTCCGGGCTGCAATGCAGATAGATGACGACGCCGCGCGCCGCCAAGTCTTGACGATTCTCCGCCGACAAGATGACCCCGCCGCCGGTCGCGAGCACGATCCGCTCCTCGTTCACCAGCTCCTCGATCACTTGGCGCTCGCGGGCACGAAAGCCGGTTTCGCCCTCGAACTCGAAGATGGTCGGGATGTCCACCCCCGTGCGGCGCTGGATCTCCTGGTCGCTGTCTTTGAAGGTGTAGGACAGCGTCTCGGCAAGCTGCCGTCCGACGGTACTCTTGCCGGCGCCCATCGGGCCGACGATAAAAATGTTCTGTGCGCGCATCATAGGAAAGGTATGCCAGATTTTCGGCGCGTGGGCAAGGGCAACGACGCCCGACCCGAGCGCGGTAAGAAAGACGACGCAAGCGGGAAGCGAGCGCCGGAGCGGTCGATAACGGCCCGATCGAGACGACGCGAGATCAAGCGTAACCCTCTGAGCTCCATCGAGTATTCGCTGTGGGTTGGGATTGCCGCTCGAGGGAGCGGGCGCCGCTAGTTTCCAACCAGGTCGCCCTTGAGGATCTTGGGCGTGACGAAGATGAGGAGCTCCGAGTTGTTGTCCTCGCGAGCCTCCCGCTTGAAGAGTCGCCCGAGGACCGGGACATCTCCGAGCCACGGCACTTGTTCCTTCGCAAAGGTCTTGGTCCGCTCGTAGACGCCGCCCAAGACGACAGTCTCACCATTGTCTACCAGAACCCGTGTTTCGATCTCGCGTGTGTTGATGGTCGGCGTCCCCTCGACGACACGGCTGAAATCGGGCTCGTCCTTGGTCACCACGAGATCCATGATAATCCGGTCGTCCGGCGTGATCGCAGGCGTCACCGTTAAGCTGAGTGTGGCGTTCTCGAATTCGACGTTCGTGCCGTCCTGGGAGACGGTCGGGTAAGGGATCTTTTTGCCCACCTCGATCCTAGCCTCCTTCTGATCGGATGTGATGACGCGCGGACTCGAGATCACCTCGCCGCGTCCCTCACGTTGCATCGCCGAGAGCTCCAATTGAAGCAGGTAGGAGCCGACCTTGCCGATCAAGAAGTTCACCGCACCCGCCGGGTCCGTGGCCGGGAGGTTTACGAGGAGCGAGGGAGTCGTGTCCGTCGGGATATCAACCGGGATTTCGGAACTCGGATTCAGGATGATTGAGTTGTTCGGCTGCCCCGCCGTGTTGAGCCCAAATGGCCCAGCATTGTAACCGCCCCACCCGGCGGCATTGCCGGGTAACCCGCCGCCGATCAGCATCTCATTGTTGTAGAGCGCGCCCATCGAGGTCGCGAGACCGAAGCGCACACCCAGATCCCGCGTGAAATCGTTGTTGGCAATGACCACCCGCGACTCGATCATGACCTGCCTGACCGGGATATCCAGTCGAGCGACGATCTCGCGGATTTGATCCAGGCGTGCGGAGGTGTCCATAACCAGGAGTGTGTTCGTGCGCTCGTCGAAGGTCACGCTACCGCGACCGGGCGTCAGGATCGAGTCTTTGGTGATTTCGCTCACGGTGCGATCGAGCTGCCGGGTGTCGCGGCCGATCGGGTTGCTGTCCCCTTGTGAGCTGACGCTCGATTGCAGGCTGGATGCACCCCGAATGAATGCGGCGATTTCGGCCGCCTTGGCAAACTTAACCGGGATGAACTCCGAACGGATCGGCGCCAATTCTTCGAGGCGTTGATCGGCGGTCAAGGTGCGCTCTTCGTGCCCGACGATCTCGTCGAAGGGGCCGACCATGATGACGTTGCCTTCCTGGCGCTTGGTCAGATTCTTGGTCTTGAGGATGATGTCGAGCGCATGATCCCAGGGCACATTCTTCAAACGCAGGGTAATGTTGCCCGCCACCGAGTCGCTGGCCACCAGATTCAGATCGGTGAAGTCGGCGAGCAGCTGGAGGACCGCCCGGACCTCGATATCCTGAAAGTTCAGCGAGAGTCGCTCCCCGTCGTAGACGACCTTTTCGCGCGCGAGACGCTCCTTCTCGGCCGAGGTCGGCGGTCGTAGCTCCAAGGTGAAAAGCTCATCCGTTTGGTAGGCCATGTACTCGAAGTCGATGCCGGTCTGGACGTTGACCTCGACGTTGCGTCCCTTGGGCCGGGACTCGATTGACACGACAGGTGTCGCGAAGTCCACGACGTCGAGCCGACGGAACAGACGCTGCGGCAGGGCCGCGTCGATGATGTCGACGAGGACGCGGCTGCTCTGCTCCCGGACGGTAACGCGGGTAGTCGCGCTCGGGAGCGTGATCAGGACACGGCCCTCGCCCTCCGGACCGCGGCGAAAATCGATATCGCGAACGCTCGGCCCCGGGGCCGCGCCTCCGTCGGAGGCGGGCCGGTCCCAGGGTGCGGATGCCGGCGCCCGAGGCTGTGCGCGCGCGGCAGCGGGTGCCGGCAAGGCGGGTTGCGCCGCTTCCGGCTCGCTCCGGGCGTCGATATCCACGCGCACGCGATTGCCGTCGGTCGTCACGCGATAGGGGACCGAATCGTTCAGGTTGATTACGACCCGTGCGCGATCGCTCGCCTCGACCGCAACCAGGCTATGGACGGGACCGACGCCGATCGGGACGGCTCTGCGCTCGAGTCGGTTGGCGACGCCCTCGAAGTCGAGCGCGATCCGTGCGGGCGACACCGTGTCGAAGGTTCGGGGAGCACTGACCGGTCCGGAGAAGATCAGCTGGATCTCGACGCGATTTCCCGGCTGTGCCGCGAATTGAATGTCGGTGAGATCGACGGCCGCAACCTGTGTCGCGCCGACGGACAGACCGAGCAGGGCCGCGTACGGGAGTACCCGTCGCAGGATGCCGCGCGGTCCGCGCGGGCTCGGTCGATAGGGGCTGTTCATCGCGCCATGCCTCTGCCTGTCACGGGGTGAGTTTGAGCTCGGCCGAACGTTCGCGCCAATCACCGGGGATTTCGGAGACGATCTCCGTCAATCGGACGGCGTCGTCGGTGATGTCGACGATCTGACCGTTGTTCATCCCGAGATAATTTCCGACCCGCACGCGATAGACCAAGCCTTCGCGCGTTCGAACCAAGGCCCATCGGGTCTCTTGCTGCTGGACCGTACCCACCATGCGCAGCGAATCCAAAGGAAAGCTCTCGAGCTCCTCTTTGGGTCGAAGCGGATCCGGGGCGAGGCTGTTGTCCGTTCCGTCGGCTGCCGCGGTTTGCGTGTCCATCACGAAAGGATCGCGTCGCCCTTCGGGCTCGAAGGCGAAGGCATCGACTGGTTGAATCTCGGGCAATGGCTCGATCGGCCCGGGGGGGCGGGCTCTGACCTCGTCGATGTAGGACTGCAGCTCCTGCGTCCCGCTGCGGTCGCACCCCCATAAGAGCAACGCCGTCAGGACCAACGACCCGAAGAAGCAGGCCGAGCGAAGTCGCCTGCTCACTGTTCGGCATCCTCGTCGAAATAGCGGTAGGTCTTCACCGTCGCCTGCAGCGACAGTTGCACCGCACCACTGCCGGTCGTTCCACCGGCATCGCTGATCTTGGTGTCGTGGACCGTCACGATGCGCGGCAATGATGCCAGTCCGCTGACGAAGCGCCCGAAGTCGTGATAACTGCCGGTGACGCGAATCTGGATGGGCAGCTCGGCGTAAAAGTCCTTGAGCTGCTCGCTGCCCGGTTGAAACAGCTCGAACTCGAGTCCCGCGGCGAGCCCGGTTTGAGAGACATCGACCAGGAGCGACGCGACCTCGGTTCGGTTCGGCAGCTGACGGAGCATCGCCCCGAAGGATTCCTTCATCTCCTCGATCTGCTGGCGATATTCATCGAGATTCGCGGCCTTGCGCTGCTTGGTCTCGAAGGATGCGCGCAGATCCGGCTCGGTCGCCTCGGCGCGATCGAGCCGACTCAACTGCTCCTGCGTATCGAAATAGAAGACCGCTCCGCCCAAGGCGATACAGGCGAGCAGGATCACGACGGCCTTCACCGCGATCGGCCATTCGCCGACGCTGTTGAGATCGAGTTGGTTGAGCTCGCTCAAATCCATCGGCACATCTCCGCGCGCCTCGTCATCGGCGGCTGTCGGCCATGAGCCACATCCCGGACCCTCGGTCCTCCGGGGCGTGCGTCTGGCTCGGAGCCGGGCTTACCCCGGGGCTGACCTGATCGAAGGACAACCGAAACTGGCTCCGGCCGGTCCCGGTCTTGTCCTCGATCAAGAGTAGACGCGGTTTGCCGATCCACTGCGATGCCTCGATGCTTCGCATAAAGGCGGAGACCCGCGCGTTGGACTGGGCACGCCCTTCGACGACGACCGCCTGCCCGTTCTGCTCGAGCTTGGTGAGATAAACACCTTCGGGAATCGCGACCACCAGCTCGTCGAACAGGCGCACGATCTCCGGGCGGCTTTCCTGAAGCTGTTGGATGATCTCCATGCGCGAGAGGAGATCTGCTTTGATCTTCTCGAGATCTTGAATCTCCTTGATCTGACGATCCAATTGCGCGATCTCGCCTTCAAGGAGCTGGTTTCGGGCCAGCTGATCGCCGATCCGCCCTTCGACCTGCAGGTGGACCAACACCGCCAGAAGCAGCGTTAAGACCAGTGCGAGACCACCCGCGGCGGCAAACTGCTTGCGTCGCCGTTGCCGCGCCTCTTCCCGCCACGGCAGGAGGTTGATGCGTGTCATCTAGTCGAACCCTCGCAAGGCGAGTCCGACGGCGACCATCATTCCGGGCGCCTCGCGCATCAACCCCTGGCTGTTGACGCTCTGGGAGATCGACATCCGACGAAAGGGGTTGGCGACAGCCGCCGGCAGTTTCAGACGCTCGGCCATCAGCCGATCGATCCCGGGGATGCTTGCCGGTCGTCCGGCAAGCAGCAGCCGATCGACACGATTGAAGCTGGTCCCGGAATAAAAGAACTGCAGCGCCCGACCGATCTGTTGTCCCAATGCCTCCTTGAAAGGCCCGAGCACGTCGGTTTCGAACCCCTCCGCAACATCGCCTTCGAGAATCTTGCCGAGAGCCACCTCGCGGGCCAGGCCGTAGCGTCGCTGGACCTCGTCGAGCAGTTGTTGGCCTCCGAAATTCTGCTCGCGGGTGTAGACGATCTGACCTTCGTGTATGACATGCAAGGTCGTCGTCGAGGCACCGACGTCGGCCACGGCGACTGTTCGAACGGCCTTGAGCTCGCTCTGGTCCTGCGCTTCTTCGGCGAGGATCAGCGAGCAGGCGTTCTCCATCGCATAGGCCTCGACATCGACGACTGCCGGTATCAACCCGGACGCCTCCACCACGCCCACGCGGTCGTCGACGTTTTCTTGACGCGAGGCGACCAACAGCACGTCCACCATCGAGGGATTGCCCTTTGTCGGACCCACGACTTGGAAGTCGAGATTGACCTCTTCCAACGGATAGGGAATGTATTGATCCGCCTCGAGCTGAATCTGGTTCTCCATCTCGGCGTCGCTGAGGGTTCCGGCCATGGCGATCACCTTGCTGATCACCGCCGAGCCGGCCACGGCCACCGCCGCGCGTTTCGCTCGCGTTCCGGTGTTGCCGACGGCCTTGCGGATGGTCGCCGCGACCCGATCCGGATCAGCGATCTTCTTCTCGACCAGGGCACCCGGAGGAAGCGGCTCGATCGCGAAATGCTCCACACGAAACGCCGCGGCGGTCTGCACGGGCAATCGCGACAGCTCGATGAGCTTGATGGCGGTCGAGCTGATGTCGATCCCGATGAGGGGTTTTATTTTGCTGCTGAGGCCGAACATCGCCATTTCGTAAGTAGATTTCCGTTCTGTTTCGGCTCGCCGCGCGAATCCCCGAGCCGACGTGGCGTGTGCCGAGGGCGCTTGAACCCCACCCGGGGCGAGCCTTGGCTGGGGCCCATTATAGACACGCTCCACGTCGATGCGCGGGGTTTGAGCGCACGGACGATGCGCGCATGCCGGGACGCACGTGAATGAGGTACGCCATGCCGACGAGAGAACGGATCGACGCTCAGCGCGAGCGACTTGCCTACGAGGCCGCTCGCATCGTCCTCGACCAAGGCTTGGAGGATTACGACAAGGCCAGGCGGAAGGCGGCCGAACGCATCGGTGTGCCGGATCGGCGCCATTGGCCGAGCAACGAGGCGGTGCAGGACGCGGTTCTAGCGCAGCGTCGGCTCTTTATGGGCCGGGCCGACGAGAACGCGTTGCAACGCCTCCGGACCGCGGCGCTTCAGGCAATGGAGCAGCTCGAGCCGTTCGCGCCTCGACTGGTCGGCGGTGCGCTCAGCGGTGCGCTCGGCTCCGGGTCGGGCATCGACCTGCTGCTGTTTGCCGACCGCGCCGAAGACGTGATCTTCACGTTGCTCGACCTGCGCATCCCCTGGCGCGAGGCCGAGCGCTCGATGCGTTATTCCGGCGGCGTGCGCTGCGTGCATCCGGTCTTTCGTTTCATGGCGGGGGAGCTGCCGGTCGAGCTGGTCGTGCTGCCGCGACGGGCCTTGCGCAATCCCCCTTTGGATCCCGTGACCGAGCGCCCGCAGCGCGGCGCGGACCGTCACGAAGTGGCTCGGCTGATCGCGTTCGGCGACTAGAAACACCCCCGAATCGGGGTTTCTCTAACGCTTCGAGATCGGCAGATAGTCTCTTTGGGTGGGCCCGTGGTAGATCTGGCGGGGGCGGCCGATCCGGTTGTTCGGGTCGGACATCATCTCCATCCAATGCGACACCCAGCCGACCGTGCGCGCGACCGCGAACATCACGGTGAACATGTTGCGCGGTATCCCGAGCGCCTGATAGATGATCCCGGAATAAAAGTCGACGTTCGGATAGAGTTTCCGCTCGACGAAATACTCGTCGCTCAGAGCGATCTCTTCCAGCTTCATCGCTAATTCGAACAAGGGGTTGTTGGTGTCTGCGAGCTCTTCGAGCACCTGGTGGCAGACCTCGCGAATGATCTTCGCGCGCGGATCGTAGTTCTTGTAGACCCGATGTCCGAAACCCATGAGCCGAAACGGGTCGTCCTTGTCCTTGGCCTTTTCCATGTAGCGCTGCACATTCTTGACGTCGCCGATCTCGTGGAGCATGTCCAGGACGGCCTCGTTCGCACCCCCGTGTGCCGGACCCCACAGCGAGGCGATACCCGCCGCCACACAGGCGAAGGGATTCGCACCGGAGCTGCCGGCGAGCCGCACCGTGGAGGTGCTGGCGTTTTGCTCGTGGTCGGCGTGCAGGATGAACAGCAGATTCATCGCCTTCTCGGCGATCAGCGTCGGCTTGTAGACCTCGCAGGGCGTGGCGAACATCATGTGCAGGAAGTTCGCGCAATAGCGCAAATCGTTGCGGGGATACATGATCGGCTCGCCGACGCTGTGCTTGTAGGCCGCGGCGGCGATGGTCGGGAGCTTTGCGATGAGACGATGTGCCGAGATCTCGCGGTGGCGTGCGTCGTTGACGCTGAGCGAGTCGTGGTAAAAGGCGGAGAGGGATCCGACGACGCCGATCAGGATTGCCATGGGATGGGCGTCATAGTGAAAACCGTTCAGGAAATTCTTCAGGTTTTCATTGAGCATGGTGTGGCGGGTGATCAGCTTCTCGAATCCGACCAGCTCTTTTTCGACCGGTAGCTCCCCGTAGAGCAGCAAATAGGCGACCTCGAGAAAACTCGCCTTGGTCGCCAGCTGCTCGATCGGATAGCCCCGATAGAGCAGGATCCCGTCCTCGCCGTCGATGTAGGTGATGGCACTGTGGCAACTGGCGGTGGACATGAAACCGGGGTCGTAGGTGAAGACCCCGGCCTCCTTGTAGAGAGAGGAGATATCAGCGGCCGACGGGCCGACGCTGCCGGAGCGTAACGGGAAGTCGAAGCTCTCGCCCGTGACGTTGTTGGTGATGGTGATCGTTTGGTTCGCCATAAGCTCGCTCCTGACCGTCTTCGGGGCGTCGCGCCCCGTCGGCGTTGGTGTTGTTGGTCTCGAGTCTCGACTGCGGCGTGACGACAAGCAAGGCCGATGTGCCGGGGTAATCCGCGAGTACCGCTCCGCGCTGCTGTTTCGAACAAGATGTGTCGACCCGGCCCGGCCCGTCAGGCTCGACGGACCCAAGCAATTATCGGCCCAACGTCAAGGCAGGGACAGGCTGCGCAGGCGTTCGATGTCGGCGCGCACCGCGCTCGCCGAGCGGTCGAAGTCCGCCCGTTCGCGCGCATTCAGATCCAGCTCGACGACCGATTCCATACCCCGCTCGCCCAGGACGCAGGGAACGCCCATCGCGATGTCGCTCTCGCCGTACTCACCCTCGAGCAGGGCGACGCAGGAGAGCAGTCGCCGGCGATTGTTGACGATGGCATCGACCATCGCCGCAACCGCAGCCCCCGGTGCATCGTAGGCGCTCGAGTTCTTTCGCAAGGCAAGGATCTCGGCGCCGCCTTGACGCGTGCGCTCCATGATGGCCGCGATACGCTCCTCGGAGATGAAGTGCGAGATCGGGATCCCGTTGATGGTGCAAAAACGCGGCACGGGCACCATTGTGTCGCCGTGACCGCCGAGTACCATCGTCGTGATGTCGAGCGCCGAAAAACCGGTTTCCTGAGCGATGAAGCTGGCCATGCGCGCGGCGTCGAGGACACCGGCCTGTCCGAAGATCCGATTGCGCTCCCAGCCCGTGCGTTGCGCGACCCGATAGGTCAGTGTATCGACCGGGTTGGAGACAATCAGCACCATGGCATCGGGCGCATATTGCATGATCTGATCGGTGACGCCGTCGATGATGCGGACATTCGCCTCAAGCACGTCCGAGCGGGACATGCCCGGTTTGCGCGGAAGCCCGGCAGTGACGATGACGAGATCGGAATCCCTGAGGATCTGCGGATCGTTGCTGCCGTTGATCGAGCAGTCGAATTCGAAGAAGGGGGCCATTTGGAGGATGTCCAGAGCGATACCTTCGGGGATCCCCTCACGAACATCCATGAGAGCGATCTCGCGACAGAGCTCCTCCTCGGCCAGGATCTGCGCCGTCGTCTCGCCGACTCGGCCGGCGCCGATGATGGTGATCTTGTTCACGTGACTGTTTCTCCGATCAGTGGTCCGTTGACCACGGTCGCGCGGACCAGCCTTGTCGCCGTGGCCTCGAGGGGAGCAGCCGGACTGCGGACTGGACCCGGGGCCTATCTTACACCTGCAGCCACGTGCATGACCCGCCACGCGCGGGGTAGCTCGATCGGGTCAGGCAATCGACCGGTTGTGCGGCGGAGATTCGACCGAAGCAGATACCCGCGCAATGCGGGGCTGCCCGGGATCTTGCGCGTGCGGGATGGTGGATTGGCGCGGGTGCGCCGGACGGCAAATCCGAAACGGCTGAGCGTCACGCTCGGGGGGAGGCGGCTCGCTCGACGAGCCGGAATGCGCCGGGCGGGACAGCGCCCGGTGCAAGCGCATCAGCGCGCGTATTTGCGCCTGAACTTATCGACGCGCCCGGCGGTGTCGAGGACCTTTTGCTTGCCGGTGTAGAAGGGATGGCAAGAGGAGCAAACCTCGACGTGCATTTCCTTGCCCAAGGTTGAGCGGGTCGTAAACTCGTTACCGCAGCTGCAGACCACCTTGACGTCGGCGTAGTTGGGATGGATTCCTTCTTTCATGATGACCCTGGCGTTGGCATTGGCCCCGATCGGGCGCTGAAAAATCAATGGAACGCGGTAGGATACAACCCCGGCTACAACCCCGCAACCATGTGTTGCGGCGCGATCGTCCTGTCCTGGCTCGGGCAACTCGCCCGAGCGGGGATTACGAGACGGTCGCGAAGCGCGCCACAAGATCGTCGAGGAAACGACGACCGCGGACGGTAGGCTCGACGCGGCCGGCGAGGATCCGGAGCATGCCGTCTTGCTCTGCGCCGCGGACGACGTTCGAGATGCGCGACCACGGCAGTCCCGTGGTGCGGGTGAAAAGATCGCACGGGAACCCCTCTACGAGACGCAAGGCGTTGAGCGCAAATTCAAGGATCAGATCCTCATCGTCGAGGATGCGCATGCTGCTGACCAAGGTGTCCCGGGGTGCGCTGAGGTAGGCCGCGGGCTGGCGGCGTTTGGCGGTTCGCGACACCTGCCGGCCGCCCGGAAACGAGCTCGGTTGCGTGAGCTTGCCGTGGGCGCCCGCACCGATCCCGAGATAGTCGCCGAACTCCCAGTAGTTGAGGTTGTGGCGACAGCGCGCGCCGTCCCGCGCATGGGCGGAGACTTCGTATTGACGGTAGCCGGCGCGCACCAGGTCCTCGAGGCCCTGTTCCGCCATGTCGGCGGCCAGGTCGGAATCCGGCACGGGAGGCGGGTGCGCATAAAACGCGGTGTTGGGCTCGAGGGTGAGTTGATAGTAGGAGATGTGCTCGGGTTCCAGAGCGATCAGCGCATCGAGATCCTGCTTCGCCTCTGCGACGTCCTGCTCCGGCAGCGCAAACATCATGTCCAGGTTGACATTGTCGAAGGCGGCCGCGCGGGCCATCCGCAGGGTCTCGTACACCTCGTCGGGTCCGTGGATCCGTCCGAGCGCATGCAAGCGGTCTGCCGAGAGACTTTGCACCCCGATCGAGAGCCGATTGACCCCCGCCTCGCGGTAATGCGCGAAACGGGCCGCGTCACGCGTCCCCGGATTCGCCTCCAGTGTGATCTCGATCCCCGGGAGCAGCTCGGCACGCTCCCGAATGCCGTCGAGCAGTCGCCGCACGGCCGGGCCGGGAAACAGGCTGGGTGTTCCACCGCCGATGAAGACCGAGCCCAGCGGCCGTCGTGCACCGGGCCGATCGAGCTCGAGATCCAGATCCTCGAGCAGGCGTGTCACGTAGGAATCAAACGGCGGGGCGTCCGCGGCATGCGAGTTGAAATCGCAATAGGGACATTTTCTGACACACCAAGGGGTGTGCACGTAGAGCGCAAGCGGCAACGCCTGCGCGCCGCCGCTGCCGCTTGCGGATTCGGTCACGCCTGATCGCGTGCCTGTAGGTAGGTCAACTCCCCGATCCCGCTCCACTCCTTGCTTTGGCTGAGGAATTTTTTGTAGGAGCTGTAGACCTTGGAGGAGAACTCGTCCTTCTGCGCGATCTCGGCGACGACCTCATCCGAGAGTGCTCGCAGCTTGAGTATGACGTCGTTCGGAAACCGTCGCAGGTCGACGTTGTGCTTGGTGATGAGCGTCTGAAGCGCAACGGGGTTGCGGGCGGTGTACTCGGCGAGCATGTCCTGATTGACGACCTTGCAGGCGTTCATGACGATGGATTGAAGATCTGCCGGCAGCCCGTCGTAGACCTTTTTGTTGATCATGGCCTCCAGGATGGTGCCGGGCTCGTGCCAACCCGGATAGTAGTAATACTTGGCCGCCTTGTAGAGACCAAAAGCCAGGTCGTTGTAGGGTCCGACCCATTCGGTTGCATCGATCGTACCGTTCTGCAATGCGGTGAAGAGCTCCCCTCCGGGAAGATTGACCGGTGTTCCGCCGGCCCGCGCCAACACCTCGCCGCCAAGGCCGGGGATGCGCATCTTCAGGCCTTTCAGATCCTCGACCGAGTTGATCTCCTTGTTGAACCAACCGCCCATCTGCACACCGGTGTTCCCTGCGGGCGCAGGCACCAGGCCGAACTGCGCGTAGAGCTCGGTCCAAAGCTCCATCCCGCCGCCATGGTAGATCCAGCCGTTCATCTCCTGCGCGGTCAGACCGAAAGGCACGGTGGAGAAGAACTGAGCGGCCTCGCTCTTGCCTTTCCAGTAGTAGGCCGAGCCGTGGCCCATCTCGGCGGTCCCGCGCGAGACCGCATCGAAGATCTCGAACGCGGGGACCAGCTCGCCGGCGCCGAAGACCTTGACCTCGATGCGACCGCCGCTCATCTCGCCGATCAAGGCGGCGAGGTTGTTCGCTCCCGTGCCGAGGCCGGGAAAGTTCTTGGGCCAGGTCGTGACCATCTTCCACGAGTACTCGGCCTTGGCATGCGCCGAGCGCATCCCGCCGGACAGTGCCCCGACCGCCAACGAGCCGGCACCAACCCCTTTGATGAAATCGCGGCGTTGCATCCACTTCCTCCAGTCTGCTTGTTGATGTTGTGCTTGTCGTGGTGAGGACTCGAGGGCGGAACGCCGGCTCCGTCCCTCGATGCCGTTCATGTCGGCGGGGGCCCGAAGAGGCCTAGGATTGGCCTTTCTTCAACGACTCCTGCAGAAGCGCGCCGAAGCTGCCCATGGTCTTCTCAGGGGCCTCGGCAGCGGGTGTGCCGGGCATGACGGCAGGCGTCTGCGCTCCGAGATCGCTCCCCTTGGTGTCGTCGAGCGACAGACTGATCCGACGCCGCTCCGAATCGACGCCCAGGACGGTCGCCTCGACAGGGTCGCCGACGTTAAGCACTTCGCTCGGGTGGTTCACGCGTCGTCCCGCGCCGAGCTCGCTGATATGCACCAGCCCGTCGATCCCCGGGGCAAGCTCGATGAAGGCCCCGAAGGGCTGCAGCCGACTCACCCTGCCGCTCACGCGCTGACCGACGGGGAAGTTCTCGGCGGCCTCCTGCCAGGGATCCCGGGCAAGTGCGCGGATCGAGAGCGCGATCTTCTCCCGGCCCTTCGGACCGCTCGGAGGTTCGATGCGCAGGACCGAGACCTCGACCGGTTGGCCGACGCTCAGGATCTCGCTCGGGTGCTTGACATGACCGAAGGCGAGCTGACTAATGTGGATCATGCCCTCGAGGCCGCCGATATCCACGAACGCACCGTAGTCCTTCAGGGAGGTGACGATCCCGGACAGCACCGCGCCTTCATGCAATTGCGCGCGAGTCTCCTCGGCACGCAGGCGTTGCTCCTCTTCGAGCAGGACCTTGCGTGACAGGACGAGATTCGGACGTCGACCGCCCTCGAACTTGGTGATACGGAAATCCAACCGCTGGCCGACGAGCTCGGAGAGGTCTTCTATAAAGCGGATGTCGACCTGCGAGGCAGGGCAGAAGGCACGGATCCCTGCGACCTGGACCTCGACCCCGCCTTTGACCGCCGCACTGACTTGACCTTGCACGGGCAGACCTTGCCGGTAGGCGCCCTCGACCTCCTCGATGCCGTGATAGCGGTGTCCGTGCTGACTGCCGAGCAGCAGCATCCCGGAATCCTCGTCCTTGCCGGTGACATGCGTCTCGATGGTGTCGCCGACGGCGGACTTGAGGTTGCCCTCGGCATCCTTGAGCACCGAGACCTCGATGCGTCCTTCCGATTTGCCGCCCAGATCCACGAAGGCGAACTCCTCGCCGATCGACACCAAGACGCCCCGCACCTTGTCGCCGACGGCCGCCTCCCCGGCGCCGGACTGCGGATGGGTCTGGTCGAATTGCTTGAGGAGGTCTTCGAAGCTGGGTTCGGACATGGTTTCGGAGTGCCGTCGTCGGGTTGAGGGTCGCGTCTAAGCCGCGTCCGGAGTGAGATGCGTCGTCTCGGAATCATCGCTGCCTCGGCGCAGACCAAGGGTGTCGGCGAGACGTGGTTTAGGATTTAGGCGATCAATGTAGAACAATTCCAGCGCGTGTCACAGCGGCGGCCGGATCGCCCGTCGTCGCACCCGAGCACAGCGCGTCAACCTGCAGGCTCGAGCCGAGCATAAGCCAGGACCAACCACTTGGCTCCGGCCTTCTGGAAATTGACCTGAATCCGGGCCGCGGATCCGCGACCCTCGCTGTTCAGGACCACGCCCTCGCCGAATTTCGGGTGGACCACACGCTGCCCGAGCCGGAAGAGACCGGCATCGCCGCTCGACATCGACGTCAAGCTCGCGCTCGGCGTCGATGTGGCGCGGCGGGTGGTGCTGCGTGCCCGGACCTCCTCGACCAATCCCGGCGGCACCTCGCGCAGGAACCGAGACGGCAGCGGGGACTCTTCCCGGCCGTAGAGCCGCCGGCTTTCAGCGTGAGTCACATAAAGCTCGCGCATCGCGCGTGTCATGCCGACATAGCAGAGTCGGCGCTCCTCTTCGAGCCGGCTCGGGTCCTCCGCCGACAGACTGTGCGGGAACAGCCCCTCTTCCAGCCCGACCAGAAAGACCACCGGAAACTCCAGGCCCTTGGCGCTGTGCAGGGTCATGAGCTGAACACTGTCCTCGAACCCGTCGGCTTGGGTATCGCCTGCTTCGAGTGCGGCATGCGCGAGAAAGACCGCTAGCGCGTCGGTCTCTTCCTCGTGCAGGTCCTCCTCGAAGCGCGCGGCCGTGTCGACCAACTGCTCCAGATTTTCCACGCGATCCTGGCCCTTGCCGTCCTTGTTCTTCTTGTAGAAATCAGGCAGGCCGGCCGCTTCGATCAAGGCGGTTACCAGCTCGTGCAACGCCAGACCTTCCCGCGCTCGGCGTTGATCCCTGACCAGATCGATAAAGCCGAGCAGTGCGGCACCGCCCCTCGGGCCCAGGACCGAGGTCCCGGTCAGATCGGCCGCCGCCTGCCAGAGCGAGACACGGGTCTCGCGTGCCTGCTGGCGCAACAGATCCAGGGTACGGGCGCCGATGCCCCGGTTGGGTGTGTTGACCACGCGCTCGAAGGCGGCATCGTCGTCCGGGTTGGCGACCAGGCGCAGATAGGCGAGCGCATCGCGAATCTCCGCACGCTCGAAGAACCGCAGCCCGCCGTAAACCCGATAGGGGATCTGGGCCTGAATCAGCGCCTCTTCGAAGAGACGTGATTGAGCCGTCGTGCGATAGAGGATGGCGCATTCGTCGCGCCGATGACCCTCGGTCTGGGTAAAGCGGCGGATTCGCTCCACCACGAAACGCGCCTCGTCGACCTCGTTGAAGGCCGTGTAGCGTCGGATCGGCTCGCCCTCGCCGTCTTGGGTCCAGAGGTTCTTGCCGAGCCGCGTCGGGTTGTGGGCAATCAGTGCGTTGGCCGCGGCCAGGATGTTGCCGCTCGAACGGTAGTTCTGCTCCAGCCGGATCACCTGCGTATTGGGATAATCGCGCTGAAAGGATTGAATATTCTCGACCTTTGCGCCGCGCCAGCCGTAGATGGACTGATCGTCGTCGCCGACGGCAAAGAGGTTGTCGTTCGCTCCGGCCAAGAGGCGCAGCCAGGCGTACTGGATGGCGTTGGTGTCCTGAAACTCGTCGACCAGGATGTGTGCGAAGCGCCGCTGGTAGTGCCCCAGGATATCCGGACGCTCGCGGAGCAGCTCCAGGGTTTTCAGCAGCAGATCGGCGAAGTCGAGCAGGCCCGAGCGTGCGAGCTCCTCCTCGTACTGACGATAAACCGCGATCATCTTGTCGGTGAAGAAATCGCCGCCGCCGTCGACGTGGCTCGGCCGCAGACCCTCGTCCTTCTGCTTGTTGATGAAACCCTGCACCTGTCGCGGCGGCCAGCGCGCCTCGTCGAGCTGCATCGCCTTGAGGATCCGCTTGATCAGACGAAATTGGTCGTCCGAATCCAGGATCTGGAAATGCTGCGGGAGCTGCGCGTCCTGCCAGTGGGCGCGCAAAAAGCGATGGGCGAGTCCGTGAAAGGTACCGACCCACATTCCGCCGATCGGCACGCCGAGCATGGTCTCGATTCGGCCGCGCATCTCCCGCGCCGCCTTGTTGGTGAAGGTGACGGCCAGCACGGCGTAGGAGGGCACCTGCTGCACCTGGACCAACCAGGCGATGCGATGGACCAGGACGCGGGTCTTGCCCGATCCGGCACCGGCGAGCACGAGAAGGTTACCGGACTCGGCGGCGACGGCCGCGCGCTGAGCGTCGTTGAGGGGATCGAGAAGGGCGGAGACATCCATCGCCTGGATTCTACTAAACCAGCTCCGGCATGACATGTGTTGTTGTCGTGTTGCTCGACGTAGGGAACGCAAGACCAAGGGCAGGACCGAGACAGAAAAGGCTTTTTGCTTCAGTTTGTTGGACGATCCTCGGCGTCCTGGGTGCGAAACCGGCAGGGTTCCGGCGGGATCCTTATTCAAAATAGTTTAAATAAAAAGACAGTAATCTTAATAAGCTTTGTGGATAACTCAAAAGTGTCGAAAAAATATTAAAAATCAATTTTTTGAGCCCATTTTTCGCTGTTCCCCGATTGCTGCTCAACCTGTGCGTAACCGGTGTGCAGAAAAAGGCCGTCAAGAGGATCACACCTTATCCACAGACTTGTAGCATCTATCGTCAACAGACTTATACAGTCGGCCGACCCTTGCCCCTCCGCCTGACGAGCGGTCGCTACCGGCCTGCTGTACGGCCCGGCGTTCGCAACGGACCGGCTGACTTGGGCTCCTCCGGCCTTCGCAGCCTCGTCACGAGCGAAACCCGTAGTAGAATGAGCGCCCAAACCACCGAGACTCTTCTTCCTCGACTGCCCAGGTCTTGCTTCATGACGCCACTCATCAATGACACCTTCCTCCGTGCAGTGATGCGCGAACCCGTTGAATACACGCCGGTTTGGATGATGCGCCAAGCAGGCCGTTATCTGCCCGAGTACCGTGCGACGCGCGCGAAGGCCGGCAGCTTCATGGATCTGTGCAAGAACCCGGAGCTGGCCTGCGAGGTTACGCTGCAGCCGTTGGAGCGTTTTCCGTTGGATGCCGCCATCCTCTTCTCGGACATCCTGACGGTGCCGGACGCGATGGGGCTGGGTCTGTATTTCGCGGAAGGAGAGGGGCCGCATTTCGAGCGGCCGGTGCGCACGCAGGCCGATGTCGATCGGATCGCCGTGCCGGATCCGGAAGACGAGCTGCGCTACGTGATGGATGCCGTCTCGACGATTCGTCGCGAGCTCGCCGGACGCGTGCCCTTGATCGGCTTCTCCGGAAGCCCTTGGACCTTAGCGACCTACATGGTCGAGGGCGGCGGCGCGAAGAACTTCTCGCATGTGAAGGGGATGATGTTCGACCGTCCGGATCTGCTTCACGCACTGTTGGCGAAGACCGCGGACGCCGTGATCGCTTATCTGAACGCGCAGATTGCCCGCGGCGCGCAGGCGACCATGATCTTCGATACCTGGGGCGGCGCGCTGGCGCCGGCCAACTACCGCGAGTTCTCCCTCGCCTACATGCAGCGCGTGGTTGAGGGTTTGAATCGCGAGGCGGAGGGACGCGCCGTTCCGGTGATCCTCTTCACCAAGAACGGCGGTCAGTGGCTGAATCACATGGCCGACACCGGCTGCGACGGACTCGGCGTGGACTGGACGACGGATCTGGCCGACGCGCGCATCCTGACCGGCGACCGTGTCTCGCTTCAGGGCAATCTCGACCCCTGCGCGCTCTACGCCTCACCCGAGCGGATCCGCGACGAGGTCGCGCGCGTGCTGGCCAGCTACGGCAAGGGTCCGGGCCATGTTTTCAATCTCGGACACGGGATCACGCCGGACGTGAATCCGGAGCACGCGGGGGCGATGGTTGCCGCGGTGCATGAGCTCAGTCGGCCCTACCACCGCTAAACCGCGTCTGGTGCGACAGGGAATGTTTTTTGACTGGGCTCGCGGTTGCGCGAGCCCATGAGCTTGGTCGGGACGCGGTTTAGGACATTTTTTCGAAAGGGTTGCCCTGGCTCGGCTCTGAGTCGCCGCCCGGATGCTGGGCCTTGATGATAAACCGCCGGTAGGGACGAGCGAGAGCGAAGTCCACCGAACCCCGCGTCGGCGCTGGTGGACTGCGCTGCGCCTGTCGACGCTACGGCGCATACCGACCAGAAAGCTCTCGCTTTCAATCCTTATCTTCGCTTTGCTTTTAACCTCTGAATCGCGTCCGCTTAAACGCTTCAGGTTATGCCGAGGATGAAACCGCCCTCAAACCAAGCAGACGCCTTTGAGGACGCGATTCATTTTAGACCGCCTCCGCGAGCGGCACCGCCGTCGATGTGTCGCCGTGCCAGCGCGTATCTTCGTACCCCATCAGAAGCTCACGAGCCAAGCCCTGCTCGTCGATTCGGGCACCCAGATAGGCGGCGATCGAGCGCATGTCGGTCTCGCCGCTGCCCAGACAACTGGTACCGCCCGGCGACGGGGTCATGTTGAAGATGAGACCGGCATCGTTGGCGATCTTGGCCTCGCCCATCCGCAGCTTGCCGGACTCCTTGTCGATCAACTGGGGCCGCAGCCCGCCGAAGCGCTCCGCGTAGCTGATGTCGGCCGCCTTGATCGAGGGGACGATCTTGCGGATCTCGCGAACGAAGAGATGGCGATTCAGGCCCGGCACCTCGTAGAGGAGGTTGCGCAGGATGTAGTGGCGTATATCGCGCTCTTTGAGCATGTCCCAAAAGGCGGCGGCAACCCGTCGATCGAACCTCAGGACCTTGAAGAACTCCGGGATGCTGTCGCGGTTGTAGCGCTCGAGCATCGGCAGCATGAAAGCGGTCGGCCCGAAGCGGGTCTTGCCGGTTTCCTTGATGTCGTGGTCGCCGTGGACCGCGGCGAACGGCAGGCTTGGATTCTGGACGGTGTAGACCTTGCCGTTCAGTGCCTCGGGGGCGAAATAGAAGGATCCGGCGACCGGCATGCAGGAGTATTCCAAGCCCAGCCCCATCTCCTGCGCCATCAAGAGCGAGTGTCCGCCCGCGCAGACCACGAGTGCCCGCGCCTTCAATAGGCCTCGGTTGGTCTCCAAGACGTAATCCGGGCCGTCACGGCGGATCTTATCGACCTTGGTCGAGAACAACTGGGTGATCTGCTTGGAGGTTTGTCGGTCCAACCGCACGCAATCGGCCGAGAAGGATTGGGCCAGGGCCTGGAAGTCGACGGCACAGTAATCATCCCGTGTGCCCGTAGCGACAATCTCCTCCTTGCGCCAGGTCCCGTCCACGCGTGCGACGTTGGGCTCGATGTCTGCGATCTCCTTGCGCTCGAGCAGCTCCATCCGCGGATAGAGCCCCTTGAAGCGCTCGTAGCGGTCGCGGATGTAGCGACATTCGGTCTCGCCCACGCCCAGCACCATCTTGGGCATCCGGTGGATGATGCGATCGCGATCGCGCGGTGCGAGCTTGGTCGCGTAGTTGATGACCATGTAGGCGGTGCGCTTGATGGCGCGTGCCTTCTCCAGGGTGTAGTTGGTCTCGATGTCGCCGCAGTGGATGGTTTGGCTGTTGTTGTGCGCGTGTGAGTTGACCGTGGCGATGCTGTCGTATTTTTCGACCAGACAGAGGCGGTTCAGATCGGTGAATTTCGCCAACTGATAAAGGAGAGCGGTACCGGTGACACCGGCACCGACGATGAGGACGTCGTAGTGAGTCGAAGCAGTCATGGTCTTGTGGTCCTGACAAGCGGCCGTGCAGCCGAGCGCTCGGGTCAAACGTCGGGAGGTCTTCCGGACGATTTTTGTGCAGCGCAACAATACCGTCACGTTAGCCCATGTCGGCACAGGAAAGAATGCCGCGGGACGGATTTAATGTATTGAGTAAAACAATCGGGTTTTGGGAAGGTTCCTGCGGAAGACAATCCAGGGCGTCGTGGTTTAGCGCCTGCAGGGTCGGTCGGCGCGCACGAAGCTGTGTCGCTTCCAGGGCGGAATCGGATCCATTTCGTGTAATTCGATTTTGTGTCGCTCGGCGGATGAGCTACAGTGTCGTCATCGCGAAATAAACTAAAAGTGTTCGATGTTGCGCCTGTCCAGTCTTCGCTTCGGACTCTTGCTGCTTCTTCTCGACATGCTGCGCGGTCATGCCGGCGCAACGACCGAGGGGGCAATCGCTGCCGGGAATGTGTCGTCGACCTCGCGCGCAACGGCGAGCGAGTCGTCGACAACGCCGTTGCCCGGCCTGGCACTGGGCGAGGTGTATCGTCCCGGCGTCGATCTGGACCATTACCTGGTCAGCGAGAAGCTCGACGGCGTTCGCGGTTACTGGAACGGCCGCAGTCTCATCACGCGCGGCGGCATGCCGATCGCGGCGCCCGCCTGGTTTACGAGCGATTTCCCCGCGGTTGCGCTCGACGGGGAGCTCTGGATGGGCCGCGGCACCTTTGCCCTGCTGTCGGGCACGGTACGACGCTCCGAGCCGGATGAAGACGCCTGGCGTCGTGTCCGCTACAGGGTGTTCGATCTGCCCGACTACCCGGGCGATTTCGAGACGCGCCTGAGCGCGTTGCGCGCTCTCCTCGCGACCTCGCCGAGCCCTTTTCTCGATCTGGTCGAGCAGACCCGCGTTGCGGATCATGACGCCTTGATGGTCGCGTTGGAGCAGGTGGTCGCTGCGGGCGGGGAGGGCTTGATGCTGCATCGACGCGACTCGCTCTACCGCATCGGTCGCTCCGCCGATCTACTCAAGGTCAAACCTTATCTGGAAGCCGACGCTCGGGTGATCGCCCATCTCCCGGGCCGAGGGCGACACGAAGGCCGGTTGGGCGCGCTGGTGGTCGAGGAGGCGGACGGCACCCGCTTTCGGCTCGGCACCGGTTTCAGCGATGTCGAGCGCGACGATCCGCCGCCCGTGGGCAGTGTCGTCAACTTCAAGTACCACGGGCGCACGGTCAACGGCCTGCCCCGTTTCGCGAGCTTCCTGCGGCGGGTCGAAACCCTTTAGGCGGCCGGTGTCCGTGGACCGGTCCGGGAGGCTGCCGCGGTTTAAGGTGATTTCCGGGAATCAACGTCCAAACTGCACATGGCCGGAAGAACTGAACGGGCTGTAGGTGCGAATTTATTCGCACACACGCCCGCACACAGGCCGGAGTCGGCCGCGAGGCGATTGGCGAAGCTACCATGCAGGCTGTGCGAATAAATTCGCACCTACAGGCTGGTCGTTCATTTCCCGGATATCGGGTCGCCCAATCGACCCTGCGCGGCGGCAGGCACCAGCCAGTAGTGGATACCGCTTCCCCCGAAATCCTCGGCCAATCCCGCGAGCACCGCTCGAGCGGTCTCCTCCGGGAGCAGCAGCATGAACATCACCCGACGACTGCGCCCGGCGACCTGCTCCGCGGTGGTCATGGAACGCTCGGACGAGCCGTGCCCGGCGACCGCGCTGCTGGTGAAACCGGGGATGTCCTCGCGCTCCAGAAGCCACTCGACGAGTGCGTCCTCGGCCTGTAGCGGGACAATCAGATGAAGCAGTTGGTGCGGCATGTGTCGGTCTCCGATCGGGGCTGGAATCGCATCGACTCGCCTGCGGGCGATCAGCGCCCGGCCGCGGCCTGACCGACACGGTGAGCCACCTCGATTGCCGCGGTCCCGGACGGCACATCCGGTACCAGCGTGCTGAAGCTGGCCTTCTGCGGATTGGCCCGCGTCGGTGAGTAGTGGACCATGTAGGTGTCTTTCTGCGCGAGCACCGAGCCTGCCTCGTCCAGCAGTTTGATCTCGACATGGCCCAGCATGCGCCCCGTATGTGGCTGGCGTTTAGCCACCCAACCCTTCACCTCGAGCCCCTCCGGCGAGACTCGATAGGTGACGTCGGTCGGGATCACCGATGTCGTGTCGTCGATCAGCAGCTTCAGATCGGCCGCATGGCTCGACATCACCGCCCCCGTCATCAGCAACAGTGCAGCCAGGGTATTCAAGGTTGTTTTCGACATGGTCTTTGTCCTCCGTAAGGTCATGAGTCCCTGTTGTCGGGCGTCGCCCCTATTGGAGAGGATTGCGTCGCCCTCGAATCGTTAGACCCGTTCCGCACCGAAACGTCGGTAGAGGATCGGCAACAGGATGAGTGTGAGCAGGGTGGCCGAGACCAATCCGCCGATGACGACGATCGCCAGCGGGCGCTGGATCTCGGATCCGGGGCCGGTTGCGAAGAGCAGCGGCACCAGCCCGAAGGCCGCGATGCTTGCGGTCATGAGCACCGGGCGCAGGCGCCGCCGCGCCCCTTCGACGACCACTTCCTGCATGGGTCGGCCGAGCGCGCGCAGCTGATTGAAATAGGTGACCATCACCACGCCGTTCAACACCGCGATGCCGAGCAGGGCGATGAAGCCGACCGAGGCCGGCACCGAGAGATATTCACCGGTGAGTGCCAGTGCGAAGACGCCGCCGATCATGGCGAAGGGCACGTTCGACAGGACCAAGGCGGCCTGTTTCACCGAGCCGAAGGTCGAGAAGAGCACCAGGAAGATCAGCACCAGCGCGACCGGCACCACCAGGGCGAGGCGGGCCGCGGCGCGCTGCTGGTTCTCGAACTCGCCGCCCCACTCCAACCGATAGCCGGGCGGCAGCTCCACCTGCTCGGCGACCGCCGCACGTGCCTCGGCGACGAAGCCCACCAGGTCACGCCCGTCGACGTTGGCGATGGCGACCGCCATGCGGCTGCCGCGCTCGCGCCCGATCGCCACCGGTCCCTCCATGCGCTCGATCCGCACCAGGTTGTTCAGCGGCACGGCGCGCCCGTCGGGCAGCGACACCTGGAGCCCGGCAAAGCGTGCGGGCGACTCGCGCAGCGCCTCGGGACCGCGCACCAGCAGCGGGCGGCGCTTGCCTTCGACATCCAGGGTCCCGACGGTCAACCCCTCGACTTGGGCGCGCAGCAGATCGGCCAAGGCGTCCGCGTCCACCCCGAGTCGCCCGGCCTCCAGACGGTCGACCACCAGATTCAGGTATTGGGCGCCGTCGTTGCGCGGCGTGTAGACATCCTGCGAGCCGGATATGCCTTCCAGTACCCCGACGATCTGCTCGGCGAGCCCGTTGAGCGTGTCCGAGTCCGGCCCGAAGATCTTCACCGCCAGATCGCCGCGCACCCCGGTCAGCATCTCGGAGACGCGCATCTCGATCGGTTGCGTAAAGGCGTAGTCCATCCCGGGGAAGCGATCCAGCACCGCGCGGATGGCGTCCATCAGCTCGTCCTTGGTCGTGAAGCGCCAGGTCTCGTGCGGTTTGAGCACCAGGAAGCTGTCGGTCTGATTCAGCCCCATGGGGTCGAGACCCAGCTCGTCCGAGCCGGTGCGGGCGATGATCGACTCGACCTCCGGCACCTCGGCGAGGATGGCCGACTGGACGCGTTGGTCGATGGCGATGGACTCGGCCAGGTTGATCGAGGGGAGCTTCTCCAACTGGACGATCAGATCGCCCTCGTCCATGGTCGGCATGAAGGACTTGCCGACCTGGGTGTAGAGCGCGCCCGCGGCGATCAGCAGGGCCAGCGCCCCGCCCAGCAGAACCCACTGATGACGCAGGCTCCAGTCGAGCACCGGGACATAGATCCGGGTCAGGATGCGCACCAGCCAGGGTTCGGCGTGCTCGACCTCGCCATGACTCGCACCGGCCCCTTTCCCCAACAGATAGGACGCCAGCACCGGGATGACCGTCAGCGAGAGCAGCAACGAGCTGGCGAGCGCGAAGACGATGGTCAGCGCGACCGGCATGAAGAGCTTGCCCTCCAGACCCTGCAGCGTCAGCAAGGGCAGGAAGACGATGATGATGACCAGGATCCCGGAGGAGACCGGCAACGCCACCTCGCGGGTGGCCCGATAGAGGATGTGCAGACGCGGCAGGCGTCCGCCGGCGCTGCCCCGATTGAGATGCGTGACCAGGTTTTCGACCACCACCACGGCCGCATCCACCAACATGCCGATGGCGATCGTCAGCCCACCCAGCGACATGAGATTGGCCGATAGCCCGAACTGGCGCATCAGGATGAAGGTCGCCAGGGCCGAGAGCGGCAGGATCAAGGCGACCGTGAGGGCCGCGCGCAGATCGCCCAGAAAGAGCACCAGTAGGATCAAGACCAAAACCGTCGCCTCGATCAGCGCCTTGGTGACGGTGTGGATCGCTTTGTCGACCAGGACACCGCGATCGTAGAAGACATCGACGCTCACGCCCTTGGGCAGCGCCGGCGCCAGCTCGTCGAGCTTGGCATGGATGCCGCGCACGACCTCGCGCGCATTGGCGCCGCGCAGGGCCAGCACCAGGCCCTCGACCGCCTCCCCGCTGCCGTTGCGCGTCACCGCGCCGTAGCGGGTCAGGGCGCCGAAACGCACCTCGGCGATATCGGCGACCCGCACCGGTTGGCGGGCATCGCCCCCGACCACGATGGCGCCGAGATCCTCCAGCGTCTTGATCGCGCCTTGGCTGCGGACCAGCAACACCTCTTCGCCCGCGCTCAGGCGACCGGCGCCGTCGTTGCGGTTGTTCGCCGTGATCGCCGCGGTCAGATCCGCCAGCCGGATCCCCCGCGCGGCCATGCGGGCGTTGTCCGGCACCACCTCGAAGCTGGTGACCAGGCCGCCGAGCGCATTCACATCGGCCACGCCGGGCACGGCGCGCAGGGCTGGGCGGATGGTCCAGTCGAGCAGATCGCGGCGCGCCTCCAGGGTCAGATCCCCGCCCTCGATGCTGAACATGAACATCTCCCCGAGCGGCGTGGTCATGGGCGCAAGCCCGCCTTCCACGCCGTCGGGCAGATCGCCCCAGATGCCGCCGAGCCGCTCGGCCACCTGTTGACGCGCCCAATAGATGTCCGTGCCCTCGGCGAAATCCAGGGTGATGTCGGTCAGGGCATACTTGGCGATGGAGCGCAGCATCGTCTGGTTCGGGATGCCGAGCATCTCCAACTCGATCCGATTGGTGATGCGCGTCTCCACCTCCTCGGGCGTCATCCCCGGCGCCTTCACGATGATCTTCACCTGGGTAGTGGAGACATCCGGGAAGGCATCGATCGGGGTGGCTTTGAAGGCCATCCAGCCGCCGCCGATGAGCGCCAGCATGGCCAGCAACATCAGAAGCCGCTGGGTCAGCGCGAACTGGATCAGACGGGCGAGCATTATTCGGCGCCCCCGAGCCAGGCCGCCTTCACGGCGACGACACCCGTGACCGCGAGGCGGTCGGCCGCCGTCAGCTCACCCGCGACCACGGCACTTCCTTCCTCCTCGGCGAGCACCCGCACCGGGAGCGCTTCGAAGCCGCCGTCCCGATTCACGAACACATAGGCGTTCCCCGCGTGGCGTACCACGGACTCCAGCGGGACGCGCCAACTCTCGCCAGGAGCCTCCGCGCTCAACTGGACCTCGACGAATTGACCCGGACGCAGACGCTCGGCCCCATCGGTGATCTCGGCGCGCACCAGCACGCCTTGGTCCTGACCATGGACCATCCGCCCGATGGTCACGATGGTCCCGGCGGTGTCCTCGCGGGGCAGGACGACGCGCCCGCCTTCCTGTAGCCCGAGGATGCGCTCCACCGGCACATGGATCTCCAGCCACAAGGGGTTGAGCTCGGCCACGCGATAGAGCGGCGCTGCGGTCGCGACCGACTGGCCCGTGCTGACCATCTGCTCCAACACCACGCCGCCGATCGGTGCGCGTACTGGGAGTCGACTGGTCAGCCGCCGGGTCCGCGCCAGGCTCATGATGTCCTCGCTGCCGAAACCGGCCAGCTCAAGCAACTGAAGACGTTGCTCGACCATCGTCGTCAGCTCGCGCTGCTTGGACTGGCTCTCCAGCAGACGCCGCTCGGCGATCACGCCTTCGCGGAACAGGGTCCGGTCGCGGGCCAGCTCGGTTTCGATCAGCTCGAGCCGCGTCAATGACTCCAGATACTGACTCTGGGCGTCCACCAGCTCGGGACTGCGCAGCTCGGCCAGGACTTGGCCGACCTCGACCCGCTCACCCTCGGCGACCAGAAGACTCTCCAACACGCCGCTCTGCGGCGCCGCCACCACGCGCATCTGCCGGTTCGGCACCGCCACCTCGGCCGGGTAACGCCGGGTCAGGGTCTCGGCGGCCGGGACCGGGGCGGTCAAGGTGATGCCGAACGCGCTCTGCTGGTCGGCATCCACGGCGATCAGGCTCGCGGCCGAGACGGTGCCGCCCTGGGCCAGCATGGCGAGGAGAAAGCAGAGGATCGGCGTTAGGGGGAGCCTCCAGCCTCCAGCCTGCACCCCCCAGCCTCCTGCTCCCAGCCTCCTGCTGCTTTCCGCAAGCCGGATGCCGCGGCGACCCTGACGGGACCTGACCTCGGACCCGACAAAGCAGGGCAACCCCGTAGCTGGAAGCTGGCGGCAGGGGGCTGGCGGCTGCTTCTGCCCCATTTCTGCATCGACAACACGACGGATAAGGCTCATTCCGGGATCACTCCTAAGGCTTGATTGAGCCGGGCCAGGGCGCGGCCCTGCTCCAGGCGACGCAGCTCCAGATCCATGCTCGCCTCGCGAGCGCGCTCCTCGGCACGCAGCAGCTCGGCAAGATCGGTCTCGCCCAGATCAAAGGCGCGACGCATCAGACGCAGCGCGTCTTGGGCGAGCGCATGACGGCGCTCGGCCACGGATAGGGCCTCGGCCGCGCCGAGACGCTCGATGCCGGCGCTGGCCAGCGCCTGCTCGGCCTCCAGGCGGATGCGATGCAGCTCGGTGAGACGCTCGGTGTAGGTCCGCTCGGCCGACGCCAGTGCAGGCGCCGATTGGCTGGCGAGACCGAAAGGCATGCTGACTTCGATCTGCAAGGAATCCAGGGCATCTGCGCCGCGCAGCTCTTGCGTGCGCTTGCCGCCGAGGCTCAGGGTCGGATGGCCGCGTCGGTCCACCCCGACCTGCTTGCGGTCGGCGCGCGCACGGGCGAGGGCGCCGTCGCTGTCGGCCAGCAGCGGATGGTTCGGCGGCAGCACCGGCGCTGTGTCGGATGTCGGCGGCGGGGATTCGGTAAGGGGCTCTGGCAGGCGGTCGGTGCCGGTCAGTTGCCGATAGGCGTCATGCGCACGTCGGGCCTCGACCTGCGCGGACTGCAGATCCACCTCGCGGCCGAGTGTCTCCTGACGGGCCATCAAGAGATCGACCCGCGCAAGCTCCCCGGCCGTCGTGCGTTTGGCGACGGTTGCTTCCAGGGCACGCGATGCCTCCAGCGCGATCTCGGCCTGGCGCAGCCGGCCCTCGGCGAAGGCGGCCTCCCAGGCCGCCTGTCGAACCCGCCCGGCCATCTCCCAGCGCAGCAGACGCTCCAGCGTTCCGGCTTGGCTGTCGACTGCGCCGGCCACCTCGCGACGGGCACCGCGCTGCCCCGGCAGCCAGAGCGGCAGATCGACCATCGCCTCCCATTCGTTGGCTCCGCCGCCCTCGGTCAATTCATCGGACAGATATTTCACCCGCAGCGCGGGATCCTGCGCGACGAGACTTCCCGCCTGCGTGCGGATCGCATCCGCCTCCCGCCGAGCGGCGGTCACCCGCGGCGTCTGCTCTGCGAGCGCCAGCGCGGCGCCGACCGCCTCGGCGAGGGTCGTCGCCGCGGCACTGCCGGCGCCGGTCAGCAGCAGACCGATCAACGGGATGATGAGAAGTGGACGGGACATGGCTCCGATCGCGACCTGCGTGAGGTGGACACGAGGGAGAGACTAGGGGGTCAAACTGAATCGGTGCTGAATCCGGGGGCGCGCTGAAGAAAGACGCGGTCGAGAGCTGAGATGGCGATCTGCTATCGTCGTGAGGTGAGCCGGCGCCGGCGACGGAGCCGCTTGCCGGATCTTCACGGACCCCGCTCCCGCGAACATTCGATGGAGGGAGATCGAGCACTCATGCGGGCGCTTGGCACCGAGGTCAGTGAAGGCGCCGGAAGCCGAGTGCGGGTTGCTCTCAAGGGTGCCCGCCCGGTGTTTCACCGCCCGCACCCGAGTCCGCAGACCAAACGCGGGGCCGTGCGGTCCGTAGGGGCATTCCTCGAAGCGGCGGGTACAACACCTCCCGGGGAGCAAGACGATGCTTGAATACAAGGGCTATGTGGGAACCGTCGAGCCGGACGAGGGCGCGTTCATCGGGCGAGTAGTAGGTCTTAGAGATGTGATCACGTTCGAGGGTGAGACCTATCGTGAGGTCGAGCAAGCCTTTCGCGACAGCATTGACGATTACCTCGCCTTCTGTGCGGAACGCCCTGTCTCGTCGGAAATCGGGTAGCAACCCGATCGCACATTCAAAGGCAGGATGCCGCTGCGGCAGACACCCGAGGTTCATCGTCGCGCCGCCCCGCGAGCCGAGGCTCCACCTTCATTCGAGTGCCGGCAGCACTTAGCGTGCGGTGACCGGCAGCGAACCGCACCGTCGCCTTCCCGGCCGGGACTTGCGCCACGTCAACAAGCCGCAGTTGCAGCGTGTCCACCGAATGGCGAAACTCCCAACCGACCCACTGAGACCGGCTCAAGACCTGTTGTTGCAGGTCGCCCGTTAGTTCCGCTTCGCACAAAAGCGACAAGGACTCCGGGCGTACCTCGCGAAGACATGCCTCGAACCGGCGCAAGTACCCCGCGCGTATCATATCGGGCACAGCGCTTGGCGCGAACGGATCGAGATAGCGATCCCAATTGGGGGGCATCACGTCATCGCGGCGCTTGCGGGGTCCGATGGGCGCAGGCATGGTTGAAGATAGGACGGCAGGGGTGAACTTCCGTCTAGCACCCGGACATCCTATTGCGGTCGAGCGCACGGGTGGCCCGCGTCAGTCTAGGTCGGACGTGGCCCGTGCCAACCTAGAACACGTTGGACTCACGAAAAAACAGGCGAATCGATGCCCCAGAAAATTCGTGACCTCTTGGCGGCCCTCAGGGATGCAGGCTTTGAAGAGATCCCGGGCGCAGGCAAAGGCTCCCACCGAAAACTTGTCCATCAAAAGTATGCAGGTGCGGTAACCGTAAGCGGCAAGACCGGTGACGACGCAAAACGCTACCAAGAAAAGCAGGTTGCGCAGGCAATCGAAATGGTGAGCAAATGAAAGATTTCGACAAATACCACAAATGGGTGGAGTGGAGTGATGAGGATCAAGTGTACATTGGAAAGTGCCCTGATCTGATTACCGGCATACATGGTGACGATCCCATCGCTCTCTATGGTGAGCTTTGCGACGTCGTGCAGGATGTCGTAAAACATCTCAAAGCGGAGGGCCGGGCACTCCCGCCGCCACGGGTTCGCCCCATGAGCGAGGTTGCGTAAATCGCCAAAAACCGGACCCCTTTGTTGCTACGATTCGCCAGCACCTTAAATGACGCTGGCCCCTTTCTGGCCCCTTTTCTCTTTTTTCTCTCTCAATCGTTAGGGCATCTAGAACCAAACCGAAGCAATATGAATCACAACTCGTCAGAAGAAGATATTTTGTAACTGTTCAGGACAGCTTGCCAAACAATCCCCTGGGAGGGTAAGTTTGCAACATGTCTAAGCCGCCATCGACAACCGACAGCCCCGACAGCAAAGATGCCGAACTGGCGCGGTTGCGGGCGCAGACCGCCGAGCA
>NZ_DATITZ010000206.1:0-8573 GCF_035467215.1 Thiocapsa sp. | reverse complement strand
AAGACGTTGACGGTTGACGGAAATAATCCCTTGTGCGGTCGGCAAGTCGTGTTTGAGCTTGAGATCTTGACCGTGCGAGATGCGACCGAGGCAGAGATGGCAGCCGGGGGCAAGGTTGAAATGCCGCCCGCGCTCACGGGTGTAAAGCCCGTACCTCTCTAGCGAATGATGGAAAAGACGTGAGCCATGGCTTCCGCCACGAGTGAGAGAGTATGCAGCTGAACCTCGACCCGACGCTATTTGAAGAACAGCAGTTCAAACTGGTCCGCGAACTGGTGCAGAGTATCAGGGTCAAGCTGCAGGAAGCGGGCTTGAGTGATGAAAAGCTCGAAGAAGCGACAGCAAGCATTGCGTTCAGTGTTGCCAGTACGATCGATGACACGTCGGCGATCGAAGTCGACGGAAAGGAAGTCCATCCGTACCTGACATTTCGCACGTCGGATGAAACGTTAACTCACTGCGGTGAAAACTCTTACACGCATGAGTTCGTGTACGAGGCCCTGCAAATCCTGTCTAGAGAAGGTGACTTATGAGCGAGCAAACCAAAAGCAGACCAAAGGTTCCGGAAGGCAAGGTGCGCTTCCACAAAACCAAGCAAATGGAAGCCAATGAGAAGGGTTTCGTCGGATATCAGACAATCTGGGAATCGTTCCAAAAAGAGGCCGCTTACAAGACCCCGAAGCGCCCCTGATCTCCGGCGGGGCAGGACGCCCCGCTGTTTCGATCGTTCAAGCCTCTGAATCAGGTCCCGGGGTCTGCCCCGTCGTTTCCGCCGCCCTCCATTTCTTCCGCCGTCGCATCGCGGACCAACAGGACTTTCACCTGGTAGATGACCTCCTTGCCGCAGAGCGGGTTATTGCCGTCGAAGGTGATCCTGTCTCCTTCAATCTTGGTCACCAGAAAACTTTTCATTTGACCGAGCGTGTTCTCCATCAGGATCCGGGTGCCGACCTGGCGATACTCACGCGGCACGACAGCTACCTTCTCGGTCATCACGAGAGACTCGTCTCTCGGACCATACAACTCATTGCAGTCGACAAGCAGGTCGACACGTTGACCTTGTGCCTTGCCCTCAAGCTCGCGCGTGATCGTAGGCGCCAATATTTCATTCACCCCGTGAACGTAGTTGAGGGGGCGCAAGACTTCGGTGAGCACATCGCCGGTCTTGCTGTCGCGAACGAGATAGGTGAGCTCGACATACTTGCCGTCGGCGATGGTATTTGTGCTGTTTTCGGTCATGGATGTCCGGGAAAGTTTACAGGTGGATGAGGATAAAAGGTCGTTGCGGGCGTGTCGTTTCAAGGGTTGTTCGCGGTTCGGCGAGCGGTCAGTATAGGTCCCGGCCCGGCGACGAGAGACGACTCCGCGATTGTGCGGCGCCTGCCTCTTTCGGTCCACCACGGACCGTCCCGCCGGCGGACCCGACGCCGGGTGTACCTCTGCGTCGCGCCGCAGCTCCAAGCCGATCGACCCGACTACGGAGAGCGTTAGCCTGTGCGATTCATACTTCAAACCGGTCCGAACGGCGCGCATCCCTGCCGCCCGTCCGTCCGTCGCGCCGCGGCGGCCGTCGCCGTCGTTGCTGTCCTTGGAGCTCTCCCGATCAGCGCGGAGCCCGTCCGCTTCGATCCCGAGACAGGCGCAGCCACCTATGAAACCCAAGCCCACGGCGTGAGCGTCTCGCTGACTCAACTCCTGCCCGACCAGGTCCGCGCCTTCTATGTCGCCCGCGGGTTCGACCTAGCCGATGCGGATGTCTTTGCGGATGCCTGCGTCTACATGACCGTCCTGCGCAACGACACTGCGCCCGGCGAGATCGACTTTCGCCTGTCCGACTGGGAGGCCCAACACAACGACGAGGTCCGTCCCCTTCCGCCGTTGGAGGACTGGCTGGCGCAATGGACGGCGCGCGGCGTGCCCGATTCGGCGCGTCTCGCCTTCCGCTGGGCCCAGTTCCCATCGGAGCAGTCCTATGCGCCCGGGGAGTGGAATCAAGGCATGTTGGCCACGGGGCTTCCGTCCGGCAGTCGCTTCGATTTGATTGCTCGTTGGACGATCGCGGACCAAACCTACGAGGGGAGACTCGACGATGTTCTTTGCACCGAATGACCGGATCCACGCAGGCCTGTCGGTCTTGCCGGTCCTTTTCCTCTGCTTCGGCACCGTCGGAGCCGGCGCCGCCGCCGATCTGCCGCCCCTGAGCCACCGACTCACCGTGATCGAGGATCCCGCACCGGCGCCGCCGCTGCGTCTGGAGGATATCGACGGGGTCGAGCACGACCTCGCCGACTTCAAAGGCCGGTTGGTCTTGGTGAACTTCTGGGCCACCTGGTGCCCGCCGTGCCGTCGGGAGATGCCGTCGATGGAGCGTTTGTATCAGCAGTTCAAGGAGCGCGGTCTGATGGTCCTCGCGGTAGACGTCGGCGAGGACATGGACACTGTCTTCGCCTTCACCGGTCAACTGGATCCGGCGCCGACCTTTCCGCTCCTGCTCGACACAAATTCACAAGCTGCTCAGGACTGGGGCGTGAAGGGCCTTCCCACCAGCTTCGTGATCGACCCGGAAGGTCGGGTGATCATCCGTGCCGTGGGCGGCACCGAGTTCGACGATGCAGCGGCCGTGGAGCAGCTTGTGCCCTATCTCCCGAAGCCTTGACGGCGTCCCGCGAAAGACCCCGATTCGGCGCCCGACGAGCTACCGTCGCTCGGCCGACGCTTTAAACCGCGCCCAGCGCGGTATGCGATGTTTTTGGATGGGATCGGCCTCGGCGGAGTTGACGACCGCTGGAGCCGGCGCGGTTTAAGAGATTAAAAAATACATGATTCTAAACCGCGTCCCCGCCAAGGGCCTTGGATGCACCAAACGTCGAGTTCACTCGTGAAGTGAGCATCTCGCTCTGGACGCGGTTTAGCGGCAGAGTGAAAAGGACACTGAAACCTCAATCCGTGCCGAAGCGGGCTGTTTCAGCGAAAGACAGCGGAACCTGTAGGACCAGGGTCTCCGGGGCCAGGCAGATCGCGTCGCTGCACGCCTGCAGACGCAGCTCGAAGGGTAGCCATACGCCTGGCTCCTCGCCGGGATCGGCCCGCTGTTGCGGGTTTGCCGCGAGGGTCGTCTCGATCCGGACGTCTCCCTGATAGACCGCCAGCGGCTCGCTCTGGAAACCGAGGCGGAGGATCTCCGGGGTCGGGTAGGCGGGCGTCGCCATCCGCCAGTCCTCACTTTCCCCGCTCGTGCGCAGGGTCGTTCCGATGAGCTCGTCCTGCAGTGGCCGGTAGGCATTGACGTGCCAGCCCGGTCGCAGGGTCAGCTCGATCACCAGGCTTGCGCTGCCATCGTCACGCGGGCTGATGCGGGCGTCGGCGCGCACGGCGCCCCGTGCCGCGTATTGCAGGTGTCCGGTGTCGCCGTGGCGCATCAGGTTCAGCGCCGTCAGCAGCGCCGGGAAGGCGCTCGGCACCTGCGCGACCCGGCCCGATGTGCTCGCCAACAGCGAGCTCGCGTGCCGCTCGTATGCCAACTCATCGGTGCGCCGGGTCAGCTCCGCCAGCAGTTGCAGGGCCGCCGAGGTGGCGGACGGCATGACCCCGTCGGTGACCTCCTTCGGCCGCGTCATCAGCGGCGTGTCTTCGGCGGCCTCGCCCATGAAGAGACCGCCTTCGCCCTGATCGGCGAAGCGCTCCCAAAGTGCCTCGGCCATCTCGCGGGCCCGCGTCAACCAGAGCTGCTCGCCGGTGGCGTCATAGAGCGCGATCATGGCCTGTCCGAGAAAGGCGTAGTCCTCCAGGAGCCCCGGCTGCGCGGTGCGTCCGTCGAGATAGACGCGGTTGATTCGACCCGGCGCCGGACGCTGCTCGCTCCAGAGCAGCTCGGCGGCCCGCTCGGCAGCGCTCAGGTAGCGGGGCTCGCCCAAGGCATCGGCGACCTCGGCGAGTGCGGCGATCATCATGCCGTTCCAGGCGGTGAGGATCTTCTCGTCCCGATGCGGATGCGGGCGCTCCTCTCGGTGCCGGTAGAGACGCTCATTGATGGCGTCCATGCGCTTCCACAGCTCTGTCGGGGTCAAACCGCGGGCGGCGGCGAACGGCTCCGGCGCGACCGGCAGATGCAGGATGTTTCGCCCCTCGAAATTGCCGGATTCGGTCACTCCGTAGAGGGCGATGACGAGGTCGGCGTCCTCGGGCGGCAGCACGGACATCAGCTCGTCCAGCGTCCATAGGAAGAAGAGTCCTTCCTCGCCCTCGCTTTCTGCGTCGGTGGCGGAATAGAAGCCGCCCGCCGGGGAGGTCAGATCGCGCAGCACGAAGTCCAGCGTGCGCCGGGCCACGCGTGCCAGCTCCGGGTCACCGGTCAGACGCCAGGCGGCCAGATAAAGGCGCGCGAGCTGTGCCTGGTCGTAGAGCATCTTCTCGAAGTGGGGCACCAGCCAGTCGTTGTCGATCGCGTAGCGATGGAAGCCGCCGCCGACCTGATCGTGGATGCCGCCGCGCGCCATGCTCTGCAGGGTGAAGACGGCCGCCGTCAGGGCGGCTTGGTCGTCCCGGCGCAGCGCCTGGTCGAGCAACAGCGCGAGCCGCGGCTGCTGCGGGAACTTTGGCGCGTCGCCGAAACCTCCCTGCAGCGCGTCATGCTGGTCGAGCAGACTCGCGACGGCCCGATCGACGATCCGGTCTCCGAGCTCGGCGGCTTGGGCGTCGACGGCAAGTGCCGCGGCGACGGCGCGGGCGATCTCGGCCGCCCGGGCGCGCATCTGTTCCGGCTGCGCTTGCCACAGGGTATTGACGCGTTGCAACAGTGAGCTGAAGTCGTCGGGCGGGAAGTAGGTTCCGGCGACGATGGTCTCGCCCTCCGGCGTGAGGATGCTCGACATGGGCCAGCCGCCGGTGCCGGTGAGCAGTTGCACGGCGGTCATGTACACCTGGTCGATGTCGGGGCGGACTTCCCGATCGACCTTGATCGCCACGAAATGCCTGTTCAGAAGCTCGGCGATGGCGCTGTCCTCGAAGCTCTCGCGCTCCATCACATGGCACCAGTGGCAGGTCGAGTAACCGATGGAGAGGAACACCGGCTTGTTCTCGCGGCGGGCGCGCTCGAACGCCTCCGGCCCCCAGGCATACCAGTCCACCGGATTGTGCGCATGCTGGATGAGGTAGGGCGAATCCTCCAGGATCAAGCGGTTGGTGTAACGAGGCCGGCCATCGGGGAGCAGATGTTCGGTGCGCGGGCGGTAGTCCGGTCCCTTGGCCGCGAGCGCCGCCGCCAGCCGGCGTTGCAACTCGGGCGGGTAGGCAGCCGAGGTCTGCGCTGCCGCATGCGCGCCCTCGTGGCCCCCGGCGCCGACGCCGCCACCTTCGGCGATGGTCAGGTAGAGCAGCAGGGAAAGGCCGACGAGTAGGCGGTTCATGCTACCGCGACAGCTCCACCTTGTCGTAGACCTCGGCCAGCGACAGCTCCGCCTCGACGACGCGCAACGGGATGGAATCCGACGGATCCTGGTAGCTGCTCAGACTCCAGGTCCCGTCCGGTTGGCGGAGAAACAGCTCCGCCTGCATTCGATATTGCGACAGCAGCAGGTAGGCCTGCAGACTCCGGAGGCTTCGATAATGCCGGAACTTGTCGCCGCGGTCGTAGGCCTCGCTGGAGTCCGACAAGACCTCGACGATCAAGGTCGGATTGGTGACCATGTCGCGCCGGCCCTCGTAGAACTCGCGTTCGCCGCAGATCACCATCACGTCCGGGTAGGTTCCCACGTCGGCGGCAGCGATATGGACCTTCATGTCGCTCGGGTAGACGCGGCAGGGTCGTTCCTTGAGCTGGTTGCCGAGCTCGCGGACCATGTTGGCAACGATGAGATTGTGCTCTTCGGTGCCGCCGGCCATCGCAAAGACCTCGCCAGCGATGTATTCGCTGCGTTGGTCGGTCGCGGTCCGCTCGATGGCGAGCCAGTCGTCGAACGAAAGATGCGGTTGGGGTGCGACGGACATCATGGCCTCCTATGGAGCGTTGCGGTGGATGGCTCCGAGCTGACCCGATTATAGACCCGGCAGCGCGCGTCTTGATGCGTGCTTCGGAAGCGGGCGGCTTCCAAGTGGTTGAGGTTAAACCCGGAATGGAAGCAGAGGTTGCCGCTTTATGCCAGGTCGCCGAACAGGAGGCCCAAGTCGATCTCGATCGCTTCGAACGGCGGGATGCGCACCTTGGCGGAGGTCTCGTCCGGGCCTTCGGCCGTGAACACGGCACGGTATCCGCCGGCATCCAGGGCATAGGCGATCAGTGCCCGGTCCTCGGGTGCGACGATCCAATAGAAGGGAACGCCCGCACGCTGCAGGCGCAGGAAGTGCCTGACCGTGTCTTTGTGCTCGTGGCCCGGGGAGAGGATCTCGCAGACGCAGTCCGGCAGCACGGTCATGATGCCGGACGGGCGCTCCGGCAGCCGCGCCTTGCGCCAGCCGGCTAGGTCGCGGCTGGGACAGTGGTGTTCATTGTAACGAACACTGATCTCCGGGACGATCCACCAACCGCCCGAGCCGCCTAGACGCTTTAAGGGAATCGTCTCTTCCACCAATCCCGACTGCGCCAGCCCATGCTCGAAACGACTCATCGGCCGCTGCACGATCTCGCCGTCGATCAGCTCGACGCGCTCGTCGCCGGGCCAGGTTAGCAGGTCGTCGATGGTGAGAAATCGTTGTGCTTCCATCATCTGTTTCTCGCAAGTTAGTAGGTGATGGTTGATGGTCTAGGAACAGTATCCAGCTAAGCACTCGGTGGTTCAGATGATTCATCGGGCACGACGTCGATCGCCGGCGTGCGACGCATGGCGGCGCTGCCGAGCTTGATAACAAGACCGGAAAAACCCCCTGAATCGGTAGTTAAAAACATTCAACATATCGGTTGATAGTCGATCTGCGATCTGCCAATATCGATCTCATCAGGCCATCCCGGCAGTCGGAGGCACACCCTTTGGACAGCTTCATTCAGACCCACGAGGCGACGATCCGCCTCGCGTTCTTCTTCGGCATCTTCGCGCTCATGGCGATCTGGGAGGTTCGCGCCCCACGCCGTGCGCGGACCTTGACCCGACTGCAACGCTGGACCAGCAACCTCGGGCTGGTCGTCTTGAATACGGTCGTGTTGCGCATCCTGTTTCCCGCGGCAGCAGTCGGGATGGCGCTCTTTACGAGCGCGCAGGGTTGGGGGTTGCTCAACGCGATCGATGTGCCGGGCTGGCTCGCGGTGCTCATTGCCGTCGTCGTGCTCGACTTCGTCGTCTGGGTGCAGCACGTGCTGTTCCATGCCGTGCCTGCGCTGTGGCGGCTGCATCGGGTCCATCACGCTGACCTGGACTACGACCTGACCACCGGCGCGCGCTTTCACCCGATCGAGATCGTCCTGTCGATGCTGATCAAGTTCGCGGCCATCGCCGCACTCGGCCCGCCGGTCGTCGCGGTGATCCTCTTCGAGGTCATCCTCAACGGCATGGCCATGTTCAATCACGCCAACGTGCGTCTGCTGCCCGGGGTCGACCGCGCCTTGCGTTGGTTCGTGGTCACGCCCGACATGCACCGCGTCCACCACTCGATCGAGGACGACGAGACCAACTCCAACTTCGGCTTCAACCTGTCCTGGTGGGATCGCCTGCTCGGCACCTACCGTGACCAGCCGCGGGCCGGCCACGAGGGTATGACCATCGGGATTCGCGACCATCGCGATCCACGCCGGGTCGATCGGCTCGACGGGATGCTGGTGCTGCCCTTCATCGGGCAGGTGACCGACTATGCGATCAATCGGCGGCGCTGGGAGGAGCAGCCGCCGGATGCTCGGCCGTAAGCAAACCGGCTCAATCGCGCTCGAACCGATCTCGGCACTCGCCCTCCTGTCGCGTCCGGCGATCCGACTGCAGGGTCGACCGGCTCCGAAACACCCATCGTCCGCGCAGAGACACGCCTGCCCGGACACCGCAACACCACCACAGGAGTAACCGATGTCCAAGGTTCTGTTCATCCTCAACGATCCGCCCTACGGCACCGAGCGCAGCTTCAATGGTTTACGCCTCGCCAAGTCACTCGCCGGGAAGGACACCCATGTCACCGTCTTTCTCATGGCCGATGCCGTCGCCTGCGCCAAGTCCGGGCAGAAGGTGCCGCAGGGCTACTACAACCTGGAGCTGATGGTGAAGGCGATCGCGCGCGGCGGCGATGTCCTGCTCTGCGGCACCTGTCTGGATGCGCGCGGTATCACTGATGCCGAGCTGATCGAGGGCACGCGCCGCAGCACCATGGAAGCGCTGGCCGAGGCGACCTTGGCGGCGGATCGGGTCTTGGTGTTTTGACCCGGATCTATCTCGACTACAACGCCAGCACACCGATCGCCCCGGCCGTTGCGCAGGCGATGCAGGCAGCAATCGCGGACGCCTTCGGCAATCCGTCCAGCCTGCATTGGGCCGGCGCACCGGCGCGGGCGTTGGTCGAGCAGGCTCGCGCCGAGGTTGCCGCGCTGCTCGGCTGCGCACCGGACGAGATCGTCTTCACCAGCGGCGGGACCGAGGCCAACAACCTCGCGCTTAAGGGGATCT
>NZ_DATITZ010000205.1:0-38362 GCF_035467215.1 Thiocapsa sp. | reverse complement strand
GGGTGGTCGCTCGTATTCCGGTTCCGGCTCGGGCTCGGGCTCGACGACCGGCTCGGGTGGTGGTGCCGATGGATTTTCGGGCTCCGGCACAGGCTCCGGCAGGGGCATCGGCGACGGTTCCGGGTCGCGTGTCGGTCGGGGTCGCGTCGGCGGCGGTGGCGGAGATGCCGCGGGCGTCGAGCTGCGGGTCGACGGTGTCGCTTGCTCGGTCTTCGGTTCGGGCTCTGACGTCGCCTCGCCGCCCGCCGCCGACTCGACCGGCAGGCGTGCTCCATCCGGCCTCGGCACCGAGTCGGTCGGAGGCTGCGGGGCGGAGGTCGTTGTCCGGGCAGTCTGTGCCGAGACCACGGCAGGGTAGGTCTCGGTTTCGGGCGCCTTGCGCTCGGGCGTGCCTGCCGGGGGCGATTTGCCCTGGTCCGGCACCGCCGAACCCGAGTTGACCGCGGCGACCTGTGCCTCGCCCGTGGGCCGAGGCGGAGGGCTCGTTGCCGCGGTTTTGGATGCGGTGTGCTTGGATGCGCCGCGGCGTGCGGCGTCCCTTTTCGATCCGGTTGGTTTGGATCCAGTCGGCTTTTTCGCCATGCCTGATTTCTTCCTGCAGCGGTGTTCGTTCCGGGTACGACTCAGCGGCCGTGGACTAGTGTAACCCGGGCGTCACGCCCCGGCGTTTTTGGACCGGTGATTGCGAACAGCATCCGAAGGTCTCGATCGAAGATCCCGTGGGACGCGGCCCGAGCCGAATCAGCCCCTTGCGGTCAGGTCGCCGTGCCGCGGGCGGCGGCCGTAACGGCGAATCGCGTCGCGATAAAATCGACCGCTGTCCTTGATCAGCCGTTGCCGATCGACGGGGTCGACGTGGACCAGGCCGAAGCGCTTCGCGTAGCCGTAGCTCCACTCGAAATTATCCAGCAGCGACCAGGCAAAATAGCCGCGCAGATCGACACCTCGGCGCAGCGCACGGGAGGCCGCGCGCAGATGGGTGCGCAGATAGGCCACGCGCTGCCGGTCGTGGAGGCGACCTGCGACCGGCGGCGGGTCGTCGAAGGCCGCGCCGTTCTCCGTGATGTAGACGGGCGGGTTGCCGTAACGTCCCTGGATCCAGAGGAGGATGTCGGTCAGTCCTTGCGGGTAGACCTCCCAATCCATCGCCGTGTACGGGCGTGCGTCTTGACGCACAGGGCGGGCACCGACCGGCTGCTCGGTCGGATCCGCGTGCACGACCGAACGCGAGTAATAGTTCACGCCGATGAAGTCAGGCGGGGCGCGCAAGGCGTCCAGCTCGCTTGTACTGTGCCGCGGCCAAGCGCTGCCGAAGATGGTTTCCATCTCCGCGGGGTAGCGGCCGAGGAAGACCGGGTCGAGAAACCAGCGATTGATGAAGGCGTCGCGGCGTGCCGTCGCGGCGATGTCGTCTGCCGATGGGCTCGCCGGATACTGCGGCTCGAGGTTGACGGCGAGCCCGATCTGCTCGATCCCCTCGGCACGACCGCTCGCCAAGGCCGCGGCATGGGCGCGCAGCAGGTTGTGCGCGACGATCGGCGTCTCGTGCGGATTGCGATGCCCGGGGGCCAGGTCGCCGTAGAGATAGCCGCCTGCCGTGATGACCCAGGGTTCGTTCAATGTGATCCAGAGGCGGACCCGGTCGCCGAGGGCGCGATACAGGATCTGCGCATAGTCCGCGAACCACCCCGGACTCGCGTCGCTCGCCCATCCCCCGCGCGCGTCGAGCGCCTCGGGGAGATCCCAATGGTAGAGCGTGAGCATGGGCTCGATCCCCTGTTCCAGCAACGCATCGACCAGGTGTCGGTAGAAATCCAGGCCCGCCTGATTCGCCCGCCCGGTGCCCTCGGGGAGGACCCTGGCCCAGGCCACGCTGAAGCGATAGGCGTTCAGACCGAGCGCCGCCATCAAGGCGACATCCTCGCGCCAGCGCCGGTAGTGGTCGCAGGCGATATCCCCGGTGTCGCCGTTTAAGACGCGACCGTGCGTGTGAGCGAAGCGATGCCAGATGCTCGGCCCCGCCCCGTCGGCGAGCGGAGAGCCCTCGATCTGGTAGGCCGAGGTGGCCGCGCCCCATAGGAAGCCTCTTGGCGGCGATTCGGTCGGCATCTCTAATGCGTGCTCGCTCATGCCTGTGCGCTCCAACTGCCGTCCTCGGCGACCAGCAGCACCTCGTCGTAGGCGCCGGGATCGTCGTCCTCGTCGCCGAGCGTGATGTAGGTCATCCCGCGCTCGCGCAGCATCGCGAGCAGCTCGTCGATCTGGCATTCGCTCAGCGCCCGGGTCGGGTGGTCGAGCATGACGAAGGCGGGCTCGGCCAGGATCACCCGTGCGAACGCCAGAAGCTGTTGCTCGCCGAGCGAGAGCAGCTCGTTCCAGTTGCGCTCCGTGTCGAGCCCGCCCGCCCGAACGAGCGCGGGCTTGAGCTTCAGCGCCCGTAAGGTCGCGAGGATGCGCTCGTCGGTGAAGGAGCCGTTGGAGTCGCTCGGCGTGACCAGCTGCCGCAAGGTCCCGGGCGGCAGATAGGGCCGCTCCGGAAGGAACATGAGTGCACGGTCGTTCGGGCGCAGGATGCGCCCTTCGCCGGCGTCCCAAAGTCCGGCGGTCGCGCGGAACAGGGCCGTCTTGGCCGACTCGTTCGGGGCGATGATCAAGAGGCGTTTGCCGCGCTGGACCGAGACGGACAAGGCATTGACCAGGTCGCGCCCGCTGCGCGGCGAGCGCAGCGTCAGTGCCTCGAATGCAACGCGGTCGCAGTCGTTGCAGATCTCGATGTTCGGTGCCCCTGGCGCTTGGTCCTCGCCCATCGCCTCGCGCAGCCCCGCCAGACGAGCGATCACGGCCGTGTAGGCAGAGATCGACTGAAACTGGGTGACGATCAGCGAAAAGGCGCCGAGCAGGTGGGCGAAGGCGATCGCGGACTGGGCAATGACGCCGAATTGGGCCTCTCCCTTAATGAACAAGGGGGCGACGACCAAGGCCGGGATGATCTGGATCATGTAGTTGTAGCCGGTGGTGAAGAATCCGAGGTTGCGGTTCACCAGGATGATGCGCTGGAAATTCGTCGTCAGATCGGCCAGGCGCTCGAGCAGCTGGTATTTCAGCCTGGCCTCGCGTCGCAGGAGCGCGATGGAGTCGGCGTTCTCGCGGACATGGATCAGGCGCGAGCGAAAGTTCGCCTCCTTGTCGAGCTGGTCGTAATTCAGACGGATCAGCGGTTTGCCGAGGAGTACCGTCATGAACGAGCCCAGCGCGGCATAGGAAACGGCCACGACGAACAGGAGCGGGCTGATGCTCCACATCACGCCCGAGAAGGCGATCACCGTGAAGCTCGCGTTGAGCAAGAGGAGCACGAACGAGAGCGTCGTAGCGGTGAGGTAGCGGATATCCTCGCTGATGCGTTGATCCGGGTTGGCCAGGTCCCCCGTGTCCTGCAGGCGAAAATAGGTCCGATTCTCGAGATAACGCTCCACGGCCCGCTGCGTCAGCCAGGTACGCCAGACCAGACCCAAGCGCTCCTCGCTGTAGCGAAAATAGACCGCGACCAGAGTCGAGAGCGCAAAGACGCCGACGTAGAGGAGGGCAAAGTGCGTGAAGCCGCCCATGTCCTTGTTCTCGATGGCCGTCATGAAATCCCGGCCGACATAGCTATTGACCACATTCAGGCCGTTGATCCCGAACAGGAGCAGGATCAACAGGGCGAACAGAAGCTTCGCCTTGCCGCCGACCTCCGAGCGCGCCAGCATGGCGAGCATTTCGAGGAAGCGTTTCCAGGTGGTGCGGCTGATGGTTGTGCGCAGTGCAATCATGGTGGAGCCGGGCCTTCGAGAGCGTAGAAGCGAGTGCCGGCGGAGCGCACGACGACCCTTCCGGCTACACTGGCCGAACGTCGCGGATGACGCTGGCCGGGCGCGAGTATAGCCTTACGCCCTGACCGGTTGCGTGATCGGTTGCGCGGGATCCTCGACGCGATCCCGCCAACCCCCGAACCGACGCCCTTCAACCCCCACCCGCGGGATCCGCAGCCCATGACGATCGAGATACCGGATGACCTCGTCGACCCTTCGCGTTGGCAGGCATACGCCTCGGGACGGGCGCAGCTCCGGCTGCAGTCCGACACCGGTCCCGACGGATCGGCGCTGCGGCTCGACTTCGACTTCCACGGCGGTGGCGGCTTCGTTGTCGCCCGGCGTGCGGCAAGGCTCATGCTGCCGGCGGCCTACTGTCTTCGGCTCGCCCTGTGCGGCGCGATGCCGCCCAATGGATTCGAGCTGAAGCTGGTCGATCCGGGCGGGACCAACGTCTGGCGCTACCGCCAGGAGATGCTCGAGCCCGACGGCGACTGGCACGTCCTCGAGATCCCGAGCCGTCTGATCGATTTCGCCTGGGGACCGGCCGGCGGCGGTGTGGCGCGCGAGATCGGTGCGATCGAGATCGCGATCGTCGCCGGCTCCGGTGGGCAAGGCCATCTGAGCATCGCCGATCTTCGTCTGGAGGACCGCACCCCCCCATGGCCGCCCGCGCTTACGGCATCGGCCGCCCTGCCTAAACATCCGCCGGACGCTGTCCTCGACTGCGGATCCGCGACCGACTGGCGCGCCGGCTGCGGTTGCGGGGAGGCATGGCTGAACTTGGATTTCGGCCGCGAATGCGAGTACGGCGGATTGATCCTGCACTGGAGCGATCCCGCGCACGCCCCGGCCTGCGAGCGCGCCTTCCACGTGCAGGCCTCGAACGACGGGGAGGATTGGCGCCTGCTCTACTCGGCTTCCCGTGCCGGCGGGGCCTGCAGCTTCGTCGGCCTGCCGAACGCCTCCTCGCGCTATTTGCGGCTCTCGCTCGATCCGGGGCCGGACGGCGTCTATCCGGCACTCGGCTCGATCGAGCTTCAGCCCGATGCCTTTTCGCGCTCTGCAAACGAGCTCTTCCATCATGTGGCCGAGCGCGCGCCGCGCGGGCGTTATCCGCGTTGGCTCTATCGCGAGCAGACCTACTGGACGGCGGTGGATGTCCCCGACGGGGGGATTCCGGCCCTGCTCAACGAGGACGGCTTGATCGAGGTCGGACCCGGCGCCGGCAAAGGTGCCGGCTGGTCGCTCGAGCCCTTTCTGTTCGTCGACGAGGGTCTGCTCGGCTGGGCCGAGCTGGCGCCGGTCCCTGGCTTGGAGCAGGGCGAGCTGCCGATCCCGTCCGTAACCGGAACACGGGCCGGTCTCGTCCTCGCGATCACCGCCTTTGCGGCCGGCGCGCTCGGGCAGCGGGTGCTCTATGCACGGTATCGCCTGGAGAATCGGCGCGACACCCCGGTCGCGGCCACACTCTTCGTCGCGGTGCGCCCCTTCCAGGTCTCGCCGCCGTGGCAGGGCGATGCCGACATCGGCGGCGTGAGTCCGATCCATCGGCTGGCCTATCGCGACGGTCGGGTTCGGGTGAACGACGAGGAGGTTCTGATCCCGTTGAGCGCGCCGAGCGGATTCGGCGCGGCGACCTTCGATCAGGGAGCGATCGTCGATCGGCTCGCCCTCGGCCGGCTCCCGCCGGACCAAGCGGCGGAGGATCCGCTCGGCTTCGCCTCGGGTGCGCTGCGGTTCGATCGGGTGCTCCCGCCCGGCGGGGTCGAGGAGGTCTTGATCGCGATCCCCTTCGCCCGAGACCGCGCGGGGTCGGACTTGGAGGCGCTGCGTCTCGGGCACGGGCTCGATGCGGACGCAGGATTTGCCGAGGCGGTGCGCGACTGGTCGCAGCGGCTCGGCGCCGTTGCCTTCACGCTGCCGCCCTCGGCCCGCATCCTCGCGGAGACCGCCAAGACGGCGCTGGCCCACATCCTGATCAACCGCGACGGTCCCGCGTTTCAACCCGGGCCGCGTCGCTACACCCGCTCCTGGATCCGCGACGGCGCGGTCATGTCCGCCGCGCTGCTGCGGATGGGCTGCCGGACCGAGTCGGCAGACTTTATTCGCTGGTATGCTGGGTTTCAGACCGAGGCCGGCGAGGTGCCCTGCTGTGTCGACCACAAAGGCCCGGATTGGCTGCCCGAGCACGACAGCCTCGGCGAATTCATCTTCGCCGTTGCCGAGCCGGTGCGCTTCACCGGCGATCGACAGCTCGCGGCTGACCTCTGGCCTGCCGTGTGTCGCGCCGTCGCCTATCTGGAGCAGCTGCGCACCGGTCGGTTGACCGATGCGGAGCGCACGCCCGAGCGCCGCGCCTGTTTCGGTCTTCTGCCCGAGTCGGTGAGCCACGAGGGTTATCTCGCCCAGCCGGTGCACGCCTACTGGGACGATCTCTGGGCGGTGCGCGGGCTCAAGGATGCCGCCTGGCTCGCCGAGATCCTCGGCGAGGAGGCTGAGCATGCGCGTCTGAGCGCGCTCTGCGAGGATTTTCGCCGCACCCTCTACGCCTCGATCGCGCTGACCATGTCCGAACGCGGGATCGACTTCATCCCCGGATCGGTGGAATGGGCCGACCCGGACCCGACCGCCATCGCGGTGGCCTTGACCCTGATCGACGAGGGCCACCACCTGTCGGAGGCGGCCTTGCGGCGGACCTTCGAGGAGCTTCTGAATCGCTTTCGCGCCATGCACGACCAGGGCGTGGACTGGACCAACTACAGTCCCTACGAGGTCCGCGCGGTCGGAGCCCTCGTCCGGCTCGGACGCCGCCGCGAGGCCCACGAGGTGCTGCGCGTCCTCCTTGCCGACCTGCGTCCGCCGGCCTGGCATCAGTGGCCCGAGATCATCTGGCGCGATCCGCGCGCGCCCGGCCATCAGGGCGACCTGCCGCATGCCTGGATCAGTGCCGAGTATGTCCTGGTCTTCCGCGATCTCTTCGCCTACGAGCGCGAGGCGGACGGGTCGCTCGTGGTCTGTGCCGGGATTCCGCTCGGCTGGTTGGACGAAGGTCCGGTGAGCGTGATCGGTCTGCCGACCTGGTATGGCCTGCTGGACCTGCATCTCGGGCGCGGGGCGGGGGATGCCTTCGAGCTGACGCTCTCCGGACTCGACCGGATCCCGCCGGGCGGGATCCGCTTCGCCCCGCCGCTCGATCTCGCGTCGCGCTCGGTCCGCGTGAACGGCGAGCCGGCCGACGAGGTCACGGCGACGGAGCTGGTGATCCGGGCCTTGCCGGCGCGCGTCGTCGTGACCTGAGCCGCGGCTGTGCCGACCGAAGTTGTCTTTAAACCGCGCCCGGTGCGGTATGCGTCATTTGGTGGATGGCTTGGCCGCGCCGGCTCCGACGACTGTCGGAGCCGGCGCGGTTTAAAGTATTCAAAATCTTAAATTCTAAACCGCGTCTCACTGGGATCAAGGATATCTCCGAAGCTAAACGAACAATGAAAACGACGCATGTCGCTCTGGACGCGGTTTAGATGACGCCTGTCAGGAACCTCAACGATGGACACTGATCGCTACAACCGACCGCAGGTCGCGCCTCCGCTCGTGTATCGGCTCTCGAACGGGCGCTATGCGGTGTCGTTTTCGGAGGTCGGCAGCGGTGTCTCCTCATGGCACTGGATCGGCCTGACCCGCGGGCGGGCGGATCCCGTGATCGACGACCTGGGCTCGGTCCTGTATCTGCGCGACCTCGATACCGGGCGTTTTTGGTCTGCGGGCTATCAGCCGACCCGCGTCCCGGCGCAGCTCTACCGCTGTCGCGCGATCGGCGAGGGTCCGGATGCACGCGTCGAGCTTGAACGCGAAACCGAGGCGTTGTTGACCAGTCTCACCCTCGGCGTCGAGGCCGGCTCCGACCTGGAGTGCCGCCGTCTCAGCCTGCAGAATCGCTCCGCGCGTGCGCGGCGCATCGAGGTGACCAGCTATCTGGAGGTCGTCGTGAACGACCCGAACGCGGACGCCGCACACCCGGCCTTCAGCAAGCTCTTCGTCCAGACCGATCGCGACGCCGCATCCGGCGCCCTCTTGGCCCGGCGCCGGCCGCGTGCCGCCGAGGAGCGCTGGCCCTGGCTGGTCCACGCCGTTGCCGGCGCGCATGCGATCGGCTGGGAGACCGACCGTCGGCTCTTCCTCGGACGCGGCGGTAGTCTGCACACCCCAGCGGCCTTGATCGGCACGGAGCCCTTGTCCGGTGCGCTCGGCAGTGTCCTGGATCCGATCCTCGCACAGCGCGTCGTCGTCGAGCTCGCACCCGAGGGGGAAGACGAGATCCTCTTCCTGACCGGGGCGGCGGAGGGGCGCGAGGCGGCCTTGGATCTGATCCGACCCTTTCGAGATGGACGCGACGCCCGGTCCCCGGCGCGGTGGTCGCCGCAGGCTCCGGGGTCGGCAACGACGACGGTGTCGCCGTGCGCCGAGACGGACGCGATCGACCGGGACGGCGAGGCCCTGCGATGCTTCAACGGTCACGGTGGATTCTCGCCCGATGGTCGTGTCTATGTGATCCGCCTGCCTTGGAACGGAACCGCGTTGCACCGCCCGCCTCAGCCCTGGATCAACGTGGTCGCGAACGAGCGCGCCGGGTTCCTGGTCAGCGAGACGGGGGCGGGCTATACCTGGAGCCGCAACAGCCAGGCCAATCGGCTGACCCCTTGGTTCAACGATCCGGTCGGCGATCCGCACGGCGAGGCACTCTATCTGCGCGAGGAGACCGAGGGCGATTCAGCAGCGGTTTCGCGGGTCGGCGAGGTCTGGTCGCCCCTGCCGGGTCCGCGCCCGGCGCCGGTTGCCTACGAGGTCCGCCACGGTTTCGGCTACTCCGCGTTTCGATCCAATTACAAGGACCTGGTGCAAGAGGTCACGCTCTTCGTGCCGCGTCGCGACCCGGTTCGCATCCTGCGCCTGCGGTTGACCCATCGCGGGACGCGCCCTCGCACGCTCTCGATCTTCTCGTATCAGCAGCTGGTGCTGGGCAGTCAGCCGAGCGCGCCGGGGGCGATCGAGACCGCGTTCGATCCCGAGCGCGACATCCTGCGCGCAGTGAACCCGGCCGCGGGCGATTTCGCCGGCGCGATCGTCTTCGCCGCGACCCTGGTTACGAGCGGACGGGTCGAGCCGGTCGGGTTCAGCTGCAATCGCGCCGCATTCATCGGCCGTCACCGCGATCTCGTCTCGCCGGCTGCAGTCCTTTCCGGCGCCGACCTCCGCGGTGACGCCAGTTGCGATGCCGTCGGCGCCGGCCCCTACCCCTGTTTCGCGCAGCAGTCGAGGATCCATCTTGCTCCCGGCGAGACGGCTGAATGCGTCTTCCTGCTCGGGGAGTGTCTCGACGAGGCGGAGCTGGATGCCCTGCTCGCATGCTATCGCCGTGCGAATGCGGTCGCCGAGGCCCTGGCCGAGGTGACGGGTTTCTGGACCGACCTCACCGACGCGCTCCGGGTCGAGACCCCGAGCCCGGCGATCGATCTCATGCTCAACGGCTGGCTGACCTACCAGAACCTGGCCTGCCGCCAATGGGCGCGCTCGGCCTTTTATCAGTCCGGCGGCGCCTTCGGCTACCGCGACCAGTTGCAGGATGCCTCCGCCTTGGTCGGTCTGCGCCCGGATCTGACCCGCGCCCAGATCCTGCTGCATGCCGCCCATCAATTCCGCGAGGGCGACGTGCTGCACTGGTGGCATCCCGCTCCTCTGGAGCGGGGGCTGCGCACCCGGTTCTCGGACGATCTACTCTGGCTGCCCTTCGTGACGGCCGACTACATCCGCGCGACGGGCGACACGGGTATCCTGGACGAGTCCGTCCCTTTTCTGACGGCGCCGCTGCTCGCGCCCAGCGAGGACGAGGTCTACCTTCGGCCCGAAGACAGCGGCGAGTCGGCCGATCTCTACGAGCACTGTTGTCGGGCCATCGACCGCTCGCTCACGCGCGGCGCACACGGCCTACCGCTGATGGGGACGGGTGATTGGAACGACGGAATGAATCGTGTCGGGCGTCTCGGGCGCGGGGAGAGCGTCTGGATGGGCTTCTTCCTGTATCGCATCCTCGAGGACATGCTGCCCCTCTGCGCAAGGCGCGGAGACGCAGCGCGCGTCGCCGCCTACGGCGCCTATCGGGATGCGCTGGTCCCTGCGCTGGAAGACGCCGGGTGGGACGGGGCCTGGTATCGCCGCGCCTACGACGACGAGGGCGTTCCGCTCGGCTCGCACACCAACAGCGAATGCCGGATCGATGCGCTCGCGCAGGCCTGGTCGGTGCTCTCTGGTGCGGTCGATCGCGCCCGGGCCGAGCAGGCAATGGCCGCCGTGCGCTCCGAGCTGGTCGACGAGGATCTGGGTCTGATCCGCCTGCTTGCGCCGCCGTTCGTCGATACGCCGCAGGATCCGGGCTACATCAAGGGCTACGTGGCGGGCGTGCGCGAGAACGGCGGACAATACACCCATGCGGCCTGTTGGGCCGTGATGGCCTTTGCCGAGCTCGGTCACAACGAGCGCGCGGCCGCTTTGCTCGAACGCCTCACTCCGGTCTGGCACACCAGCTCACCCGAGCGGTTGGCCACCTACGGGCTCGAGCCCTATGTGGTGGCGGCCGACATCTACGGCGCGGCGCCGCATGTCGGGCGCGGCGGCTGGAGCTGGTATACGGGCTCTGCCGGCTGGCTCTATCGGGCTGCGCTCGAGTCGGTGCTCGGGCTGCGTGTCGAGTCGGGGCGCACGCTGCTCATTCGGCCTTGTATCCCGTGCGATTGGCCCGGGTTTCGAATCCTCTACCGCCTCCCCGACGGGGCGACCCGTTGCGATATTCGGGTGGCGAATCCGCATGGAGGTGCGGAGGTCGTCGCGGCTCGTCTGGACGGGCAGGCTGCGGCGCTCTCGGCGGGGACCGCGCGGATCCTTCTGCCGGCCTCCGGGGGGTTCTATTCCATCGAGATCGAGATGGGGCGACGAGCCGCCGACGGCGGCGATGTCGGCGCCTGACCCGAACGGGGATGGCCCGCGTCGCGACCTCTTTCGGGGGGCTTCACGCGGACTCGACGCTCGCTTAAGATGTGCGCGTATATTGACCTGATTGATGGCGGTGGAGAAGGAATCGGGGCCTTGCGCTTCGGATCGATACCGCGTCGCACGCCAGGGTCATCCTCATCTTCGCGGTGCTCACCGCGGGTCGGCCGAGCGGTCGGCTCCGCGGCGTCCGTGCGTCGACGGCGAGCCCGCGGCGAGCGATCCGAATCCATCCTCGACGGCCACGATGCAGGGTCGCGGCCGGGAGCCGTGCCTCGCGCTGTCGGTTTTCCGGACCGCTCGGGCGCAGCACCCGGCATCGACGATTCCGCCGCGAGCAACCTTTTTAACGATCTTTGACCGGCATCTCTCACTGGACAACCTGGCGCTTCCGACTATGAATGCATCTCGCGACCTCAAACGAATCTCCGCCGGCCTGCTCGTCGTCTTGGCGATGACGCTGGCGGGAGAGGCCGTATCCCAGCCCGCTGCAGCGCCGGAGGATGCCGGCGTGCCCGGTGCCTTCACCTTTGCAAACGTCGTGCGCCGTGCCGCGGAGCTGGCGCAGGCGCCTTACCAACGCGATGCGCCCGAGCTTCCCGAAGCCTTTGCATCGCTCGATTACGACGGGTTCCGGGATATCCGTTTTCGACCGGATCACTCCCTGTGGCGCGGCGACGGTCTGCCGTTTCAGGTCCAGTTCTTTCATCGCGGATTCATGTTCCAGGACCGAGTGACCATCAATCTCATCGACGGGGAGGAGGTCACACCGGTCGAGTTCTCGACCGAGCTGTTCGATTACGGCAAGAACGTGGTCCCCGAGCAGATCCCGCATGACTTGGGATTCGCGGGTCTGCGTCTGCTCTACCCCATCAATCGCGACGATCTCTTCGACGAGGTCGCGGTGTTCCTCGGGGCCAGCTATTTCCGTGCGGTGGCTCAGAATCTGAATTACGGGATCACCACGCGCGGTCTGGCGATCGATACCGGTCTTTCGACCCGCGAGGAGTTCCCGCTGTTTCGCGAGTTCTGGATCGAAAAACCCGCCGAGGACGCGGTCGAGATCAGGGTCTATGCCCTCATGGACAGCCCGCGTGTTTCCGGGGCCTATCGGTTCGTGATCAAGCCAGGCCTCGAGACGACCATGGAGGTCAAGAATCACCTCTATTTCCGGGACTCGGTCGAGAAGGTCGGTATTGCGCCCTTGACCAGCATGTTCATGCACGGCGAGCTTACCGAGCGGTTCATGGATGATTTCCGCCCCGAGGTGCATGACTCGGACGGACTTATCATCGAGACCGGGACCGGCGAGCGCATCTGGCGCCCCTTGATCAATCCGCTCGGTCTGCGCATCAGTACCTTCCAGGTCGAGAACCCACGGATGTTCGGCCTGTTGCAGCGCGACCGCGACTTCGCTCACTATCAGGACCTCGAGGCCCACTACCACAATCGCCCGAGCGCGCAGGTCGAGCCCATCGGCGACTGGGGCAAGGGCGTGGTGGAGGTGGTCGAGATCCCGAGCAACTCGGAGCGCTACGACAACATCGTCGCCTTCTGGACACCGGAGCGCCGCGTCGAAGCGGGAGACGAGATGGAGTTCGCCTATCGCCTGAGATATTCGGCCGATCCGGAGGAGCGTTTGACCGGTGGACGGACCCTGGCGACCCGCATCGGCGCTGCAGGAACGGATGTGCTTGATTCCAATCGTCGCAAGTTCGTGGTGGATTTCGTCGGCGAGAACCTCTCGAAGCTGCCGGCCGAGACCCCGGTCATGGCGACCGTCACCACGACCTCGGGCGAGCTGTCTCCCCCGATCGCGCAGCACAATCCGGAAACCGGCGGTTGGCGTCTGTTCTTCGAGCTGACACCCGAGCGCGGTCGAACGGCGGAGCTGCGCGGCTTCCTCTATGACGGGAACGACGTGCTGTCGGAGACTTGGAGCTTCGAATGGATTCCGCAGTGACTACACAAGTCGGCGATGGATTGCACGCGTCGCTCGACGCCGGTGAGCCGGTCGCCGTATCGCCGGCCGATTGGGAGCAAGCGGCACCGCGTGTCGCCCGTTATCTGCGCGCGCTCGGGGTTCGCGACCCGCGCGATCTCGAACGCCTGATGACGGCGATTCGCGTGCGCTTCGAGCATCAGGTGGAGACAAACCTGGTGGCCGACGCCGTCGAAACCGGCATCGAGGAGGCGTCCAAGCTGCTCGACGAGTGGCTGGCGGCCGAGCTCGGTCCGGACGTGCCGGGGTCGATGCGCGGCGTGGCCCGTGCGGTTGTCCTGGGCGGCGCGGTGCCCGGTTGGGTCGGGGTCTGGTCGGGCCGCACGCCCCACCTCGGTAATCGGAGCGGCGATCAGACCACGGGGGATCGACCGATCAGCGAGCGTATCCGAGCCAGCAGTCTTGCCGCTGTTCCGGATCCGGCGCCTCTGGCGATGGTGACGCAACGCATCGATCCCTGTTGTTATCGCCTTTTTCGACGGCTCGCGCGACGGCTGCACCGTATGCTCCCCGGATCGCTTCATCGGCGGCGTATGAATCTCGGACAAACCCTATGAAGGGCGTCTCCTCGGGCGGGCGCTCCGACCCCGTTTATCGTCGGATCCTTTTCTTTTCCCTGGTGTTGTTGACCACCTTCGGCGCCATGAGCTTGCTCAGCGGCGTCTTTCAAGAGGGCGGCATCACCCCGCTCGAGTTCGCGCTCCTGCTGCTCTACGCGATCTTGATCCTCTGGATCAGCGCCTCCTTTTGGACCGCCGCGATCGGTTTCATCCGCCTGCTGGTGCGGGAGGATGAGCCACCTCCGAGCGCACGCGCCGTCGGGTCGACGCCCGGTTCGGGTTTCAAAACGGCCCTGGTCATGCCTGTCTACAACGAGGATTCCGAGCGGGTCTTCGCGGGTCTGCGTGCGATCGACCGATCGCTTCAGGAGACAGGACAGGCCGAGGGTTTCGAGATCTTTGTCCTCAGCGACACGCGCGACCCGGACATTTGGGTCGAAGAAGAGCTGCAATGGCGAAAATGGGCCGTCGAGGCAGGGTTGCCCGAGCGCATCTTCTATCGCAACCGGGTCGAGAACACGAGCCGCAAGAGCGGCAACCTGGCCGATTTCTGTCGGCAGTGGGGCGGGCGCTATCGCTACATGATCGTGCTCGACGCCGACAGTCTCATGTCCGGCGAGACACTCGTGGAGATGGTCGCGCGCATGGAGCGCAACCCGGATGTCGCACTGATCCAGGTTCCGCCGGTGCCGGTCAACCGGATCTCGCTGTTTGCGCGTGTCCTGCAGTTCGCCAGTAGCCTTTACGGGCGCATCTTCGTCGCCGGGCTGAGCTACTGGCAGGGCGATACCAGCAATTACTGGGGACACAACGCCATCATCCGGGTCGAGGCATTCGCGGCCCATTGCGGACTGCCCGAGCTGTCCGGGCACGAGCCGTTCGGCGGCGAGATCCTGAGTCACGACTTCGTGGAGGCCGCACTCCTGCGCCGCGCCGGCTGGAAGGTCTGGCTCGCCGATGATCTGGGCGGAAGCTACGAAGAGATCCCTCCGACCCTGATCGACTATGCCAAGCGCGACCGCCGATGGTGCCAAGGCAACCTCCAGCATGCCCGGCTCGTCTTCGCGGGCGGCTTCAGGCCCTTGAATCGGGTCCACCTCGCGATGGGGGTCATGTCCTACATGGCCTCGCCGCTGTGGCTCCTGTTTCTGCTGCTCACGGGCCTGCAGGCGTATCTGAATAGCCTGGATGTGCCCGTCTATTTCTTCGGCGACTATCTCCGGCCGATCTGGCCCGTCTCCTATGTGGTCGAGATGACCACGGTCCTCTGGGTTACGCTGGCCATGCTTTTTCTGCCGAAGCTGTTCGCCCTGGTCCTGCTTGCCGCGCGCCCGCGCCTGGGCGCAGCCCACGGCGGATTGGCGCGCGCCACGCTGAGCGTCGTGCTGGAGAGTCTGCTGTCGGTCCTCTATGCACCCGTGCTCATGCTCTTTCAGAGCAAGTTCGTCGCCTCGATCCTGCTGCGCAAGGTCGTCGGTTGGCCGCCGCAGCAGCGGGGCGATCACGGGACCGGGTTGACGGAGGCGCTCGGGGCTCACGGCGGACATACGTTGTTGGCCGTCGGGGCAGGGCTGCTGACCTATTATTACGTCCCGGCCTTCTTCTGGTGGTTCACGCCTGTGTTGGCCGGACTCCTGCTCGCGATCCCGGTCTCGATGGCGACCAGTCGGGTCTGGCCCGGCGAGCGGACGAGGGCGCTCGGACTCTTCCTGACGCCCGAGGAGCACGACCCACCGCGCGTGCTCGAGCTGCTGACTGAGCAGATGAAGAACACCGGAAGCGCCCTATGCTCGGCAGACACTGCTTCGGGTGAACGGGGCTCGGAGGAGATCGTCGGCGATCTCTGGTATCGCGCCGTCATTGATCCATGCGCCTATGCGCTGCATGCATCGCTCTTGCCGGAAGAGATCCCCAACCGGCGGCGCAGGCATTATCTCGAGGGTCTGATCTTCCAACTCCAGGACGAGGGGCCGGATAGCCTGAGCGCGGCTGAGAAGCGGGTGCTCCTCTCGCATCGCGACGGGCTCGAGGAGCTGCATCTACTGCTGTGGTCGGCGCCGGTGGGTCCGGCCGCCGTGCCGGCGCGATCCCCGCAGCCTACCTAAGCCGGGCGAGGTGGCCAGGCTGCGCCTGGAGGCACTCGATTGGGAGGCGGGGAGCTGGTCATCCGCGATAGCGGCTATCGCATGGCTCGCCGCATGGCGGCGGGCGCGTTGAAGACCGCCAGGTTTTACCCGCCATGGATCGATCCCGATCACCGAGATTCCCGCCCACTGGACCACGAGGACGTCAAGCACACCAATGCGATAGGGATGGTGATCGCGGGTGCCGATCTGAGGGGCTTGATGAAACCTCAACGGCGCAGCGGCCCGAATCGGGCTTCGAGCGCCGGGAGCGGGAGGCTGACCCAGCCCGGGAAGTGCACGATGCCGGTTTCGGCGAGTTGCGCGCAGGCGTCGTGCTTCAACAGCAACGCGATCGGGCGGAGCCCCGGGTCACCGCGAAAGACCAACGCGTTGAACGGCGCCGCCCAGTCGTCGATGATCGCCATCCACGGCCATTGCATGGCGTAGGGTTCTTCGGGGCCGAACGGGATGCAGGTCTCGGGACTGCTCGCGGTCAGGTTGACCAGTCCATGCGTCGCCGTCCACCAGGCCACCGAGCGGGCCGCCGCCAGCAGCAGGATCGCTGCCGTCGCCGCCGCGATCAGTTGCCGCAGCATTCGCCCGCCCACGGCCGGCGACAGCGGCGTGCTCCGTTGTTCTACAGCGAGTACCGCAAGTGCGGCGAGCACCGTCAGCCCTAAACCGAGCACGAAGCTCAGTCCGACCTTGAGCCGGATGCCCTCGCCGAGCAGAAAGCCGGCGCCGATTCCGAGCGCGGCGAGCGGCAGCAGCCAGGCCACCGGGGCGAGGAAGGCGGTGAGACGTCCGCGCCAAGGCTGCCGCGGCGCGAAGACCAGCAGCGTCCAGCCGAGGCCGAGCAGGCCGATGCCGATCAGGAATCCAAGCTGCAGGTCGGTCGCCGGCAGCAGATAACCCGCGGCCGCCTCCGGGGCCAAGCGGCCGCGTTCATACGTGGTGAGGCCGGTGATCGTCCAGGCCAAGCGCGCCAACGCCGCCGCGGCGAACCAGCCGGCGATCCAGTACCAGCGCCGCGCGTCAAGCCCCGCGCCGCGCCGGGCGATGGTGACCGCCAGCAGCGCGAGCAGGGCCGCTGCGGTGAAAGAGAGCGGATGAAGAAATACGAGCACCGCCCCCAGCACGAGCCCGTAGGCCAAGGTGGCTATACGCTCGGGATAGAGTAGCGCGGCGAGCACGAACGGCCAGATCAGGTGCAACGTCACCATCAGTTCCGACACGCCCGAGAAATTGAGCTGCAAGGCCAGAAGCCCGAGTACAGGATAGGCCCAGAGCCACGGCGCGCGCCGCCGCACCAGCCACCAGGCGATGGCGAGCGATGCCCAAGGCAACAGGGCGTAGCCGAGCGAGAACGCGTGCCGCAGCACCAGTACGTCATCGGAGAAGCGCCAGGTGAGCAGCACCGGCACCTGCGCGAGTGCGGCACTCACGCGCAGATTCGGAATCAGCGGCTCGCCGGTCAGCACGATTCGTACGAAGTACCATCCACCATCGCCGTAGAGAGGCGCTCCGACGAGTCCGACGACGACGGCCACCGCGCCGATCAGGCCGAGCGCCGCAACCAACAATCGGCGAGTTGCTCGCGGTGGGCGCACGTCGAGCGGTGCGCTCACGCCGTCTCCGCCGCTTGATAAGCGAGGCAAGATTCGGTCGACCGCGACGAGGCTCCAAACACCGCCCGCACTTGCGGCATGCTGCAGCGCTTGCGCGAGAGCCCTTCGCGGCAGTGGGCCCTGAATCGCGTGCGTCCGTCGACGTTGTGCCGAAAAAGCCGGGAACAGACTCTGAGAGATTTCATGGCAAGGATGACTGTCTTCAGCGTCTTTAATCGTTTTTCGCTTGGAATTGAGCGTACGTTAGGAGGCCGTTGTCTCCGGAAAGCGACGAGCTCCACTGGGAAGAGACCGCCGTGCGTGCAGTCACCATTTTACGCTGACCGCCACGATACATTGCTGCAGAGCAATCGCCGCTCGTGCATGAGCGCGGATGAAAGGCGGGTGCTCCTCTCGCATCGCGACCGGCTCGATGAGCTGCATCTGCTGCTGTGATCGGCGCCGGCAGGTCCGGTTGCCGCTCAGGCGCCATCCCCGCAAACGAGCTGGCGGCGTCGGCGCGAAAACGAGCGGCGCGCATGTCGAGACTCAGGGCAAGGTCATGCCGAGGAGTTTTGCGGCCTGATTTAAACGCCGGTCGAAGCAGGAAACCGAGGCTCCGGGTCAGCCGCCACCGCGCGTGTTGAAGGCGACGTTCCAGTGCTCGTCCGGTGTGTCGACCGGGATCGCCGTCAGCTCCAAGGTGCCGACCTCGGTCACCGTGGCCTGAAGCCGGACCGCGACGACCTCGCCCTTTTTGTGATCCTTCGCGGGCAGGACGGTCTGGATCTCGGCGAGCTCCTCGAGCTCATCTTCGCGCCACTCCTCCAGCAGCTCGCCGACCTCGTCCTCGCGCCGGACGCTCGAGCCGAAGAAGCGGAAACGCACCTGCTCGCCCACCACGAGGCCGAACTCCTGCGGCGGCGCGACCGGATCCGACCCCTCTTCGAGCCCGAAAGGCACCAGACAAAGTGCCTGGATCTCGGGCTCCATGCCGGGGATGGCCGGCATCGCGCTCTCGACCCCGACGTAGTAGGAGTGGCTTGTACCGCCGCGGATGCGCACCCCGCCGTGACGCCGGACATGGGCATAAAAGGCGGCCCCGCGGGCGACGGCTAGGTCCAGATCGCGCGCGTCGAGGAGGCGGGCCACGGGCGCATCCTCCGCGCTCAGCCACTGGTTGAGCACCTCGAGCACGCGCTCTTGGAGGACTTGCGCCTTGAAGACACCGCCGTTGAAGAGCACGGCGGTCGGATGCAGGAAGCTCGCGCCCGGTGTCTGGGCCACGAAGCCCTGTAGGTCCTCGGTCGCGCCGGTTTGGCGGCCGAGGAAGGCGGCCAGATGACGGGTCACGGCCGGATCCTGCGCGTAGGGCAGGCCGACCTTGGTGATTGCGCCGCGTGCGCGGACGGCCGGGCGACTGTCGGCGGCGACCGCCGGGAAGAAGCCCTCGATCAGGGTCGAGCGGACCTCCTCGCGGGTGAGCTCGGTACGGATGCTGCCGCCGATCAGACGCGAGCCGCGGCTCGGGACCACGACCGGGATGCTCTCCAGATCGGCATCGGCCAGCAGCGACTCCTTGGCGATGCGGCAGCCGTGCGTCAGCGCCTGCAGCTGCCAGCGATCCAGCTCCACGCCGCTCTTCGCCAGCTTCTGTTTCAGCAGATGGGCGAGGGTCAGGTCCATGTTGTCGCCGCCGAGCAGGATGTGCTCGCCGACGGCGACGCGGGTCAGCTCGAGCGCCCCGTCCTGCTCCGTGACCGCGATCAGCGACAAATCCGTGGTCCCGCCGCCGACGTCCACCACCAGGATGATGTCGCCGACCTGCACCTCGTGCCGCCAAGCGCCCTTGGTGTCGTTGACCCAGGAGTAGAGCGCGGCCTGCGGCTCTTCGAGCAGGACCAGGTGCTCGATGCCGATTGCACGGGCCGCCTCGGCGGTCAGCTCGCGCGCGGCCGGATCGAAGGAGGCCGGCACCGTGACCGTGACCTCCTGACGGCTCAGCTGGTCGTACGGAAACTGCCCGTTCCAGGCGTCGCGCAGATGGGCGAGATAATGCACGGTCGCATCGAACGGGGAGATCCGCGGGATCTCGTCCGGTGCACCGGCCGGCAGGATCGCGGACTTGCGGTCGACGTCCGGATGACAGAGCCAGCTCTTCGCACTTGATACCAGACGGATCGGCGTCGTGGTGCCCTGGTTGCGGGCCATCTCGCCGCAGATGCGGGTGGCGTCGGTCTGCCAGGGCAGGCCAAGATCCGCAGCCTTGAGCTCGTCGGGATGTGGCAGATAGAGACAGGACGGCAGCAGGGGGCGGGCCTCGACAGAGCCCGGCCCGATCAGCTGCGGGATGGAGACGAGACCCTGAACGATGTTCTCGCCCTCGCTCTTGTCCGAATCCACGAACGACAGGGCGCAATGGGTGGTCCCCAGATCGATGCCGACGGCATAGCGATAGTGGCTCACAGCTCCACCTCCGCGGCGGCGAGGATGCGCAGGTCATGTCCGCCGGTGGTCTTGGGAAGGTCCATGTCCGTGACCCGCCAGCCGCGATGCACGAGCGTCCCTTGAAACGGCGGATCTCCGAGGACGTTACCGGTCGGTCGATTGGCAGAGGCGTCGAAACCGGGAGCCAGTGTAACGCGGCTGCCCTCGGGCTCCTGGCGCACCGGGGCGATCTTCAGGTGTGTGTTCAGGATACCCCGGCAGCCCTGATGGACGATGCGTGCGGCAGCGCCGATCTCCTGATCGGAGGCGCCCTTGAGATCTTCCTGCAGAAAGTCCACCAGGCGCCCCTCTTTCTGCAGCAGACCGAGCAGAAGCAAGGCCGAATCCGGCGCAGCACTCGCCGGAGGCACCGGAGCGGGCGCTGCGGGTCGGGCGAAGGCGTGCTCGGCCTCGCCTTTGGCAAGCGCCCCGACAGCGCGGGCGAAGCCCGGATCCTTCAAGATACGGTTGAAGCTGGTGAAGGCGATGAGGGCCCTCCGGACGAAGGAAGGCGTTGCTGAGCCCATGGAAGCATCCTCGTGACGGCCAATTTAATCGGTTCGGACGACGGGCGAGCGCACGTCGTCCCGAGGTGCGCATGGTACCGCGCCGCTCGCCGTCGCTCGACCGTGGATTTCAATGAAATCGGGTGATCTACCCGCACCTGCCTCGATGGCATAATCGGGACATCACCAACAGCCCGGATCGGGCGACATCAGGGGTCTCGGTCGATGCACCCGACGAACTTACAGGCGCCCGGCGCGCCGACCACGGAAGAGCGCCGCAAGATGGTCGAGATCGCGGCCTATTTTCTCGCCGAGCATCGGGGTTTCGCCCCGGGCGCGGCGGATGCCGACTGGATTCGTGCCGAGCAGGCCATCGACACCATGATCGCGGACGGACTCGCCGAGCGCCCCGATGACGCTTCGGCACATCGCGAAGAGCATCGCGACGATGTAATTGAAGGGATCCGCAACGCCCTCAAGCTCGGCGGCGGATTGCCGGCTGGACCTTCATCGCGCTCCGAGCGCTTGTGAACCGGGTTGGTGACGGGCTGATAATACGGTGCGGAGACCGCTGCGCACGCTCATCGGGCTTGCTGCCGAGGGCGCTGATTGCCGTCCGGACGACGCGGACTGCTGTCAGTCGAGCCACCTGTTTTCAATAATGGGGCTGCAGCATCAATGGTTATCGGTGCCGCAGCGGGCGGCGTCCGCTCCTGATACCGGTCACCCGCCGCCCGGCGACTGACGGATCGGTCACGACCCAGAGCGGACATCCCCACGAACCGCGTGGGGGTGTCAGGAAATTTCACATCCCTCTCGCGGACGTCAGTCTCGAATCCGGGATTAAGACCGCTCTTGCAAACCCAGTAGCGTCCGCAACCGGCCGTCGGCCTCCAGCATAATCAACTCCTCTTCTCCCCCGAGATGTTCATCGTTGATGAATATTTGGGGGTAGTACTTGAGCCCGCAGCGCCGGAACATCTCGTCTTTCTCAAGCGACATCAAATCGATCATATGGTCGACATATTCGATGCCGTATCGGTCCAACAGCGCCCGAACATCAACGCATTTCCTGCAGTTACTTGTGCCGTAGATCTCTACTTTTGCAGTCATTCTGATCTCGAATTAGAGAAGCGATCGTGTCGTGAAAGGAGATGTCGATCGGACTACTTCTCGGTGTCTGCGCGGTCACTCTCTGCACCGGCCCCCGACAACAGGAAATTGATGTAAGGCGCATAGAGCAGCACCTGGCCTTGCGCAATACCGAGCTCATTGAATGCTTCCGCGACGCGTTGCAGGCAGTGTAGGTCATCCGGCGTCTGCTTTAGCTCCTCCAAGGCATCAAGCAAGGCAGCGATCTCCTGCGGGTCCACGTATCTCCACAGCATATCAATCGATTCAGTGACTCGGTCGACGTTGACATCGACGCCTTTATCCGGGACGCGAAGCCGGCCGAAATCCTCCTCGATAATCCGTCGCCGCATCGTGCTCACGAACTGATTAAAGGTCTCCCTGTCCGGCTCATCGAGAAACAACTCAACCAGTGGCTCTCTGTTCACCCTGCTGACAAACGAAAGCGTCGAACCCGATATCAGAGGCTCAGGGTCCAAGACGTTCAAAACGACGCTCAAAGACTCCATTCTGAGCGGCGACTTGATGATGTACCGAACCTCGTCATCGACAAGCTCAAATTCCCGAGAACCTTTGATCGCATGCTTCTGCGCGAGCCTTGTACTCATGGCGTACGGTCATGTCCGATTTACAAGCTCTGTATGGAGCTTGGTTGAGGGGAAGAGCCAAATGGATCTTGACTTTCTTAAAGGTGGTTCTTGCCTGCCGGAATTCACCAGCAGACCCCTTGGCTTGCTCACCATACCTCAGCTTCGGCTGAACTGCTCCTACCTCGCCTACCTCGCCTACCTCGCCGGTGTCGGTTCCGCGTGAGGCGCAGCCTCCCGGAAACCCCACCTTCAGCGGCAGCAACGAGCGTAGGCAGGTCGCCGGAGCAGCGCCGGTAAACGGCGCTTCGGGCCGACCCCGAGAAATGAGTACACGCGGAGATAAGAGGCACCTGATCGGCCGCTCCCGCCTCAGACCACAAATCCGCCCGAGCCGGTTCGCGGGTGTCAGGAAATCTCACACCCCGCCGAACACCCACATTCCAGTTGGGGCAGCAACCGACCCGGACCTGCCGCTCGGCGCCTCGTCCTGGGCGACCGTTCCGGACGCATAGCGGTCTCTTGCCATCCGCAATGTCGATCAGGAACTCGTGATGGTCAAGCAAGAGCAACCCACTCACCGCCGCGAGCAGCGTCGTTCGCATTGTCGCAGTCGGTGAAGTCCCGCGACCTTCGTCTAACGAATCAGGGAACCGCATCCGTCACTCGACCTCAATCAAGCAGCAGTCTCAGCAGCACCTTCGGCTCGGAGCCGTTGGCGGCAGCGATGGAGGCGACGGAATGCTGCGCGCCCTGAACGCTGGACCCGGCCTCTTGCAGAGTGCTGAGGATCTGATCCGTGCTTCGCTCGAACAGCGCCGCTACCTGAGTCAGCGGCGCGGCCTCGACTTTTTGGATCAACCCCTTGATCCCGTGTCCGTTTTCGCCCGCGGGCAGCAGCATGAAAGCGGTCGTGAGTGCCAGGGCCCCGACGATGCGCGACAGACCGCTCCTTGGGGCGGATCTGCCCGATGATCTGCGGGAACTCCTCAACGAGTCGATTTCACGATTCAAGGCGGCCGATGATGCCGGCGCCGAAGCCCTGCTGGCTCAACTCCTCGCGCGGGTACCCAAGCATGCTGTCGCCAAGCGCAATCTGGCTGCGATCCTTTCCTACAACGGTCGGTACACGGAGGTGCAGCAACTCTTGGCGCAGGTCGTTGCCGACCATCCGGATGACCTGCGCTCACGCTGTGATTTGGCCAATCTGGTAATCCGGGATGGCAAATTGGACCAGGCCGACGCGTTGCTCAAAGGTTTGGCGGCGCGCCGACGGGGTCGGTCGGGCTTGGGACGCCTTTCATGAAAGTCCTCACGGCCGTGGTGCGTCGGGCCGGGAATCCGAACAGGGGGTAGTCGACATCGTCGAGCGTCAGGCAAAAAAAAGCGCGACGGGCGTCGCGCTTAGAAGTTACCACCAAAGGAGGATGGAGGAGTGCACCGAAGCGCGAAGCTTCAGTACATCATTAGTTTCTTATTTACCGTTTCTCTTGTCAACCCCTTCGTGATGGTCTCGATTCCGGTTCTAAAGGCCGATTTCCGGACAACGCTGTTGCGGGATCGGCCTCGCCCCAAACTGTCCCTGCGAGACGAGTCCGCGGCGCGGCGTCTTGAATCACGCGGGCTCGGCGTGCGGCGCGGCGCCGTGACGAAACACAACGGGAGCGAAGATCGATGGCGATTGAAACAGCGACACTCGGCGGCGGGTGCTTTTGGTGCCTGGAGGCGGCCTTTCAGGACGTGGAGGGCGTGCAGTCCGTGGTCTCCGGATATGCCGGAGGCCCGGGCGCGCAGCCGACTTACCATCAAGTCTGCACGGGTACGACCGGTCATGCCGAGGTGGTCGAGATCGGCTTCGACGACACCCGGATCGACTTCGAGACACTCCTCGAGGTCTTCTTCACGATTCACGACCCCACGACCCTGAACCGCCAAGGCGCGGATGTCGGCAGCCAGTATCGCTCGGTGATCTTTTATCATTCGGATGCGCAACGCGAGATCGCGGAACGCGTGATCGCGCGGCTGAACGCCGAAGGCGTGTGGTCGGACCCCATCGTGACGCAGGTCCAGCCCGCCCCGACCTTCTACCCGGCCGAGGCGTATCATCAGGACTATTACCGCCGCAATCCGAGCCAGGGCTACTGTCAGGTCGTCATCTCGCCCAAGCTGGCCAAGCTCCGGGCGCGTCATGCGGCCCTCTTGGCCAAGTAGTCGAGGTCGACGAATCGGCGCAACCCGTGCAGCATAGAGCCATGCCCGCTCCATCCTTTCGTCTCATCACCCTGGACCTGGACGACACCGTCTGGCCCTGCGTGCCCGTGATCCAAGCGGCCGAGGAGGTTTTCCACGGCTGGCTGCACCGGCATGCGCCGCGTCTGGCCGAGGCCCACGACCTGACCAGCATGCGCCGGCACCGTCGCGAGCTGATGGACGCCATGCCCGAGATCGCGCACGACCTGGGTCAGATCCGCCGCCGCTCCTTGGCCATGCTGCTGGAGTCGTTCGACTATGCGGTCGGGCTGGCCGAGGAGGCGCTGGCGCTCTTCGACGAGCACCGCAATCGTGTCGAGCCCTTCGAGGACGTGGCCCCGGTGCTGCGGACGCTCTCCGCACGTTACCGCTTGGTGTCGCTCACCAACGGCACCGCCAACCCGGAGGCAACGCCCTTGCGCGGGTTGTTCGAGCGCAGCATCACGGCCGCGGATGCGGGCGCCGCCAAGCCCCATCCGGCGCTCTTCATGCGTGCGCTCGAGCACGCCGGGTGCGAGCCGAGCCAGTGCCTGCATCTCGGGGACGATCCCTGGATGGATGTCGAGGGGGCACGCGCGGTCGGGATGACCGCGGTCTGGGTCAATCGCTACGGGCGGTCCTGGCCGGACGATCTGGCACCGCCGGCTCTGACGGTGACGACCCTTCATCAATTTCTGGATTGGCTCGACGCCGAACCGCAGCGCGACCCGAGGTAAGTACGCATGGACTTTGATCTCCTGGCCGTCGATGGATTGGCCCGGCGCGGTCGTTTGAGCTTCGCGCGCGGGACGGTCGAGACCCCGGCCTTTATGCCGGTCGGGACCTACGGGACCGTCAAGGCGATGACCCCGGAGGAGCTGACCGACCTCGGCGCCGAGATCGTCCTGGGCAACACCTTCCATCTGATGCTGCGTCCGGGTACCGAGATCATCCGCCGCTGCGGCGATCTACACGGTTTCATGCACTGGGAGCGGCCCATCCTGACGGATTCGGGCGGATTCCAGGTCTTCAGTCTGGGCGAGCTGCGCAAGATCACGGAGGAGGGCGTGCACTTTCGCTCGCCGGTCGACGGCAGTCCGGTCTTTCTCAGCCCCGAGATCTCCATGCAGGTCCAGCGCGCACTCGGTTCGGACATCGTCATGATCTTCGACGAGTGCACGCCCTATCCAGCCGACGAGGCGCAGGCGCGGGCCTCGATGGCGCTCTCGCTGCGCTGGGCGGCACGCTCGCGCGAGGCCCACGGCGACAACCCATCGGCTCTCTTCGGCATCGTCCAGGGCGGCATGCACGAGGGCCCGCGTGCCGAATCCTTGGACGGACTCATGACCATCGGATTCGACGGCTATGCCGTCGGCGGATTGTCCGTCGGGGAAACCGAGACCGAGCGACTGCGCATCCTCGATTTTCTCGGCGATAGGCTACCCACGGATCGACCGCGTTATCTGATGGGTGTCGGGACACCCGAGGACATCGTCGCCGCCGTCGGGCGCGGTATCGACATGTTCGACTGCGTCATGCCGACCCGCAACGCCCGCAACGGCGATCTCTTTACGCACCAAGGCAAGGTCCGGATCCGCAACGCTGCGAATCGCACCGACGAGGGTCCGTTGGATCCGCTCTGCGACTGCTACTGCTGCCGCCATTACAGCCGCGCCTATCTGCACCACCTGGACAAGTGCAAGGAGATCCTCGGCGCGCGCCTGCAGACGATTCACAATCTGCACTACTACCAAACCCTGATGCGCGGCCTGCGCGATGCCATCGCCGCAGGCCGCTACGCCGCCTTCGTCGGCGAGTTCGAAGCATTGCGAGCAGCACCCGATCCAGCGTGAACCGAGACGTGTCCCCGTGAGCCCAAGGTCCGCGGCGACGTCGGGCCGATCTCGAAACCATGCCCGTCGCGTGCACGCGCCTTGCCCGACGCTGCAACTTGCTCCGCGCTATGCCATAATTCGGCGCCGAGTTTTCCGGAGGTTGAGCGGCCTTTGCGGGCCCCATCCTCGTTACTAACCGTCGGGTCGCGACTGCGCGATCCCCACAGACCATAGGCAATGAATGATGAGCTTCCTGATCTCCGATGCCGTCGCTCAAGGCGAGGCCGCTGCGGGTGCGGGTGACCCCTTTTTGGCAATGCTCCCGCTGGTGCTCTTTGCGGTCGTCTTTTATTTCCTCCTGATCCGTCCGCAGTCCAAGCGACAGAAGGAGCACCGCAAGATGGTGGAGTCCTTGGCGAAGGGTGACGAGGTCGTGACGATCGGCGGCATCGCCGGGCGCATCGCCGACATCGGGGACAACTTTGCGTTGCTCGACATCGCCGAGGGTGTCGCGGTGAAGATCCGGCGCAGCTCGGTCGAGTCCGTGATGCCGAAAGGAACGCTGAAAGACCTGTAAGCCCTTCGCCCGCACCTCGGCCGCGGTGCCTCGTGCGCCGCGGTGTCTTGGACCGGACTTCTCCGGATCAGGGCGCGGGCGCCCTCTTTGGCGCCGGCCGGTGTCCGGCCCATCCCCGATCGCGCCCGCTGTTGCGACTGGAATTGCAATGAATCAATACCCCTTGTGGAAGAATCTCCTGATCCTGGGCGTCATCCTCGGCGCCTTGCTCTTTGCCGTTCCGAATCTCTTCTCTCAGGACCCGTCGATCGAGATCACCGCGGCGCGCGGCTCCGAGGTGACCGAGGCCAGTGTCGCCGAGGTGCGGGCCGCACTTGAAACCGCCGGCGCGCCATTCAAGGACATCGAGACACGCGAGGGCGGCAAGCTGCTAGTGCGTTTCGCCTCCTCCGGGCAGCAATTGGCCGGGCAGGATGCAATCGAGCGGACCCTCTCCGAGCGTTATCGTACCGCGCTGACGCTATCGGCCGACCTGCCCGGTTGGGTGCGGTTTCTCGGTCTCAATCCCATGTCGATGGGGCTTGATCTTCGCGGCGGTATCCATGTCGTGATCGACGTGGATATGGAGGCCGCCCTCGACCAAGCGCTCGAGCGATACGTCGGCGACTTCCGCACCGAACTGCGCGACAGCAAGATCCGCTATCTGACCGTTGCGCGCGAGGGCTCGCGCATCCTGGTCAAATTCAGCGATGCAGCGACGCGCGACGAGGCTCAACGGACCCTGAGCAGCGAGTTCCGGGATCTCGCTATTCAGCCCCTCGACGAAGGCGGTAATTTTGCCATCGCGGCAAGTCTGCCCCCGGCGCAGCAAGAGGAGATCCGCTCCTTCGCCTTGCAGCAGAACATTACGACCCTGCGCAACCGCGTGAACGCTCTCGGCGTGGCCGAGCCCAGCATCGCGCGGCAGGGCGAGCGCCGCATCGTCGTGCAGTTGCCGGGCGCGCAGGATCCAGGTCGCCTGAAAGAGCTGTTGGGCGCAACCGCGACGCTCGAGTATCGCCTCGTCGACACCGAGCACAGCGTTGCCGATGCACTCGATGGCCGCGTCCCCGTCGGTAGCCGCCTCTACCGCGAGCGCGATGGCACGCCGATCCTGCTCAATCGACGGGTCATCGTGACCGGTGACCAGATCACGGACGCATCGGCCGGATTCGACGGTCAGTCCGGAAGCCCGGCGGTCTTCGTGAACCTGGACGGGCAGGGTGCCCGACGTATGCGGGATGTCACGACCGAAAACGTCGGCAAGCCGATGGCTGTCGTCTTCATCGAGAACGTGACCACCACCGAGGTCGTCGACGGCGAGGCGGTCAAGCGCACCCGCAAGGTCGAGGAGGTCATCAGCGTTGCGACCATCCGCGAGCCCTTCGGGCGCCGTTTCCAAACCACCGGATTGGACGGCAGCAACGAGGCCCACGACCTTGCGCTCTTGCTGCGCTCCGGTGCCCTGGCGGCGCCGATCCAGATCGTCGAGGAGCGCACCATCGGCCCCAGCCTGGGTCAGGACAATATCGACCAGGGCTTCCTGTCGGTCATGGTGGGTTTGGCGCTGGTCCTGCTCTTCATGGCGCTCTATTACCGCGTCTTCGGTTTGGTGGCGAATGTTGTCCTGGTCGCCAACGTGATCATGATCGTCGCGATCCTGTCCATGTTGCAGGCGACCTTGACCTTGCCCGGCATCGCCGGGATCGTCTTGACCGTGGGTATGGCGGTCGATGCCAATGTGCTCATCTACGAGCGCATACGCGAGGAGATCCGTAACGGAAGCACCCCGCAAGCCAGTATCCATGCGGGGTATGACAAGGCACTCTCGAGTATCGTCGACGCGAACGTGACGACCCTCATCGCAGCCATCGTCTTGTTCAGCTTCGGAACGGGGCCGATCAAGGGATTCGCCGTGACGCTGGTCATCGGCATCTTGACCTCGATGTTCACCGCCATCTATGGCTCGCGTGCAATGATCAATCTGATCTACGGCGGACGGCGCGTGAAGAAATTGGCCATTTGAACCGCTTGCTTGCGCGGGGCTGGATACCCCGGCGTGTGGTGCGACGTCGAGGCCGCCCGAGGTCTCGGCGTCGCGCGGTTCAGGTGAAAACGGGTTAAGGACTTAAATCGCGTTCCTCTCCGAATCTCGGGGATGGAAGCCGAGCCGATCGCACGCTGAAACCGTGCATGCCGCGCCGGACGCGATTTGACCCATGACGATCACAATCCAGGGCGCTCGATATCGAGAGCGCCCTAAATCAAGGGCGATTCCGATGAGAGACCTGGGTGTCATCAACGAGCTGAATATCGACTTCATGGGCATGCGCCGAGCGTGGGTCATCGTGTCCGGTGCGTTGATGGTGATTTTTTTCCTGTCGATGCTGATACGCGGGTTCAACCTCGGTCTGGACTTCACCGGCGGTACCGTGCTCGAGGTGGGCTATCAGAACCCGGCCGAGCTGAGCGACGTGCGCGCCGCCCTCGAGGCCAAAGGCTTTACCGGTGCGACCATTCAGCATTTCGGTGCGCTCAACGACGTTTTGATCCGGCTCGCACCGCAGGAGGGCGAAGAGGCCAGCGCTCAACTGAGCGACGAGGTCTTCAAAGCGCTCAGCGAGGCTGTCGGCGGACAGGTCGAGCTACGTCGCGTCGAGTTTGTCGGCCCCCAGGTCGGCGAGGAGCTTCGGGAGCAAGGTGGTCTCGCGGTGCTCTTCGCGCTTATCGGCATCTTGATCTACGTGGCCTTGCGCTTTGAGTGGCGCTTCGCCGTCGGTGCCATTGCAGCCACCGTGCACGATGCCCTCTTTGTCGTCGGGATCTTTTCACTTTTTCAGATCCCGTTTGATCTGACGGTCCTGGCTGCGGTTCTGGCGGTGATCGGATATTCGCTGAACGACACCATCGTCATTTTCGACCGCGTCCGAGAGAGTTTCCGCAAGGTCCGCAAGGGAACGGTGCTCGAGATCACCAACATGGCGATCAACCAGACCATGTCGCGGACCATCATCACCTCCGGCACGACCCTGCTTGTTCTCGTCTCGCTGTACATCTTCGGCGGCGAGGCCCTGAGTGGCTTCTCGCTTGCGCTGCTCATCGGGGTCTTTGTCGGGACCTACTCCACCATCTTCATCGCCACCGCCACGGTGATCATGCTCGGGGTGAGTCGCGCCGATCTCCTTCCGGTTCCCAAGGAGGGTGCAGAGGCAGGCAACACCATGCCTTGAGTCACCCCGCTCGCGACCTTCATGGTCCTCGGGCGGGCAGCGCGCGCCGCAACCCGGGGTAACGGAGCCTATCCAGACCTTGATGGAGTCGGCCCAGTCGCATGAAAATCGTGATCCTCGGTGCCGGCCAGGTCGGTAGTTCGGTCGCCGAAAGCCTGGTCTCGGAGGACAACGAGATCACGGTCGTCGATACCGATCTGCCGCGACTGGCACGTCTTCAGGACCGCCTGGATCTGCGGATTGTCGTCGGCAATGCGGCCCTGCCGGCGGTGCTCGAGCGTGCCGGAATGGCCGACGCGGAGCTCCTGATCGCAGTGACGCAAAGCGATCAGACCAATCTCTGTGCCTGCCGCACCGCGGCGACGCTCTTCAACACACCCACCAAGATCGCTCGGTTGCGCTCGGCCGACTACGGTCGTTATCCCCATCTGTTGGACTCGAAAAACTTCGCGGTGGACTTCAGTCTCTGCCCCGAGCAGATCGTCACCGACTATATCGTCAAGCTGCTCGAGTTTCCCGAGGCGCTCCAGGTGCTGGAGTTTGCCGACGGGTTGGTCAGTCTGGTGGCGGTACGCGCCTTCGCCGGTGGTCCCCTGGTCGGTCGCCCGGTGTCCGACCTGCGTCGCCATATCCCGACCCTGGACGCGCGAATCGCCGCGATCTACCGGGGTGATCAACCCATCATCCCCGACGGCGACACCCTGATCGAGTCCGGCGACGAGGTCTTCTGTCTGGCCGCGACCCGCGATATCCGTCAGGTGATGAGCGAGCTGCGCCGCCGCGAGCGGCCGACGCGACGCATCCTCGTCGCCGGCGGCGGCAACATCGGCGAACGTCTTGCGACCGCGACACAGGGCCGCTTCCAGATCAAGATCATCGAGTCCAACGAAGACCGCGCCAAGACCCTGGGCGCCGCCCTCGATCGCGCGCTCGTGCTCATCGGAGATGCGACCGACGAGCAATTGCTCGCCTCCGAGGGGATCGAGGACATGGACATCTTTCTCGCCCTCACCAACGACGACGAGGACAACATCCTCTCTGCATTGCTCGCCAAGTTCATGGGGGCGCGACGGGTGCTGGCCCTGATCAACCGGCGCGCCTATGCCGACCTGGTGCAGGCCGATCGAATCGACATCGCCATCTCGCCCGCGCAGATCTCGATCGGCTCACTGCTGGCCCATGTCCGACGCGGCGATGTCGCTCGTGTGCATAGCCTACGTCGCGGGGCGGCCGAGGCGATGGAGTTGGTCGTCCACGGCGATAGCGGGACATCCAAGGTTATCGGGCGGCGCATCGCCACGCTGGATCTTCCGGCCGGGGTCACGGTCGGGGCCATCGTGCGCGGGCCGCGTCCCGAGCCGGGTCGCGCAGATCGTCGCGAGGTCATCATCGCGCATCACGATCGCGTCATCGAGGCGGAAGACCACATCATCCTCTTTCTGATCAACAAATCCCTGGTCCCCAAGGTCGAGCGTTACTTCCAAGTGGGCTTTGGATTCTTCTGATGTCCGGCCTGCCGTCGGTCATCAACGCGCTCGGACGCTTGCTGCTGGTTTTCAGCCTGACCTACCTGCTGCCCATCGGCTGTGCCCTCGTCTACCGCGACGGGACCTTTGCGACCTTCGTGACCAGCCTGCTTGCCTGCGTTGCCGTCGGTGCCTTGCTGATCGTCGCGACACGCCGTCATCTTCGCGAGCTCAAGTCCCGCGACGGCTTCATCCTGGTCGCCGCGGCTTGGACCCTGACGGCCGCGATCGCGACCGTGCCGCTCATGCTGCACGAGCAGTTGAGCTTCGCCGACGCCTTCTTCGAGACCATGTCCGGGCTCACCACGACCGGCGCGACGGTCATGGTTGGGCTGGATCAGGTCGCGCCGTCCATCAATCTGTGGCGCCACACGCTCAACTGGCTGGGCGGCATGGGGATCATCGTGCTCGCCGTCGCCATCCTGCCTTTGCTCGGCGTGGGCGGCATGCAGTTGCTGCGCGCCGAGGTTCCCGGTCCCATCAAGGACTCAAAGCTCACCGCGCGTATCGCCGACACCGCGACCATCCTCTGGACGGTCTATCTGTGGATCACCATCGTCTGCGTCATTGCGCTCAAGCTGGCCGGCATGGACTGGTTCGACGCCATTTGCCATGCCTTCTCGACGCTCTCGCTCGGCGGCTTCTCGACCCGTGACGCCAGCATCGGCGCCTTCCACTCGCCGCTTATCGAGGTGGTGATCATCGTCTTCATGGTGATCGCCGCGCTCAACTTCGCGACCCACTACACGGCTTGGCGGGCGCGCAGCCTGCGCGCTTATTGGCGCGACGCCGAGGCGAAGGGCGTGCTGGCGGTTCTGCTGGTCAGCACCTTGGGCTGCACGCTCTATCTCTTGATCGTCGGCACCTACAGCGATGCCCTGACCGCATTGCGCGAGGTGAGCTTCAATCTGATCAGCATCGCGACCGACTGCGGCTTCGTCAGTGTCGACTATGCGCAATGGCCCATCTTCGTGCCCTTCTGGATGCTCTTCCTCTCCTGCGTGACCGCCAGCTCCGGCTCCACCGGCGGCGGCATCAAGATGATCCGCACCCTGATCCTGACGCGTCAGAGCTCGCGCGAGATCAGTCGTCTGATCCATCCCACGATGGCCGCCCCCGTCACGGTGGGCGGCGTTCCAATCCCGAACCAGGTGGTCTTCGCCATCCTCGGCTTCATGTTTCTCTACGCCATGAGCATCGTCGGGCTGACCTTCCTGCTGATCTTCGGCGGTCTGGACTTCATCTCCGCCTTCACGGCCGTCATCGCCTGCATCAACAACGCCGGCCCGGGCCTCGGACAGGTCGGTCCGGCCACCAACTATCAGAGCCTCACCGACTACGAGATCTGGGTCCTGAGCTTTACCATGCTGCTCGGACGGCTGGAGATCTTCTCGCTCCTGATCCTCTTTACGCCGAGGTTTTGGCGCAAGTAAGGCGAGCGGGTTGATCCTGCCTTTGTGCCTCAAGGCCGCCCGCCATCAGTATTGCGGTCGATCGGTATGTCCAGGGGATCGCCGTAGCTCGATGAAGGACCGCGGTATCGTCCGGTTGATCCGTCCCTCGCGCGCTATCTGGCGAATGCAGGTCGCCTGCTATCCGCGATCCCCGGCAAGCGCCTGACGGCGAATCGAGCTCGGCACTGCCCAGAGATGGGGTTCTTAACCGCCGTTGGCCTTGCGTCGGCCGTTGACGTGATCCCTGGCGAACAGGACCGCGAGGGTGATTCCGGTGAGCGGCAGGACGAACCAGAGCATCGCGGTGCCGTAGAGATCCAGCGCCGTGTGATGCATGGCCGCCATGACCACGTAGGCGGTATAGGCCAGGTAATAGGCGAAGAAGAGGCCACCCTCCCAGCGGGCAATCTCGCGCCCGGTGACGAAGATCGGCAGACAGGCGACGGCGACCGCGATCATGACGGGGATATCGAACTGCAGGGCTTGCTGTGCGACTGCAATCCCGGAGGGCGAGACCAGGCTGGCCAACCCCAGTACCGCAAGCATGTTGAAGACGTTGCTGCCGACCACGTTGCCGACCGCGATGTCGCGCTCGCCGCGGATGCTGGCAACGACCGAGGTGGCGAGCTCCGGCAGCGAGGTGCCGGCGGCGACGATGGTGAGTCCGATGACGAGCTCGCTTACGCCCAATGCCTGCGCAATGCTCACCGCGCTCGTCACCAAGAGGCGCGAGCCGATCACCAAGATCACCAGGCCGCCCAGCACCCACAGGGGATCGATCCACCAGCGAGTGCTCGACAGGCTCTGGTCGCCCGCGTCTGCCTTGTCGGCGGCGGAGGTGCGCTCGCGCAGACCCTGGCGGATCTGGAAGCCGGTGTAGAGGATGATCCCGGAGAAGAGGATCGCCCCGTCGAGCCGGCCGATGTGCCCGTCCAAGGCGAGCAAGAGCACCAGGATGGATGCGCCTATCATCAGCGGCACGTCGACCCGGATAAGTTGACTGCCGATGGCGAGCGGCACGACCAGCGCCGAGAGCCCCAGGATAAAGAGGACGTTGAAGATATTGCTGCCGACCACGTTGCCGAGCGCGATGTCCGCCTGATCGGACCAGGCGGCCGCCACGCTGACCGCCATCTCGGGCGCGCTGGTCCCGAAGGCGACGATGGTGAGGCCGACGATCAGCGACGGGATACCCAGGCGCGTGGCGATGTTGGATGCCCCGCGTACCAATGATTCCGCGCCGACGGTTAGCAGGACCAAGCCGACCGCCAACATCAATAACGTCATGATCAAATGGATCGCCCTCTGCGGCGGCTGTCTCTCGAGGCGCGGAGCATGACATGCAGTCGATCAGGTCACAAGACAGGTTGGTGTAGACCTCCAGGTTGCCCGACTGCAACCCGTCGGAGCCGGCGCCGCGGGCGTATAGCCACTTGCGCCGCGGCGGCGTACCGCGGCGACCAAGCGGTGCTCGAGCACGTCGGTGGTGATGACAGCCCGGGGCAGGGACAGACTCGCAGGGTAACCGGTACACTCTAGAGGGGTTCGCGGCGATGCGGACGGGCGACGTTTGGCCCGACCAGGGTCCTGCTCCAATTTTGTACAGCCAGCGGGTCGCGCGCCGATGTCCGGCACGCCCGACCGACACTGGGCGACACTGGGCGACACTGGGGACGACCTGGGGACCGAATGGAACAAGCGCAACTCAACTGGATCGCCAACTTCATCTGGGGCATCGCCGACGACGTGCTCCGCGACATCTACGTCCGCGGCAAGTACCGGGATGTGATCCTCCCCATGACCGTACTGCGCCGCCTGGACGCGGTGCTGGAGCCGACCAAGCAGGCCGTCCTCGACATGAAGGGCACACTCGACGGCGCCGGTATCATCCAGCAGGACCAAGCCCTGCGCCAAGCCGCCGGCCAGGCCTTCTACAACACCTCGAGTTTCACCCTGCGCGACCTGCGCTCGCGCGCCAGCCAGCAGCAGCTCAGGGCCGATTTCGTGGCCTATCTGGACGGCTTCTCGCCCAATGTGCAGGAGATCCTCGACAACTTCGAGTTCCGCAACCAGATCCCGCGGTTATCCAAGGCCGACGCCCTCGGCACCTTGATCGAGAGGCTCCTGTCGCCGGACGTCAACCTGAGCCCCAAGCCGGTGCTCAACGGCGACGGCTCGGTCAAGCACCCGGGCCTGGACAACCACGGCATGGGTACCGTCTTCGAGGAGCTGGTGCGGCGCTTCAACGAGGAGAACAACGAGGAAGCCGGCGAGCACTGGACCCCGCGCGACGCGGTCAAGCTCATGGCCAAGCTGATCTTCCTGCCCGTTGCGGACCGCATCGCGGACGGCACCTACCTTCTTTATGACGGGGCCTGCGGAACGGGCGGGATGCTCACCGTCGCCGAAGAGACGCTCCGGCAGATCGCCCGGGCGCGCGGCAAGCAGGTCGCCACCCACCTCTACGGTCAGGAGATCAACGCCGAAACTTACGCCATCGCCAAGGCCGACTTCCTCCTCAAGGGCGAGGGCGAGGCGGCCGACAACCTGGTCGGCGGACCCGAGCACTCGACGCTGGCCAACGACGCCTTTCCGTCGCGTGAATTCGATTTCATGCTCTCCAATCCGCCCTACGGCAAGAGCTGGAAGAGCGACCTGGAGCGCCTCGGCGGCAAAGGCGACATGAAGGATCCGCGTTTCGTCATCGAGCACGCCGGGGACCCCGAGTACTCCCTGATCACCCGCTCGAGCGACGGCCAGATGCTCTTCCTGGTCAACCTGCTGAGCAAGATGAAGCGCTCGACACCGCTTGGCAGCCGCAAGAACCTCGGCAAGAAGAACTGCGAGCTGGCCGACGCGGACATCCAGCGGATCTGCGACACCTTCCTCGCCTTCGAGGAGACCGAGCAGTCCAAGATCTTCCCCAACGCCGCCCTCGGCTACTGGAAGGTCACGGTCGAGCGCCCGCTTCGCCTCAAGGGCATCGACCCGGACCGGGCCTACACCCCCAAGGAGATCAAGGCGCTGAAGGAGACCTTGGAGCGGGCCGAGGAAGCGCCGCCGGTCATCAAGAAGATCCACAAGAAGGGCGCAGTTGCGGACTCTCTCCGCGGCCTCTTCGCCGCCACCATCGACGGCAAGCCCGTCGTGGTCGAGTACGAGCCCGACCCCGACCTGCGCGACACCGAGCAGGTGCCGCTGCTGGAGGACGGCGGCATCGTCGCCTTCCTGCGCCGCGAGGTCCTGCCCCACGCCCCGGACGCCTGGTACGTCCCGGACAGCGTCAAGATCGGCTACGAGATCAGCTTCACCCGCTATTTCTACAAGCCCAAGCCCCTGCGCACGCTGGAGGAGATCCGCGCCGACATACTCGCGCTGGAACGGGAGACCGAGGGGCTCTTGAGCGAGATCGTCGGGGGACAGGCGCGATGAGCGTCTGGCCTGGAGAGGCCCCGCCGGGCTCGACGCCCAAACCGCGGCCGTCGCGCCCCGGATCGCCCAGCGCCAGGCGCCCCTGCACCCCCCATATGCCTGCCAGCGTTTAGCATGGGCCCGCCTGCGCTCCATGTTAAACGCGGCGTTCAACATGGACTACGAGCCGGGCCATGCGCAACGGAGCCGATATCGTGATCGACAGCACTCAAAAGGCCCTGCGAGCGGGCTGGCCCTCACGCCTCCAAGGCGGGCTTAAACTGCTGTTGTCCCCAGCGGATCGCGCCTTGGGCCGGCTTGATAGGTCGGTGCAGACCCTGCCGATCCGGGGAATACGACCTATAATGGCAACCTGATGGCACGACACGATAGCAAGTGAGGTAGCCCATGAAGAACATCACCATCCGCGGCATCGACGACCCGCTTGACCAGGCCCTCAAGGCCCTTGCCGACCGGGAGGCCAGGAGCGTCAATCAACTGGTGCTCGAAGTGCTGAGGGAGCGCTTGGGGCTGGCCAAGGCCGCGCGCCACAGCACCCGGCACCACGACCTGGACGGCCTTTTCGGTACCTGGAGCGCGGAGGAGTATCAAGGAATACAAGGCGCGGTGGAGGGGCAACGCCGCCTGGACCCCGAGCTGTGGTCATGCGACGCGCCCTGATCGACACCAACATCTACTCGCTTGCGATGCGCGGCGAGCCGGATGTGGTGGATCGGCTGCAACAGCTCGATGACCTCGCCTTCTCCGTCGTGAGCCTCGGCGAGCTGCTCGCCGGGTTCCGCGCCGGTCATCGGGAGGCGAAGAACCGACAGGAGCTTGGCCGGTTCCTGGACTCCCCACGGGTTCGTCTCCTGGCCGTCGACGAGGAGACCGCGGACTTCTATGCCGCGATCGTCGTGGCCCTGAAGCGCGCTGGGACACCGATCCCCACCAACGACATCTGGATCGCTGCCGTAGCCCAACGCCACGGCCTGCCGGTCTACACCAGGGACGCCCATTTCCAGGCCGTGCCCGGATTGCTGCTGATCCCATGATCGACGGACTCAAACCCTATCCCGAGTACAAGGACACCGGCGTGGCGTGGATCGGAGAGGTGCCGAGGCATTGGCGCTTGCGACGCACCAAAACACTATTGCGGGAACGCGTTCATAAAGGATTCCCTGACGAGCCATTGTTGGCGGCAACCCAGACTCAGGGCGTCGTCACGAAGGACCGATACGAGAATCGCACGGTACTCGCACTGAAAGACCTGCACCTGCTGAAACTTGTCCGGAAAGGAGACTTCGTGATTAGCCTCCGTTCCTTTCAGGGCGGAATCGAGTATGCCCGCCAGCAGGGAATAATTAGTCCAGCCTACACCGTTCTGTATCCGGCACAGCCAGATGCTCATGGTTTCCTTGCCTGGCTGCTCAAGTCGAAGCCTTACGTGGAGAGCCTGTCGCTATATGTCACTGGGATCCGCCAGGGGCAAAACATTGACTACGAGAAGCTGAGTCGTTCCGAGTTGCCTGTCCCACCAATCCCAGAACAAACCGCCATCGTCCGCTTCCTCGACCACGCGGACCGGCGGATTCGGCGCCACATCGGCGCCAAGCAGAAGCTGATCAAGCTGCTGGAGGAGCAGAAACAGGCCATCATCCACCGCGCCGTCACCCGCGGCCTCGACCCGAACGTCCGCCTCAAGCCCTCCGGCGTGGAGTGGCTGGGGGACGTTCCGGAGCATTGGGTTGTCGCAAGCCTCAGATTCCGCTATCACCAGTGCCTCGGCAAAATGGTCGATGCCAAACGGGAAACCGGCAAGTACCCGGTACCCTATCTTCGAAACGTCGATGTGCAATGGGATCGAATTAACACGGCGGATCTGCCGCAGATTGATATCGCCCCAGGAGAGCATGAACGGTACACGGTTAGATCGGGAGATCTGCTAGTGTGCGAGGGTCGACACCTCGGGCGCGCAGCGTTCTGGCGTGGCGATTTCTCACCCTGCGCGTTCCAGAAGGCGCTTCACAGGTTACGCGCACGAAACCCAAGGATTGACGCCCCACGGTGGCTGTTCTATTGCTTGTATACCGGTCTCATCTGAGTTTTTCTCTCAGGAGTCTAGCGCAAGATTCTGAAGCTTGGCTATCATTGCCGCCATGGTCGACTACACGCTCACATCGAACGAACTGACGCAGTTGCGGGCGGCGCACCGGCGCACGCGTG
>NZ_DATITZ010000204.1:0-5074 GCF_035467215.1 Thiocapsa sp. | reverse complement strand
GTCGCGCCCGGGCCGACCGCCGGGGGACCCCCGGCCTCCGCGGCGACCCTTTTGGATGTGCTGGATCGGCATCTGCAAGACCACGCGGACCGCATCCACATCCTCTACGAGGATTCCGAGTCGGGTACACAGCCGATCAGTTATCGCTCGCTCGCCGACGGTGCAGCGCGGGTTGCCGGGCGTCTGCAGGCCGCCGGATTGCGTCCGGGTGCGACCGTGGCCCTGATGCTTCCGACGGGGCCGGATTACTTCAACAGCTTCTTCGGCGTCCTCATGGCCGGCGGCGTCCCGGTGCCCATCTATCCGCCGAGCCGACCTCAGCAGATCGAGGAGCACCTGCGTCGTCACGCCCGGATTCTCGACAATGCCGGTGCGGTCTTTCTTGTCACGGTCCCGGAGGCGCGGGCCATCGGCCGCGTCCTGCGGGTTCAGGTCCGCTCGCTGCGCGGCATCGTGACGCTCGAGGGTCTCGAGCGGGAGACACCGAGCGAGACGTGGGCGCGCCCCGCGTCAGAGGACATTGCCTTTATCCAGTACACCTCGGGCAGCACCGGCGACCCCAAGGGTGTGGTGCTGAGCCATGCCGACCTCCTCGCAAACATCCGCGCCATGGGCGAGGTCGTGCAGGTCGCACAGGACGACGTCTTCGTGAGCTGGTTGCCGCTCTATCACGACATGGGTTTGATCGGCGCATGGCTCGGCAGCCTCTATTACGGCATTCCCCTGGTGTCGATGTCCCCGCTCGCCTTTCTGGCGCGTCCGGTGCGCTGGCTGGAGGCGATCCATCGTTATGGCGGGACCATCTCGGCGGCCCCCAACTTTGCCTACGAGCTCTGTTTGACCCGAATCACCGATGCCCAGATCGCAGATCTGGACCTGAGCCGCTGGCGTTGGGCGCTCAACGGTGCCGAGCCCGTCAGTCCCGAGACCTTGCGTCGATTCGCGGAGCGCTTTGCCCCCGCCGGTCTGCGTGCCGAGGCGCTTTCCCCCGTCTATGGTCTGGCGGAGGCGGCGGTCGGTCTGGCGTTTCCCCCGGCGGGGCGAGGGCCCCGGATCGATTGTATCGACCGCGATCGCTTTGCCCGCTCGGGCTATGCCTTGGCGGTCGATTGCAAGGATCCGCAGGCGATAGAGGTGGTGGCCTGCGGTCGCGCGCTCCCCGGCTACCGAGTGCGCGTGGTCGACGAAGCGGGTCGAGAGCGGCCCGAACGCCACGAGGGTTTGCTCGAGTTCCAGGGTCCGTCGGCGACCCGGGGCTATTATCGCAATCCGCAGGCGACACTGGCGCTGATCCACGACGGCTGGCATTCGACCGGCGATCGCGCTTATCTGGCGGGCGGCGACATCCATCTGACCGGCCGTGTCAAGGATCTCATCATCCGCGGCGGGCGCAACATCTATCCCTACGAGGTCGAGCAGGCCCTCGGCGAGGTCGTCGGCGTGCGCAAGGGTTGCGTGGTCGCCTTTGCGGCAAAAGACCCGGAGCTGGGCAGCGAGCGGCTCGTGATCCTGGCCGAGAGCAAGGAGCGCGATCCGGCGCGGCGCGCCGAGCTGGTCCGGCAGCTGCGCGAGCGCGCGACCGATGTGCTCGGACTGCCGCCCGACGAGCTGCTGCTGGTGCCGCCGCGTGCCGTGCTCAAGACCTCGAGCGGCAAGCTGCGACGCGCCGCCACGCGGGATCGTTATCTCGCCGGCCAGCTCTCCGAGCAGGTGCGTCGCCCCGTCTGGCAGTTGGTGCGGGCTGCGGGGTCCGGGCTTCGCGCACGGCTCCTGAGTCTGCCGGGGCAACTCTATGCGGGCTACGCCTGGGGGGTGTTCTACCTGATCGCGCCATGGTTCTGGGTCGGCATCATGGCGAGTCCGAGTCCGCGTCTGCGATGGTCGATGGCGCGGTTCGGCATCCGGCTCCTGCGCCGGCTGACCTTCGTGCGATTGGCCGTGACGGGCCGGGAGCATCTTCCGCCGAAGGGACATCCCTTCGTCTTGGTCGCCAATCATCAAAGCTATCTCGATGGTTTGGCCTTGGCCGAGGCGGTGGAGCGTCCGATCGGCTTCGTGGCGAAGAGCGAGCTCCTCGCGCGGCCGATCGTGGCGGCCTTCATGCGGCGGATGGGTGCGAACTTCGTCGATCGCTTCGACCCGCACGCGGGGAGCGCCGAGTCCGCCCGTTTGACCGAGGTGCTGGCCCGCGGGGAGGCCCTGGCGTTCTTCCCCGAGGGCACCTTCCGCGAGCAACCGGGACTCCTGCCCTTTCGGATGGGTGCCTTCGCCGCCGCCGCTCAAGCCGGTGTTCCTCTCGTTCCCGCGGTCCTGCGGGGGACGCGCGAGCTGATGCCCGGCGACCGCTTTTCGCCTCGTCCCGGGCACGCCGAGGTGTTGATCGGCCCGCCTATCCAGCCCGACGGAGACGATTGGGAAGCCGCGATCGGACTGCGTGACCGTGCGCGTGCCTGGATTGCGGAGCGTGTGACCGGCTGATTCTCAGAGAAGCTTCACCAGAGCGGCGATCGCGGCGACCTGGGCGAACATCAACGGGATGATCCATTTGAGTAGATCGGCCTTGGAACGCACGATCTCTCCTCGAACCTGCTCGATCTCTTTCTGAAGGCGGAGCTCGGTTTCTCTGATTTCGCCGCGTAGGAGCTCGATCTCCTTGCGAAGCCGCAGCTCGGCCTCGTTGAGATGACCGCGTATTTGGACGGTCTCGGCCCGAATCTGCTCGATCTCCTTCTGGAGTCTCAGCTCGGTCTCGCGCAGATGGCCGTGGGTGACCAGATCCGGGAGGTGCGGATAGCGTTCCTCGAGACGCTCGAAGGCCTCGGCGATGACGCGCGCACGGGTGCGGTCGTCGGTAGCCGTGGTCAGGGCTTCGTAGAGTGCGACGCTGGATCTCATGGAGCGACTATGGAGTGCAATTTGGACGCGTGCAAGTCCGGCGCGCTGCGATCGAAACGTGTATCAGCGTCCGATCGCCACCGGACAGCCCAGGGTCTCCAGACTGCTCCAGAGCGAGGTGCGCGCCAGGAGCGGATTGGTCTCGTCGAGGATGAGTAGATCCATGCCGAGGTTCCGGACCGTCGCCGCGAGACCGGCGGCATCGGTTGCCTCCAGCGACACCAGGCGTGTCTGCTCGCGCAGGGTTCCGAGCTGCTCGAGCACGCGGTTGCGCAGCGTGGCCGCATCCGCGCGGGTCGCGGGTTGTAGGATGACGACGAGACTCGCGGCATGTCGAATCCCCAGCTCCACGGCGATCGAGAGGGCGCGTGTTGCCCCCTCGCTTCCGGAATAGAGCACGCCGACCAGAAGACCGCCGCCGCGATGTTTGGGGACGATCGGTCGCGGGCGCCTCCGCAAGGGTGCGAAGCGCCCGATTCGTCCCAGCGCGAAGAGCTCCGCATCGAGCCCGGCGCCCAGGATCTCGGCCTCGAGATCGCCCCGCCAGACCCGGAACGACGAGACCACACCCAGCTCGCTCGCGGTGCGTTCGAGTCGCTCGCGCACGCCGCGTGCGGCGGCGCGCAGCTCGCGTTCGAGCCTTTCGGCGTCCAGGGCACTCTCGCACAGGGTCGCGATCCGCAGCTCCCGCAGAAAGGGCAGCCCGGCGAGACGCAGCAGCTCGGTGTCCTCGACGAACACGCCCTCCAGCTCGGCATTCAAGGCGGCGGCGATGCCGGCGGCCAGCGTCAGGCCCTGCAGGCTATGCGGGGAGGCGTCCAGTGCGACCGCGACGCGTCGGATCCGTCCGCCCGGATCGGCGGCGCTCATGGCTCGGCCCTCTCCGCCGGTCGCGTGCGGCCGTCGACCTGCGCATGCAGGGCACGCAGGCGCTCGGAGAAGCCGATGAGGCGCGCCTCGACACGCGCGTTGACGCTGCCCTCCGGGAAGCCCCCGTCGGAGGCGCGCTCGCCGGCCGGCGTCCCGGTCAGGATCTCGATTCCCTCGTCGATGCTCGCGATCGGGTAGACGGCGAACCGGCCCTGCGCGACCGCCTCGCGCACGTCCGCGCGCAGCATCAGATGCTTGACGTTGGAGACCGGGATCAGGACGCCCTGTCCGTCGACCGGTCCGCGCGCCGCGCAGGTGTCGAAGAAGCCCTCGATCTTCTCGTTGACCCCGCCGATCGCCTGGACCTCGCCGAGCTGATTGACCGATCCCGTCACGGCGAGCGACTGGCGGATCGCCAGATCGGCGAGCGCGGAGAGCAGGGCATAGAGCTCGGCCGAGGAGGCGCTGTCGCCCTCGATGCCGCCGTAGGACTGCTCGAAGACCAGGCTCGCCGAGAGCGACAGCGGATGGCCCAAGGCATAGCGCCCGGCGATGAAGCCCTGGAGGATGAGTACGCCCTTGGAATGGATGGGGCCGCCGAGCTTCACCTCGCGCTCGATGTCGATCAGCTCGCCCTTGCCGAGTCGCACCCGCGCCGTGATCCGGCTGGGGTGTCCGAACGCGAAGCCTCCGAGGCTCATGACCGCGAGCCCGTTGACCTGACCGACCCGTGCCCCGTCGGTCTCGATCAGGATGGTCCCGCGGGTGGTCTCTTCGCGCAGCCGTCGGCTGATGCGGTCGGCGCGTGCGATCTTGGCGTCGATGGCCTGTTGGACATGCGCCGCGCCGACCGTCTCGCATCCCTCCGTGCCGGCCCAGTAATCGCTCTCGCGCACCAGGTCGCCGATGGAGCGCATGTGACTGGAGAGCCGCTCGTTGTCGTCGGCCAGGCGCGCGCTCTGCTCGATCACCCGAGCGACCGCGCCGCGATCGAAGTGGTGCAGCCCGGCCCGTCGTACCTCGGAGGCGATGAACCGCGCATAGACGAGGTGACTCTCCGGACCGCGCACGAGCTGGTCTTCGAAATCGACCGCGACCTTGAAGAGCTCGCTGAACTCCGGGTCCAGCTCGCATAGCAGGTAATAGATGTGACGCTCGCCGAGCATCACGACCTTCACATCCAGCGGGATCGGCTCGGGCTCCAGCGACAGGGTGCTGATGAGACTGGTGATCTGGGCGAGCGATTCGATGCGGATCTCGGCGGCCTGAAGGAGACGCTTTAAGGTCTCCCAGGCGAACGGCTGCATCA
>NZ_DATITZ010000203.1:0-12673 GCF_035467215.1 Thiocapsa sp. | reverse complement strand
GGCAGGTGAAGGGTTCATGGACGCCGGCGAGGTCGCTTCAGGTGGCGCTGCCGGATGTGCCGTCTTTGCCCTTGTCGGCGCCGCACTTGCCTTCGCCGCACTTACCTTCGGTGCCCTTGTCGGCGCCGCACTTGGCCTCGCCGCATTTGCCTTCCGCATCCTTGGCCCCGCCGCATTTGCCTTCGCCGCACTTGCCTTCGGTGTCGGCGCCGGCGAGCTGCATGTAGCCTGCGTCGAGCGACTGAGCGGAGAAGGGGTTGTCTGCGGCTTGGGCCAGGCCGAAGGCGCCGAGGCTGCCGACGAGGGCAGCACCGACCAGGGCGGCGGCAGGGGTGATGGTTTTCTTGGTCATGGTCTCGTCCTCGTGTCGATCGATGAGAAAGGCGGCGTCCGGGATCGGACATCCGACGCCATTATCGCAGCACTGCGCTCGGATTTGATACGTCGAAACCTCAGTGGTTCAACCGCGTCCCGGCCCTCGGGACCAAGACGCCCGTTGGGGTCGCCTCCGAAGCTTTCGACGCAGATCGGCTCCGTCGCGGAGTCGCTCCACAAGGATGCGAAAATCAAGCGGAAACAGGTGATTCAGCGTGATTGCGCGTTCATCCAGACACGCCCAGTCGATGGGGAATCCGGCGTCGGCGAATGCGAAGGCAATGTAGTTGTCGTCGTTGGTGACCCGCCCGAGGTGCACCCGGCCATCGAAGACCTCGTCGAGGAGCATGAAATGCGGATGCCATCCGTCGGCGGATCCGCAGAAGTTGGCGACCAGCACGCCGCCGGGCCGGAGCCGACCGCGGGCCGCTGCGTAGAAATCGCGACTGAGGAACGCGGGAGAGATGCCGTCGGCGTCGAAGCCGTCCAGCAGCAGGACGTCGGTGTCGCTCTCGTCGCTGGGAAGATAGTCCGCGGCGTCGGCACGCACGATGATCAGGCGCTCGTCGCGGGGGACGCCGAACTCGGCACTCAGGGCGATGACATCGGCGTTGACCTCGATCACGGTCAGGCGCGTGCGCGGCAAATAGCGGTGACAGAATTTGGCCATGGAGCCGCCGCCGAGGCCGACCATCACGACATGCTCGGGCTCGGGCACGAACAACAGGAAGGCCATCATCTTGCGCGTGTAGGCGAAATCCAGCGCGAACGGATCCGCGATGCGCATGGAGCTCTGCACGAAACGCAGACTGAAGAAGAGCCGCCGGGTCCGGCCGTCTTCGACGATGAACGGCTTGCCGTAGCGCCCGCTCAAGATGCGCTCGTAGAGCCGCTCCGGGTCGCAGGTCGCTGATTCGAGAACGCACAGACGGCCGTGCTCACCCAGCTCCTCACCCGGTAACTCCAAAAGCGTCGGTTGCTGCTGCACGGCGTGGTATCTCGTTGGATTGTTTGTTCCAATGCGGGCGGTGTTTCGTCACCCCGACGCGGTCCGGTGCGACTCCTCGGAGAACAATGGCACCGGACCCCGCCGAGGCATGATTGAATGGTTTTCGGATGTTAGTCGCCTTTCGGTGACGGTGAAGACCCGAGAGTCAAACGACAGCCGCGCGAGGAGGCGATGGACGATGAACCGCAACGACCGCATCATCGAGGTGCTCCGCCGGAAGATCCCGACCTTCGCATGCGAGCCCGGATGCCATGACTGTTGCGGTCCGGTCACCGCTTCGAGCGAGGAGATGGCCCGACTCCCGCTCAGAGCCGACGCGGAGCACGAGGCGGCGCTTGCCGCGTGGAGCTGCCCGCATCTCGGTCCCGAGGGTTGCCGGGTCTATGCGGAGCGCCCGCTGATCTGCCGGCTGTTCGGAACCACGCCGAGCCTGCCTTGTCCGCGCGGCAAGCGTCCCGAGGCCATGATCGATGCCCGCACCGAGCAGGCCATCCATCGCTATCTCGAGCAGACGCGGCAGGTCCTTGTTTAGCCCGGAACCGCGTCGGATGAAGAGAAAATCGAGTGCAATGCGGACAAGGTGAAGGGGCTGGTGCTCAAGACCTGTTTTCTCAAAAAGGTCTGAGTCGTCTCCGCGGGACCTCCACCACGGTACATTCACGCCATTGCAGGTGCTTCTGGAGAGGGATCCCTTGAGTTCTGCACTCCCGGCGCCCCGAGCACCTCACCCCCGCAGGGCAAAGAGGTCGTGCCGTGCCGACTCGGTGATCGTCGAGACCGCCGGATGCTTGATGTGGCGCTCGGCCGAGATGGCGTAATAGCGCTCCTTGATGTCGTCGACCCGGGCGATCAGCGCGACACGGTACTTTTCGAGGATGTCCTGCTCGACCGCGGTCGGTGTCGTGAAGATCCCGACCCCGGCCTCGCCGAAGGCCTTCATGAGCGCGCGGTCTTCGAACTCCGCGACGATGCGCGGCTTCACCTCATGTCGGTCGAACCAATGCTCGAGTGCGCGAAAGAGTGAGCTCGAACCCGTCGGCATCAACATCGGTGCACCGTTGAGCGAGCGCGGAAAATCCTCGCGATGGCGCTCTGCCAACTCCGGGACCGCGAAGAAGCTGATCCCGGATTCTCCCAGGACATGGTTGTAGGCGCGGATGTTGAGCGCCGGATTCACCGGGCTGTCGGCGAGAACCAGGTCGAGCTTATGCACAGATAGATCGGCCAAGAGATCCGTCAGAGGTGCCTCGTGACAGACCAGGCGCACGGGCTCCGGGAGCGCCAGCACGGGCGCCAAGACGCGATAGGCGAGCAGCTTGGGCACGACCATGGCGATTCCGACCCTGAAGGTGATGCCGGAGGCCGGCGGACGGCCCGAGACCACGTCCTGCAGCTCGCCCGTCAGCCTGAAGATCTCGTCGGCATAGGAGAAGACCACCTGTCCGCTTTCGGTCAACGCGAGGTTGCGTCCGGATTTGCCGAACAGCTTCGCCCCGATCTGCTCCTCGAGCTCGCGCAGCTGTCCGCTGATGGTCTGGGGCGTGAGGTGCAGGATCTCGGAGGCGCGGGCAATGGACCCGTGCGTCGCGACGGCCCAGAAGTAGCGCAGGTGCTTCATGTTCAGGTTCGGCATCGGGGGCGGATCCGCGCGATTGGGGTGGAATGCGAAGGATCCGGGCCGGGGTGTTGCCTACGGGCTGTCTCGGCGATGGCTATCGGCGGTTGAGCGGCGGAGCTCGCGACCGGATCACTCGGCATGATAACCCGAAAGCCGGGCTGCGGATCCGATCCGGGACCGCATTGCGCGTTCGTGCAGCCCGAGTCGAACCCGTGCGCAGCGCGTTGCCGTGCCGGGCGTTGCCTGTTCCTTTGCCGGCCCCCACACTAGTGCCAGCACGGCGGCCAGGACCGTGCGCTTGCGAATGGCCGGAGCCGTCGCGTTATTCCGGTCTGAGCTCTCATCAAATCCACACCGTCGGCGGTTCGCCCCGGAACATCGCGGGCCGGATCCCGGCCGATCCCACCGAGGCACGCATGAGCAAGAAACAACCATTGGACTTCGCGGGGAAGGAGATCGACGTCAGGTTCGACGGACGGCTCTGCATCCACGTCGGCGAATGCGGACACTCCGCGGGCGATCTCTTCGTGGCCGAGCGTCAGCCCTGGTGCATGCCCGATGTGGTCTCGAAGGCGGAGGTCCGCGAGATCGTCGAGCGCTGTCCGAGCGGCGCCTTGACCTACACCGACAAGGCCGGTGTACCCGAGGCGCCACCTGCGGAGAATAGCCTGACGGTCGCCTACAACGGCCCGCTCTATCTCACCGGCGATTTGGAGATCGAAGGTGCGGGGGACGACATGCCCGGCGTGGGTTTCCGCGCGGCGCTGTGTCGGTGCGGGGCTTCGAAGAACAAGCCGTTTTGCGACAACAGTCATATCGAGGCTAAGTTCGAGGACTACGGCGCCGTGGGCGAGAAGGGCCCCGGACTGACCGCGACGGGCGGGAAGCTCAAGGTCGAGTTGCGGCCCGATGGCCCGCTGGTCCTGAACGGAAATCTGAGTATCCGCGCCGGCAGCGGTCGGCTCGCTTGGCAGGGCGAGAAGGCGTTTCTTTGCCGTTGCGGGGCGTCGAAGAACAAGCCGTTTTGCGACGGGACGCATAAGAAGGTCGGCTTTAAGGGCTGAACCGCAACTGAACCGCGCCCGGAGTGACAGGCGTCGTGTGTCGCTTTGTTCGGCCTCGTCGCGGCCAACGGCGATGGTGAGGCGCGGTTCAGGAGGGACCGATGTCGGTTCACATCCTGTTCGATTTCGACGGTACCCTTGTCGACAGTCTCGAGGTCGCCTTCACGGCCTTTCGGGAGGTCGGCCCGCAGTTCGGGTGCGCGCCGCTGAGTCGGGAGCGGCTGGAGCGACTCAGGGGGATGCACGCGCTCGAGGTCGTCCATGCCTTGGGTGTGCCCATGTACCGGCTGCCGCAGCTCGCGACACGGATGCGCCGCGCCATGCGTGCCGATCTGATGGAGACGGCGCCGATCGAGGGTATCGGCGAGGTGCTGGAGGCGCTGCTGCAACGCGGGCATCGCTTGGGTATCCTGTCGTCGAATGCGCGGGCGAGCGTGAACGAATACGTCCGACGCCATCGGCTGCCCGGTCTGGATGCCGTGATTGGCGGAACCGGTCTCTTCGGCAAGGCCGGGGCCTTGCGGCGGCAGGCCCGCGTGCAGGGGATCGACACCCGGCGTCTGGTCTATGTGGGCGACGAGCTGCGCGATCTGGAGGCGGCGCGCGATGCGCGAGTGCGCTTCGCCGCCGTGGTTTGGGGCTACACGCCGTTGGAGAGTCTCGCGGCTGCCGGGCCTGATTTTCAGTGCCGCCACCCGCGGGATCTGCTCGCGATCGACGTCGAGTTACCCTAAGCCACTATTCGGAAACAGGGTGAACACTCGATAAAGGGTAGGATGAGTAGAGCGCAGCGAAACCGATCCAGCCCGCGACAAGTGTATCGGACCGAGTCCCGGCAACGCAGTGGTTTGGAGGATGGGTTTCGCTGCGCTCTACCCGTCCTACGGCATGACTGCTCCCCGGCAACCGGAGCGCAGGCAACATAAGAGACGCATGACGGCACGGGCCGATGGCGTCCGAGACGACACCACGATGGAGGAGCCGACGACCTTGGATCAGATCACCGCCTCGCAACGCGCCGCCGCAACCACGGCCGCATCTACCCCCGGATTCGCTGTTGCCGACACCGCGCCTGATTCACTCGCGGCCGAGTTCTCCACACTGCGCCAGCAGGTCGGCGAGACCATCCTCGGTCAACGCGGCCTAATCGATCGGCTCCTCATCGCCCTGCTCGCCGACGGCCATCTGCTGGTCGAGGGCGCCCCGGGGCTGGCCAAGACCACGGCCGTGAAGGAGCTTGCCGCCGGGCTCGAGGGCGATTTCCATCGCATCCAGTTCACCCCGGATCTCTTGCCGGCGGACCTGACCGGGACCGAGGTCTATCGTCCCCAAGACGGGACCTTCCGGTTCGACCGCGGCCCCATCTTCCACAACCTGCTGCTCGCCGACGAGGTCAACCGCGCGCCGGCCAAGGTGCAATCCGCCCTGCTGGAGGCGATGGGCGAGCGCCAGGTCACCGTCGGCCGCGAGACCTACCCCTTGCCGCGGCTCTTCCTGGTCATGGCGACCCAGAACCCGATCGAGCAGGAAGGCACCTATCCGCTGCCCGAGGCCCAGCTCGATCGCTTCCTGATTCATGTCCGGGTCGACTATCCGGATATCGCGACCGAGCGTGCCATCTTGCGGCTGAATCGCGACGAGGCCCGACGGGATCGCGCGACCTCCCCAGGCGTCGTCCTCAGTCAGGCCAGCGTCTTCGCCGCCCGGCACGCGATTCTCGATCTCTACATGGCCCCCGAGGTCGAGGACTATCTGGTCCACCTGGTGATGGCGACCCGCAAGCCCGAGGCCTACTCGCCCGACCTGTCCGGGTGGCTGCGCTTCGGCGCGAGCCCGCGTGCGACCATCGCCCTGGATCGCTGCTCGCGCGCCCTGGCCTGGCTGAACGGGCGCAGCTTCGTCTCGCCCGAGGATATCCAGTCGCTCGCCCCCGATGTGCTGCGTCATCGCGTGCTTCTGTCTTACGAGATGGAGGCGGAAGGCCGCCGGCCCGACGACTTCATCGAGGCACTGCTTGCGCGCGTCCCGGCGCCTTAGGCGGCCCTCGCCATGCGATCGAACCCCCTAACTGGGAAGGACGCGACGACGCGGCATGCGCGGACCGAGGGCATCCTCCCCGAACTGACCGAGCTGATCGCCCTGCGCGAGCAGGCACGACGTCTGGATCTCGCGCCGCGCGGCCGGGTCCTGGCGACGCGCACCGGCGGCCATGTGGCGCGCTTTCGCGGGCGCGGGATGGAGTTCGACGAATCGCGCGTCTATCAGCCCGGCGACGACCCGCGCAACATGGACTGGCGCGTCACGGCCCGGGCCGGTCGTCCCCACGTCAAGCTCTTCCGGGAGGAGCGCGAGCGCCCGGTCTGGCTGTTGGTCGACCAAGGGCCGACCATGCGCTTCGGCACTCGCATCGCCTTCAAGTCCGTCGTCGCCGCGCGTGCGGCCGCGCTGCTCGGCTGGGCCGCCGTTGATCGCGGCGATCGGGTCGGCGGACTGGTCTTCGACGAGACCCGGCATCTGGAGCGCCGCCCGGCCTCGCGTGCCGGGGGGCTCCTGCCGCTCCTCGACCGTCTGGCGAGCCCGGCGCCTGCCTTCTCCGCGGATGCCGAAACCTCCGGCCCGGCCGGCGGCTACGCCTCGCTCGGGGATGCCGCCGGACACCTCGTCAGGCTGGTGCGCCCAGGCAGCCTGGTCGCCGTCATCAGCGATTTCGCCGACATCCTGCGCACGCAGACACGCTGGATGACCGAGCTGGCCGCCGGCTGCGAGGTCATCCTCTTGCCGGTCCACGACAGCATCGAGATCCAGGCACCGCCATCCGGACGCTACCCCGTGACCGACGGGCGCCGACGCGGCCTGCTGGATCTGACCCGTTCCGGGAGCCGCGAGGCGTACGAAGACCTGTTCCGAAGCCGGATGGAGGCCCTGGAACGGCTCGCGCGGCGCAACCGCGCCCACCTGCTGCGCCTGACCGCGGATGTCCCGGTCGGTCCCGCACTGGCGCTCGGTCTCGGCGGGCGAGGACGCTTGCCCGCCGCGGGGGGCTTCGCGTGAACGGCGATCCTCTGGCGCAACTGCGCGACTGGCATCTGCCGGATCCCATCCAATGGTGGCCGCCGGCCCCCGGTTGGTGGATCTCCGCCACCGTGCTGCTGGCGGTTCTGCTCTGGGTGGCCGGCGTGCGCTGGCGCCGGCATCGGCGTCGGGGTGCCGCCGCCCGTTCGGCCCTGCGCGAGCTCGCCGTGCTGCGGGAGACCGCCCGGGCCGACGGTGACACCCGCGTCTTCGTCGCCGCACTCTCGCGCCTGCTGCGCCGGTTCGCCCTCGCACGCTTTCCGCGCGAGCAGGTCGCCGGACTCACCGGCGATGCCTGGCTCTCCTTCCTGGATGCGACCGGCGGGGGGGAGGGCTTTCGTCGCGGACCGGGTCGAGCACTCGCCGATCTGGCCTACGGCGCGACCGGCGCCGGCGAGCCACCGCCGAATCCGGATGCCCTGGTCGAGTTGGCCGAAACCTGGATCCGCGCGAACCGTCGCCGCGGCGGCCCCGCGGTTCGCGGGGCCGAGGAAACGCCTGCCAACCCAGAGGCCGAAGCGCCACCCCTTGCAACGAGATGACCCCAAAAATCACCCCAAAAACACCCGCCGAGCGCGTTTCAGCATGATCACGCTGGCCTGGCCTCTAGCCCTCGTCGCCCTCCCTCTCCCGCTCTTGGCGACCTGGCTCCCGCGCGCCCCCGACGAGCAGGGCGCGGCCTTGCGCTTTCACCTGGATCCGGACCTCGCGGGGGAGGTTGCGCGCGGGGCCCGCGGAACCGGCTCGCTGAGTCCACGCCTGATCTTCGCCTTGATCGCCTGGGTCCTGATGGTGCTCGCCGCGGCGCGTCCCGAATGGGTCGGGGATCCCGTCAGGCTACCGGTCTCGGGCCGAGATCTGATGATCGCGCTCGACATCTCCGGGAGCATGGAGGTGGCCGACTACGAGCTGAACAACCGCATGGTCTCGCGCATCGCACTCGTCAAGGCGGTCGCGGACCGTTTCATCGGGAGGCGGGAGCAGGATCGTCTCGGACTCATCCTCTTCGGCTCCCGGGCCTATCTGATGACACCGCTCACCTTCGATCGCACCACGGTCGGGACCATGCTGAGCGAGGCGGTGGTCGGGCTGGCCGGTCGCGAGACCGCGGTCGGCGATGCCCTTGCCTTGGCGGTCAAGCATCTGCGCGATCAGCCGGAGGACAATCGCGTCGTCATCCTCATGACCGACGGTGCCAACAACGCCGGACACATCGAGCCGCTCGCCGCCGCGGAGCTGGCGGTGCAGGCGGGCGTGCGCGTCTACACCATTGGGATCGGCGGCGGAATCGGCGGGGGGATGGCGCAGTCGCGCTCGCCCTTCGGCGGCGTTCCGGCGCGCGCGGGCAGCGATTTCGATCCGGTGACGCTCGAGCGCATCGCCGAGATGACCGGCGGGCGCTTCTTCTCGGCCCATGCCCGCGAGCAGCTCGAGGAGATCTACGCCGAGCTCGACCGTCTCGAGCCGAGTGAGCGCGACGAGCGCTCGCTTACGCCGAGGCGTTCGCTCTACATGTGGCCGGCGGCCGGTGCGCTGCTCCTGAGCTTCGGCTTGGCCGCCGGGCCGCTGCTCTCCGCGGGGGTGCGCCGTCGTGTGGCCTGAGATTCAGCTTCTGCGACCCATGTGGCTGCTGGCCCTGATCCCGGCGTTGATCCTGCTCATGCTGCTGTGGCGACGGCCGGCCGGCGCGCTGGTGTGGCGACGCCTGGTCGATGCCCATCTGCTGCCGCATCTCCTGGTGGGTGCGGATCGTGCACCGCGACGCCTGCCGCTGTGGCTCTTGGGTCTCGGTTGGCTCCTGGCGACGCTGGCGTTGGCCGGACCGGCGTGGGAGCGTGTCGCGCAGCCCGTCTACGGGACCAGTGCCGCGCGCGTCATCCTGCTCGACCTCTCACCGAGCATGAACGCGGCCGATCTGCGGCCATCCCGTCTCGCGCGCGCCCGATTCGAGGTCATGGATCTGCTGAAGGTATCGGAGGAAGGGCAGGTCGCGCTGCTCGCCTTCGGCCCCGAGCCCTTCGTGGTCTCGCCGCTGACGCGGGATGCCGCGACCATCTCGTCTCAGGTGCCCCAGCTGACGACCGACCTCATCCCGGTGTCGGGGGCGCGCGATACCGCACGGGCCTTGAATGCGGCCGGCGAGCTGCTGGGGCGTGCCTCCGCCGGTCGCGGCGATATCGTCCTGGTGACCGACGGGGTCGGCGACCTGGCCTCGGCCCGGTTTGCCGTGCAGGCATTGACTGCCGGCGGACATCGCGTCTCGGTGCTCGCGGTCGGCACCTCCGACGGTGCGCCCGTGCCCCTAGCCCCGGACGGGACGCGCGGTTTCGAGCCAGACCCCGGCGGCGGGGTCCGGATCGCGCGCCTGCCCGAGGCCGAGCTACGCGAGCTGGCCCGGCTCGGCAACGGCCGTTATGTCGAATCGCATGCAAGCGACGCCGATACCCGTGCACTCATGGGCCTCGGCTCCATGGATGCGGAGATGACCGAGGAGCCGTCGCTGCTGTCCGATCAATGGCGCGAGGAGGGTCCTTGGCTGTTGCTTGTGCTCTTGCCCTTCGCCGCCTTGGCCTTCAGGCGCGGTTGGCTGTTGTCGATCCTCGCCTGTGTCATGATCCTGCCGCCGACCCCGGGATGGGCCTTCGAGTGGTCCGATTTCTGGTGGACGGCCGATCAAAAGGCCGCCCGACAATTCGAGGCCGGCGCGAGCGCGGAGGCGGCCGAGCTGTTTCGGGATCCGGCGTGGCGTGCCGCCGCCAGCTATCGGGCCGGCGATTACGAGCGCGCACTCGCGGCCTTGTCCGACGTGCCGGACCCGGACGTGGACTACAACCGCGGCAATGCACTCGCGCGCCTCGGACGGCTCGACGAGGCCATCGCCGCTTACGAGCGTGCACTGGAACGCGATGCAGACCATTCGGATGCGCGTTACAACCTGGAGCTGCTCCAAGCGCTGCGGGACCGCCCGCCCGAGTCGTCCGAGGGCGGGGAGTCGGGGGATGGCGAGGGCCAAGGCGAGGGAGAGGCGGGTGACGCCGCAAGCGACTCGCAAGGCGCATCCGGGAAAGAGCCTTCGGGCGGCGGAGGCGATCCGTCCGACGCGCCCGGCAGCGGCGACGCGCAGGCGGACCCGGCCGAGAGTCCCGAGGACGCGGGCGAGCAGGCGGGCGAGGGCAAAGAGGGCACCGAGCCGCCATCCGAGCTCGCATCCAATTCGGCCGAGCACGACGGCTCGGATGCGGCGGGTGAGCCGGGAGCCGATGCGTCATCCGATCAGGCCTCGCCGAACCGCTCCGAGACCGGACCCGCATCGAGCGGAAAGGGCGGGCCGGCTGGCGACCCGGGCGATATCGGACCTGACGACATCGCCGAGACCGAGGATGTCGCGTTGCCGGAGGATGAAACCGCCGGATCGGCGCAGCACGCAGACGGGGCATCGGATCCGACGACCGAAGATTCCGCGCCCTCGGAAAGCGACCTGTCGGACGCACTCAGCCCGGAGGCGCAAGAACGCGCACAGGCGATGGAGGCGCAATTGCGCCGAGTCCCGGACGACCCGGGCGGTTTGCTCCGACAGCGGTTTCTCCTTCAGCATCTGCGCCGCGAGGGGCGCTTGCCCTGAGCCGCCGCATAGGCGACAACGACACCTCGAAACGCACGTATGCGTCGACTTTGAACCTGGATGTGTGACTTGATTCGACTCGACCGGACCTCCTCTCGACGCGCAGACGACGCGACGTCCAAGCGGCCTCGGCACCTGATGCTCGCCGTCCTGCTCCCGCTGCTCTGTGCCCTCGCCGTGTTCGCTCAAGGCGCATGGGCCGACAGTCTTCGCGCCGAGATCGATCGCGACCGCATCGCCGCGAACGAGACCCTAATCCTGCAGCTGTACGGTGATGGTCGCCTCTCGGTAGAGCCCGAGCTCCAGGTCCTAGAGGCGGATTTCGACATCCTCAGCCGCAGCCAGAGCGAGCGCATGAGCGTTCTGAACGGCTCCGTCTCGCACACGCGCGAATGGCGCATCGAGCTTGCCCCCAAGCGATCGGGTCGACTGGAGATCCCCGCGCTGGCCTGGGGCGATATGCGCAGCGCGCCGCTCACGGTCGAGGTCGTCGAGGACGCCGCGGCCCAAGACCCCTCCGCCGGCCCGAAGCCGATCTTCGTGCGGACCGAGACGGACGAGCCCACACCCTACGTCCAGCAGGCGTTTCACTATCGGGTCCAGGTGCTCTACCGCGAGCGCGAGGCGCCGCAGCGTGCGGTCCTCTCCGAGCCCGAGGTGGAGGGTGCGACGATCAAGCGCGACGGAGAGGATCGCGCATCGGTCGAGGTCATCGACGGCCAGCGTTATCAAGTCATCGAGCGACGCTTCCTCGTGGTGCCGCTGCAGAGCGGCCCCCTCGTGATCCGCGGTCCCCGACTGGAGGCGGTCATGCCGGCACCGCGGCCGTCAGGTCGTCGTCCTGTCGACGATTTCGATGCGCTGTTCGGCGCCGGACCCTTCGCGGGGCTGTCGGGGATGACGACCACCGGACGGCGGATCGTGGAGCGGGCGCCCGATCTCGAGATCCAGGTCCGTGCGCAGCCGCCCGGTTCGAGCTCGCCCTGGCTGCCGGCGGAATCCGTCGAGATCTCGGACGAGTGGGTCCCCGCGTCGCCGCGGTTCCAGGTCGGCGAGCCGGTGACGCGTGTCCTGACGGTCACCGCGCGCGGCGTCACCGCGGCCCAGCTGCCGCCGCTCGTGCTCGATCCGCCGGACGGTGCGCAGCTCTACCCCGGTCAGACCCGCGCCGAGGACCTACCGGGCGTCGGCGCGCCGGTCGGACTCAGGAGCCTCGAGGTGGCCCTGGTGCCGACCCGAGCCGGGAGTCTGACCCTTCCCGAGGTGCGTATTCCCTGGTGGGATACGCGCGAGGATCGCGAGCGGGTGGCGGTCGTGCCCGCGCGGACCCTGGAGATCGCTGCGGCGCCCGCCGAGACCGCCGGCGCGGGGTCACCCCGGCCGTTCGCGAGCGCGGGCGAGCCGGCGTCGGAGGACACGGCCGCCGTGCCGGATCGCGTCGACGCGGACGCCGAGCCTCGCGAGTCGGGCCGATGGCCGTCGATGGCGGAGGACTGGGTGCGTCGCGCGATCGCCGGTCCGATCGGTCTCGGGGTTGCCGCGCTCGGCCTGATCGGTCTCGGTTGGCTCGCCGCCCTTGTCTGGCTCAAACGCGGATCGCGCCGTCGCGAGTCCCCGGATCGAGTCGAGACCCACGCCTCGCCGCAGGCGCTGCGCGAGGCACGCCGGCGCGTCGAGCAGGCCTGTCTGAACAACGACGCCCGCGGCGCGCGCACGGCCTTGCTGGCTTGGGGACGGGTCCGCTGGGCCGGGCAGGCCGCGGCGGGGCTCGGTGCCTTGGCCCGGCAGCTCGGCGATGCCGCCGCGGCCGAGACACTGGCGCGGCTCGACCGAGCCCTCTATGCCGGCACCGCGAGCGCCGGTGCCGGGGCGACATGGGACGGTGTCGGCGCCTGGCAGGCACTCGAGCCTTG
>NZ_DATITZ010000202.1:0-6847 GCF_035467215.1 Thiocapsa sp. | reverse complement strand
CACTTGACACCTTGCAGTCGGCAGTCTAGAAGTTTGCTTTACAGTCTATTGCGAAATATACCGAGTGTCGATTATGAGGCCATGGCAAGGCGGTTGCGTCCTCTGCGCCCTCTTGGTGTCCGGCTTGGTGTCCGGGATCCTTTCGGGCTGCGCCACCCAGCGCGGTGACGGCCTCGCAGGACCGCGCGCCGACGTCGTGCTGGCCGGGTTGTCCCAAGTGGGAACCCCTTACGTCTACGGCGGGAGTAGCCCGGGCGAAGGCCTCGACTGCAGCGGACTCACCTATTACGCGCACCATGTCGCCGGCGTGCAGATCCCGCGTGTCTCGACCGAGCAGCTGCGCACCGCAACTCCGGTTCCCGGCCGTCAGCCTCGTCCCGGCGACATCGTCTTCTTTCGGATTGCGCCGGGAGAGCATCACGTAGGGCTGATGGTGGACGAGGAGCGCTTTGTTCACGCATCGACGTCGCGTCGACAGGTCCGGCTCGATCGGCTCGCGACGCCATACTGGCAGGCCAGGTATCTGGGGGCCGGGACCTATCTCGACTGATACGCCCGATCGAACGTGGCCTTCCCCTCGCGTTTTTCGGACCAATGTAGCACAATGCGCGACAGCTTCCGGTCCAGCCGGAGGTGTCGATGTCACCACAATGAATTATTCGAAGGAGTTGACAACCATGTCCGATAAGCCAATGAGCACGAGCCGTCGCGACGCTGTCAAGGTGATGCTGGGTACCGCTGCCGCGATCCCGGTCATCAATCTGGTCGGCTTCGGCACCGCGCGCGCTGAAGCGCCTGCGAACGCAGTCGCTGCGAACGATCCCACCGCGGTCGCGCTCAAGTACAACGCCGATGCAACCCAGTCCGACCGTGCCGCTGCGGCCCGTCCCGGTGCGCCTGCCGACGAGCAGTTCTGTAAGAACTGCCAGTTCCACCTCCCCGATGTCGCCGGTGCGACCGAAGAGTGGCACGGCTGCAGCCTGTTCCCCGGCAAGTTGATCAACGTCAACGGCTGGTGCGCGTCCTGGACCCTGAAGGCCGGCTGATCGCCTCGATCAGTCTCCTCGGATCGTCCGAAACGGGGCCGTTTGGCCCCGTTTCTCGTTGCATCGCCGACCTTCGGTGCTCAATCCGCCCCAGGATTACGTGCCGCACGCCAACCCTGCCAATTCCTGATCACCTGCCCGATCGCACTAGGCCAGATTTTTGCATTGATTTTGAGAACGAGACCTTTCCAAGACGTTCTCCGGTGACCCTCATGCCCTTCTCGCAACAACCCTCTTCCTCAAGCCCCGAGATTGCCCAACCCTATCGCGGCGCAGCTCGGTTTCCCGATGTCTCGACTCCGAGCTGGCGCATTGCGATTCTGCGCGGCATCGTCTGGGGACTGATCGGGATGATCTATGCGCCCTTGTTTACGGGACTCGCCGAGTTATTCCAGGGCCTTGGCTTCGGCCACGGTTCATACATCGCAGCTGCCGCCCTGGCGGGCGGTGTGGGTGCTGCACTCTACGGTGCGCGTGAGGTCGCCCTGATCGCAACGGGTATAGGTGTTCTGGTCGGCGTCCTCGTTCTGATGCTCTTTGCCGAGCAGATCGCGGTCTTCCATGTCGTTCTGGTGGCGGCCGCCGCCGCGGGCTTGGTTGGACTGACCGTGAGCTTCCCCGCACGTTGTTCGAGACATGTCCCGGGGAAAACCATGGCCGGCCTGGCGACCGGTGCGATCTGCGGCGGTTTTCTGGCCTTTGTCGAGCCCTTGCATCCGAATCCATTCTCGTCCTTCGCTGTCCTGGCCTTCCTCGTCAGCGTCAACGGGGTACTCTATGTGTCGACCGTGCGTTGGTGGCTGTCGGTGTCGCATCGGTTGCATTGCGAGTCGCGGCCCTGCTACATCATCGAGTCCTTGGTGATGGCAACGCTGGCAGGTGTGGCCGCCGGCAGCGTCTGGATGATGATCGGCCCGCTGATCGACATCGAGGCCGGGCTGTGGCAATCCGCGAGCGAGGCCATGCACGATCGAATTCCGATGGCTATTTTCGGGGGTCTGTTCGGCGGCGCGATCGCCGGGATGCTGCTCGAATTCTTCCGGTTTTCCTGGGTGCACGATCTTTAAGACATGGCGAAAACAGCCTCAAGCCGGAAATGGCTCGATCGGCAGCACAGCGACCCCTACGTCAAGCGTGCGCAGCGCGAGGGATATCGTTCGCGTGCGGCCTATAAGCTGCTCGAGATCCAGGATAAGGATCGGATCTTTCGGCCCGGGATGCGGGTTCTGGATCTGGGGGCCGCTCCGGGCAGTTGGTCCCAGATCGCCGCGCGCCTTGTCGGACCGCGCGGCAGCGTCGTTGCGCTCGATCTGCTGCCGATGGATGCGCTGGCCGGCGTCGTCGTCATGCAGGGTGACTTTCGCGAGCCCGAGATGCTCGAGCGGCTCTGCGAGACCTTGGGCGGCGAGGCGCTCGATCTGGTGCTCTCGGATATGGCCCCCAATATAACCGGCATGACGGTCGTGGATCAGCCGCGCTCGATGTACCTTGTGGAACTGGCCTTGGATCTCGCGCGGTCGCGTCTGCAACCCGGCGGGTCTCTGGTCGTCAAAGTCTTCCAAGGCACGGGCTTCGACGAGATCCTGACCGAGCTGCGACGGAGCTTCTCCAAAGTGGTCAGTCGTAAGCCAAAATCGTCTCGATCCCAGAGCCGGGAGCTTTACCTGGTCGCCAAAGGCTTTCATCCTTAAGGCGTCGGTGCTAGTTTCGATCGTCCGACCTCGACATCATCGCGTCGGTCCACCATCAGCAGGGGCAAGCAGCCGTGAATGACATGGCGAAAAACATACTTCTTTGGGTGGTCATCGCCGTCGTGCTGATGTCCGTCTTCAATAATTTCACCACCGCGCCGACGCCCCCGCGGACCCTGACCTATTCCGATTTCATCGAGCAGGTCCGGGGCGGCGAGGTCAAGGAGGTCACGATCCAGGGCCGTACGATCGAGGGTGTCAGCGGCTCCGGGCAGAGGTTCACCACCTTCAGCCCCGGGGATGACGGGCTCGTGGGCGACCTCCTGAATCACGATGTCGTGATCAAGGCAGCTCCCCCGGAGAAACAGTCCGTCCTCATGCAGGTCCTGATCAACTGGTTCCCGCTCCTGATCCTCATCGGCATCTGGATCTTCTTCATGCGGCAGATGCAGGGCGGTGCCGGCGGTCGCGGCGCTATGTCCTTCGGCAAAAGCCGCGCCCGGATGCTCTCGGAGGATCAGGTCAAGGTCACCTTCCAGGATGTCGCGGGTGCCGAAGAGGCCAAGGAAGAGGTCTCGGAGATGGTCGATTTCCTGCGCGATCCGAGCAAATTTCAGAAGCTCGGCGGCAAGATCCCGAAGGGTGTGCTCATGGTCGGTCCGCCCGGAACCGGCAAGACGCTCCTCGCCCGCGCGATCGCGGGCGAGGCGAAGGTGCCCTTCTTCACCATCTCGGGCTCGGACTTCGTCGAGATGTTCGTCGGTGTCGGCGCATCCCGGGTGCGCGACATGTTCGAGCAGGCCAAGAAGCATGCGCCCTGCATCATCTTCATCGACGAGATCGACGCGGTCGGTCGGCATCGCGGTGCGGGCTTGGGCGGCGGTCACGACGAGCGCGAGCAAACCCTGAACCAGCTCCTGGTCGAGATGGATGGCTTCGAGGGCAACGAGGGCGTCATCGTCATCGCGGCCACCAACCGACCCGACGTGCTGGATCCGGCGCTGCTGCGTCCGGGTCGGTTCGACCGCCAGGTGGTGGTCCCGCTCCCCGACGTACGCGGTCGCGAGCAGATCCTGAAGGTGCACATGCGCAAGATCCCGGCGGCCGAGGACGTGAAGGCGTCGGTCCTCGCGCGCGGCACGCCCGGGTTCTCGGGCGCGGATCTCGCCAACCTGGTCAACGAGGCCGCGCTCTTTGCCGCTCGGTCGAACAAGAAGATGGTCGACATGGACGACATGGAGAAGGCGAAGGACAAGATCATGATGGGCGCCGAGCGTCGCTCCATGGTCATGTCCGACGACGAAAAGCGTCTGACCGCCTATCACGAGTCCGGCCATGCGATCGTCGGCCGGCTGGTTCCCGACCATGACCCGGTGCACAAGGTCAGCATCATCCCGCGCGGCCGGGCACTGGGCGTGACCCTCTTCCTGCCCGAGGACGACCGCTTCAGCTACAGCAAGCAGCGCCTGGAGAGCAGCATCTCGAGCCTCTTCGGCGGACGTCTGGCCGAGGAGTTGATCTTCGGCCCGGAGAGCGTGACGACCGGCGCGCAGAACGACATCCATCGTGCGACCGAGATCGCACGCAATATGGTCACCAAGTGGGGCCTGTCCGACAAGCTGGGTCCGCTGACCTACAGCGAGGAGGAGCAAGAGGTCTTCCTCGGGCACTCGGTCACCCAGCATAAGAGCGTATCGGACGAGACGACGCATCTCATCGACGAGGAGATCCGCAACGTCATCGAGCGCAACTACGAGCGTGCCCGCGGCCTGCTCGTGGCCAACATGGACAAGCTGCACGCCATGTCGGCCGCATTGATGAAGTACGAGACCATCGATGCGGAGCAGATCAACGACATCATGTCCGGCCGCCCGCCGCGTCCGCCGAGCGACTGGGAGGACGAAGAAACCGGCGGCCGTCCGGCGGGACGTCGCTCCGACCGTGCCCGACAAGTGGATCCCGAGACCGGCTCCGACGACGGGACGCTTGGACGACCTGCCAGCGAACATTAGTCAAGGAGGACGGTATGTCGGGACGTCGTTATTTCGGGACGGACGGAATCCGTGGGCGCGTCGGGGAGGGGATGATCACTCCGGACTTCGTCCTGAAGCTCGGTTGGGCGGCGGGACGGGTCTTTGGTCAAGGCAACGGGAATGGCGGGAAGGTTCTGATCGGAAAAGACACGAGGATCTCGGGCTACATGTTCGAGTCGGCCTTGGAGGCGGGCCTGGTGGCGGCCGGGGCGAACATCCGGCTGCTCGGGCCGATGACCACGCCCGGTGTGGCCTATCTGACCCGCACCTTTCGCGCCTCGGCCGGCATCGTCATCACCGCCTCGCACAATCCCTATCAAGACAACGGCATCAAGTTCTTCTCGGCCGACGGCGATAAGCTCCCGGACGACGTCGAAGAAGCAATCGAGGCGGAGCTCGAGCGACCCCTGCGCACCGTCGACTCGGCCGCGCTCGGCAAGGTGAAGCGGATCGACGACGCCAACGGGCGCTACATCGAGTTCTGCAAGAGCACCGTTCCGACGAGCATGAATTTTCGCGGCCTGCGGCTCGTCGTCGACTGCGCCAACGGCGCGACCTACAACACGGCGCCCTATGTCTTCGAGGAGCTCGGCGCGGATGTCGTCCGACTCGGTACCGACCCGGACGGTTTCAACATCAACCGCGATGTCGGCTCCACCCATCCGGATGCCTTGTGCCGGGCGGTCGTGCAGGAAGGGGCCGATCTGGGCATTGCCTTCGACGGCGACGGCGACCGGGTGCTGATGGTCGATGGCAAAGGGCAACTGATCGACGGCGATCGGCTCCTGTATGTGATTACCAAAGACCGTCTTGCCGACGGGGCGATGCGCGGCGATGTCGTCGGCACCCCGATGAGCAACCTGGGCTTCGAGCATGCGTTGCAGCGTCTCGGTGTCGGGTTCGTGCGGGCCAAGGTCGGCGACCGCTACATCATGGAGCATCTGAAGCGCTCGGACGGCATCCTCGGAGGCGAGCCCTCCGGACACATCATTTGTCGCGACCGCACCAGCACGGGTGACGGCATCGTCGCGGCACTGCAGGTCTTGGCCGGACTCAAACGGCTCGACCGAGGGCTGCACGAGATCTGTGCCGAGGTCGAGCCTTATCCCCAGATCCTGATCAACGTCCGATTGGACGCCCAGCGCGATATCGTCGGGCTCCCCGCCGTGCAGGATGCAGTCCAGACCGCGGAGCAGACGCTCGCGGGCCGGGGGCGGGTTCTGCTGCGCCCCTCCGGGACCGAGCCATTGGTTCGAGTCATGGTCGAGGGTGTCGACGCGAGCGAGGTCCGGCGTCTTGCCGAGTGGCTGGCTGAAGTCGTGCGTGCTCAGATCGCGCCCTCGTCGGCCGGGCTGACCTCTTGACCGCGTCCAGTTCCATCCATGGCATGTGGTCGACTCGGCTCGCCTTTATCCTGGCTGCGAGCGGATCGGCCGTAGGTCTCGGGAACATCTGGCGCTTTCCCTACACCGCCGGCGAATACGGCGGCGGGGCCTTCGTGTTGGTCTATGTGCTCTGTGTCGTCCTGATCGGCGTTCCGATCATGATGGCCGAGATCATGCTCGGCCGGCGCGGTCGGCGCAGTCCCATCAATACTATGCGCGTCCTGGCCGGCGCCGAGGGCCGCTCGCCTGCTTGGCAGTTGTTGGGCTGGATGGGGATCCTCGCGGGTTTTCTCATCCTCTCCTTCTACAGCGTGATCGCGGGCTGGACCATGGGGTACATGTTTCGCGCCGCGACCGGCATGTTCACCGGCATCGACGGCGCGGGTGCCGACGAGATGTTCTCCGGCCTGATCGGGGACGCAGAGCGTCTGCTCGCCTGGCACACCATCTTCATGGTGATGGTGGTGGTCGTGGTCGCGCGCGGTGTCGCCGGCGGACTGGAGAAGGCCGTGCGCATCCTGATGCCGGCGCTGTTCGTGCTTCTCGTGGTCATGGTCGGATACGGCGTACAGGCCGGCGATTTCGACGCGGCGGTCGCCTATCTCTTCGAGCCCGACTTTGCCGAATTTCAGGGCAAGGCCGGCGAGGCGATCCTCAGTGCGATGGGGCAGGCATTCTTCAGCCTGAGTCTC
>NZ_DATITZ010000201.1:0-6248 GCF_035467215.1 Thiocapsa sp. | reverse complement strand
ATCGGAAAGCCGTGTACGGGAGAACCGTATGCACGGTTTGATGAGGGAGGGCTGGCATCCTGTGGCTACGACTCGGCTATTGAGGCACCGCCAAACGAAAGGGGCGGAAACAGATAGGCCGGATCTACGGACGCCGGATGCCTGCTCTCTACTCTACCCGGAACTGGAGTAAACTGTCCCCGGAACTGAGGAACTGAGGAACTGAGGGCATCGTCCTGCGGCGTCGCCCATGCTGCGTTGCCGCCCGGGCCGCTGTTGCCTCGCAGGAGCCGAGCCCGACGACGTGGCTCCGATCAGGAACCGCGCCGCCGACTCACAGTCATCGAGGTTGTCGACATGCGCGCACGAGCGGCTGACGTATTCGGCTCGAATTCACCAGCGACCCTCGCCGCAAGGGATACGCTCGCGAACGCACGCGTTCCGGCTGTGGGTCCGAGAGGGCGGCGCGAGAGCGGCGTGAGCAGCGAGGCAGCTGGCCCGCGAGCGCAACGGCGAGCCCGACAGTGGGGCTGGCAGACCGTCCTGATCATGCTGGTGCCATGGCTGCTGGCGCCGGTCACGGCCCTCTGCGCCCAGGATGGTGGCACCGAGCTCGAACGCCAGGTGGCGCAGGCCGGTCACGCCCGCGTGCTGGTCGCGCTGGCCGTTGCACACGAGCCGGAGAGCAGCTTGGCGCAGGCGGCCGTCGGCCGGCAGCGCGCCGACATCGGTCGCGCGCAGGCGGCGGTGCGCGGGGCCGCGGAGGCGGCTGGCGGTCGCCTCGTCGCCGCGTATCAGAGCATCCCCTTCATGGCGATGGAGGTGGGTCAGGCCGCCCTCGACGCGCTGCGACGCGATCCGCGTGTCAGCGCCGTGTCCCCGGATCTGCGTGTCGAGCCCGTTCTCGCCAGCAGCAACACCGTCATCGCCAGCTCGGTGCCCTGGAGCGCGAGCCTGGCCGGAGCGGGCCAGGTGATCGCGATCCTGGATACCGGGGTGGAGAAGGATCACCCCTACTTCGGAAGCGGCGCCGGCAACAAGGTCGTCGCCGAGGCCTGCTATTCCACCAACTCCGCGCCCGATTCCCTGTCCAGTGTCTGCCCGGACGGCGTCAGTGCATCCACTGCCGAGGGCTCCGGCTCCTACTGCGAGTTCAATACACAGGTCTGCTGGCATGGCACGCATGTGGCGGGCATCGCGGCGGGTCACGATCCGGCCGGTGCAACGGACGGCGTCGCGCGAGACGCCGAGCTGGTCGCCATGCAGATCTTTTCTTGGAACAGCGCGACCAATGGGCTTTCGGGGCTGTCGTCCGATCTGCTCAGCGCCCTGGAACGCGTGCTGTTTCTGCGCACCGAGGAAGGCCTGAATCTGTCGGCGGCCAACATGAGTCTCGGCGGCGGTCTCTTCTCTCTGCCGTGCACCAGCGCCAACTATCCGGAATATGCCGCACTCTTCGATGCCTTCGAGGCCATCGCTGCCAATCTCATTGGCGCGGGCGTCGCGCCCGTGGCCGCGACGGGAAACAACAGCAACCGCACCGCTATCGCTTTTCCGGCCTGCGTGCCGGGCTTTATCAGCGTCGGTTCCACCACCGACCTCGACGCGGTCAGCGCATTCTCCAACCTGTCCAGCTTTACGGATCTGGTGGCCCCCGGCAACGCTGTGACCTCCGCCTATTCAGCGGGCGGCGAGCTGACGCTGTCCGGTACCTCGATGGCCACCCCGCACGTCGCGGGCGCGATTGCCGTACTCAAGCAGGCAGACCCGAGGGCGAGCGTCGCCGACCTGCTGAGCCTGCTGCGCGACACCGCCGTGGTGGTGGCGGACACACGCACTGGCGGCCTCGAGACCGACCTGCGCCGCATCGATTTCCGCGCCCGGTTCCCCGCGGATTACGGCGACGCCCAGGGCAGCTACGAGATCGATCCGCAGTACAGTCTGTGGAACCCGGCCTTCCATCTGAACAGCGCCGAGCTGTACTTGGGTTCCTCGCCGCCGAGTACGGAGCCGCGGCCGATACCTGCCGCGCAAGCCAACACCGACAGCCTGGACGATGCCATCGACGGCACATCGCTCGTTGTGAATGTTCCGGCCGCCGCGGCCGCCGTGGACGTGCACGGCGTTCACAACGGCTCAAGCGACGACGCCCAGTTGGCTTGCTGGGCGGACTTCAACCAAGATGGCGACTTTCTCGACCCGGGCGAGCGCACCCAGCCCGGCTTTGCGTCCCATGCGCTGTTCGGCTCGGGTGCCTGCACGGCGACGGGCATCACCGATACCAGCTTCACCACCGGTAACGTGCCCGCCGGGTGTGGCGGATCCGTGCGCGTGCAGTGGTCTGGCGTGGACGTCAGTCAACTGCAGCTCGGCGTCGCCACCGTGCTGCTGGTGCGTTGTCGGCTGACCACGGATGCCGGCACCACGGGCAACGCCGACTTTTTCTCCGACACCTCGCCGCAGCCCATGGGCGGGGCAGTGAACGGCGAGGTCGAGGATGGCGCCATTTCGGTGACGCCGACACTGGCCTCCATCGGCTCGGTGACCCTCACGGCGCACCGACTCCCGGAGCTGTTGCAGCTGCTCCTCGCCGAGGGCACTGCCGAGGCCATGCTGTCCGGCTACGCCCCGCAACAGGCCGCTGCCCTCGACGGCGACGCCGCCCTGGCCACGGCATTGATACCGTACCTGGACCCGGACGGCGACGGCCAGGTGGCCGTCTTGCGCTGGCAGACCCTGACCGAGCGCGGCACCATCGGCTTCTACGTGGAACGCAAAGACGAAGCCGAAACCTGGGTCAAGCTCAACCACGGCAACATGCTGCCGGCGGTCATGCCCGCCCCCATGGGTGGTGACTACCAGCTGGTGGACCCCAAAGCCAAAAGCGGCCGCGACTACCTCTACCGCCTCATTGAACAAGAGGCCTGGGGCAGTCAGCGGGAGCATGGACCGTATCCGCTGAGCTTGCCGGAAAAGGGAGCAGGCCTCTGACGCTGTTTCTTCGGCACCCGCCTTGGTCGGCTCCAAGTGTGGTCCGAAACGGACCCCTTAGATGAAGCCTTACAAAAGCGCGCAGGGGTCACCATTGAGCTGACCCCGATGAATGGCACGATCTCTTTTCTCGCATCCAAGCGCGCTTGTGCCGGTCGGGAAGCACGACATTGCTACCGCCAACGCGCCCGCGGTTCGCGTTGAAAGGTCGCGGATTGACTCCGATCCGCGGGACCACCGGGGACAGACCACGGTTTTCGAGAACTGGCGTCGATCAGAAACCTCATCGCGCCAAACTCTTCAGCGTGTAACGGTGTCTTATCAGATCCGAAGCGAATCGCAAACAAGCACCGATATCAGCTGGCTCCATCGACGGAAACTGTTTCAGGATTTCCTCCCGTGTCTCTCCGGCGCTGAGGAAACCTAGGATCGTCTCGACGGTGATTTGCAGTCCCCTGATTGTCGGATGTCCGTTGCAGAGGTCGGGACAGACGGTGATATGGCCGTCCAGGTACGAGAGGGGCGTGATGCTGTCTGACACTGCGCTCGTCGAGTCTGGCTCCAGGTGTTGTGTCGCCATCAGCAACTCGGTCGATGTCGAACCGCCGGAGATACAACTCTAATTCGGCTTCGTCTCTGGCCGTTTCACACCATAGGTTACTTCGATTCGCCGATCGGCTCCTGCCGAAATTCGAGCATCGAGTGTTCGTCAAGCCCATGGTGTGCGGCCTCCGGTCTAAACGGTCCGCCGGGTGCGGCGAGGAACGACGCTCACCGCGTGCATCGGTTCGGCTCGCAAGCTCACCGCGCCCGGTGCGTGGCCCAACGGCCACCGTCATGATCCCGCCCCTCACCACCCCCTCTCCAACAACGGCATCAAAAACCGCCCGGTATGCGACCGCTCGTTCGCGGCGATCTGCTCGGGCGTCCCGACCGCAATGATCTCGCCCCCCCGGTGCCCGCCCTCCGGCCCCAGGTCGATGATCCAATCCGCGGTCTTGATGACATCCAGGTTGTGCTCGATCACGACCACGGTGTTGCCCTGGTCGCGGAAGCGATGTAGGACGTCGAGCAGATGCTTGACGTCGTGGAAGTGGAGGCCAGTGGTGGGCTCGTCCAGGATATAGAGTGTCCGGCCGGTATCGCGTTTGCTGAGCTCGCGACTGAGCTTGACGCGCTGGGCCTCGCCGCCGGAGAGGGTGGTGGCGCTCTGGCCGAGGCGGACGTAGGCGAGGCCGACATCCATCAGGGTCTGGAGCTTGCGTTTGATGAGCTGCACGGGCGAGAAGAACTCGAGGGCATCTTCGATGGTGAGGTTCAGCACCTCGTCGATGGTCTTGCCTTTGTAGCGGATCTCGATGGTCTCTCTGTTGTAGCGCCGGCCCTTGCAGGTGTCGCACTGGACATAGATGTCGGGCAGGAAGTGCATCTCGACGCGGATGAGTCCGTCCCCTTTGCATGCCTCGCAGCGTCCGCCCTTGACGTTGAAGCTGAAGCGGCCGGGTCCGTAGCCGCGCGAGCGCGCCTCGGGCACGGCGGCGAAGAGGTCGCGTACCAGGTTGAAGAGTCCGGTGTAGGTGGCGGGGTTGGAGCGCGGGGTCCGACCGATGGGGCTCTGATCGATGTCGACGACCTTGTCGAAGGCGTCGAGCCCTTCGATGGCGGTATGGGGTGCCGGTTGTAGGCTGGCGCCGTTGAGATGACGGGCGGCGGCCGGGAAGAGTGTGTCGTTGATCAGGGTGGACTTGCCCGAGCCCGAGACCCCGGTGACGCAGACGAAGCTCCCGACCGGGATCGCGGCGTCGACGGCGCGCAGGTTGTTGCCCCGCGCACCCAGGATGCGCAGCTGCCGATCCGGGTCGTTGGGCGTGCGCCGTGTCGGGATGGCGATCCGCAGGTCACCGGACAGATAGCGCCCGGTCAGTGAACGGGGTGCCGCCGCGATCTCCTCGGCAGTGCCTTGGGCGACGATCTCGCCGCCATGTACGCCGGCGCCCGGCCCCAGGTCGACGACCAGATCGGCGCAGCGGATCGCCTCCTCGTCGTGCTCGACCACGATCACGGTGTTGCCGATGTCGCGCAGGTGGGTCAGGGTTTTGAGCAGTCGGGCGTTGTCGCGCTGGTGCAGGCCGATCGAGGGCTCGTCCAGGATGTACATGACCCCGACCAGACCGGCGCCGATCTGGCTGGCGAGCCGGATGCGCTGGGCCTCGCCGCCGGAGAGCGTCTCGGCGCTGCGATCGAGGGTCAAATAGTCGAGACCGACGTCGACCAGAAAGCGCAGCCGGGTGGCGATCTCCTTGATGACCCGCGACCCGATCTCGCCGCGCTTGCCGGGCAGCTCCATCGCCTCGAAGAAGTGCAGCGAGTCGCCCACGGGCATGGCGGCGACCGCGGGCAGGTTGTGGCCCTCCAGAAAGACATGGCGGGCTGCTTCGTTGAGACGCGCGCCGCCGCAGGTCGGGCAGGGCTGGTGGGAGAGATAACGTGCCAGCTCCTCGCGGACCGCGCTGGAATCGGTCTCTCTATAGCGCCTCTCCATGTTGCGGATGATGCCCTCGAAGGGACGGATCTTGGCCGCGCCCCGCTCGTGCGGCAGCTTGAGCTTGATCTTCTCCTTGCCGGTGCCGAAGAGGATCAGCTGCTGAATCCCTGCGTCGAGTTGGCTCCAAGGCGTCTCGACATCGAAGTCGTAGTGCTCCGCCAGTCCGCGGATCACTTGAAAGTAAAAGGCATTGCGCCGGTCCCAGCCGCGCACCGCGCCGCCCGCGAGGCTCAGTTCCGGATGGAGGACGACCTTGGCGGGGTCGAAGAACTGTTCCATCCCGAGTCCGTCGCAGGTGGGGCAGGCGCCGACCGGGTTGTTGAAGGAGAAGATCCGGGGCTCGAGCTCCGGGATGCTGTAGCCGCAGACCGGGCAGGCGAAGGACGCCGAAAAGGTGATCATGGGCCGCTCGGGCTCGTCGATCGCGGCAACGCGCACGATGCCGCCCGAGAGCTTGAGCGCGGTCTCGAAGGACTCGGCCAGACGCAGGGCCAAGTCGGGACGCACCCGGAAGCGGTCCACCACCACCTCGATGTCGTGCTTCTTCTTGATGTCCAGCTCGGGCGGGTCGTCGAGCTCGTAGAGATCGCCGTCGATGCGCGCGCGCACGAAGCCTTGCGCATGCAGCTCGCCGATCAACCGCTGGTATTCGCCCTTGCGCGCCGAGACCACGGGCGCGAGCAGCATCAGCCGATCGCCCTCCGGCAGGGCCATCACCTGATCGACCATCTGA
>NZ_DATITZ010000200.1:0-7576 GCF_035467215.1 Thiocapsa sp. | reverse complement strand
GACACCGGTTAGGATGGGGATCAGGGCATTCTGCAGGACATGGCGGAAGAGGACGCGCCGCTCGCTCAAACCCTTGGCCCTCGCGGTGCGCACATAGTCCTTGGAGATCTCCTCGAGAAAGAGGGTGCGATACCAGCGGGTGCCGGCCCCGATCCCGCCGATCACGCCGACGATCACCGGAAGGATCAGGAATTTCCACGCCTCCACACCCGTGTCGTAACCCGAGACGGGCACGAGGTGGAAGAGTTTGCCGAGCAGAAACTGTCCGCCGATGATGTAGAAGAGGCCCGAGATCGACATCATGGCCACCAGCAGGACGACGCTGCCGATGTCCACATAGGTCGCTCGAAAAAAGACGATGAAGAGCGCGTATGAGATGTTGAAGGCGAGTCCGACCAGCAGCACGGGGATGGCGATGGCCAGACTCGGCCACATCCGCTGTGAGATGTCGTAGCCGATGTCGCGACCGTTGTCTGACGAGCCGAAGTCGAAGACGAACAAGCGGATCGATTTCTCGAAAAAGATGGTCTCCGTGAGTCGCCCGAGACCGGAGGCATCCGGGTTGTAGAGCAGCGGTCGATCGTAGCCTTGCTCCTGCTTCCAGGTCTGGATCGCCTCCTCGGTGACCCTCTTCTCGCCGAGATGCATCCGTGCCATGTCGTCGGGGGCGTTGACCACGAAGAAGAGTACGAAGGTGATGAGGTTGACCCCGATCAGGATCGGGATCGCATAGATCAATCGCCGGATGATGTAGGCCGTCACAGCGCGGTGCTCCGCTCGCGCCGCCACACCAACCAGAGCGCCGGAAGGATGATCACTATGAGGAGTACCCCGATCGCCCACAGCGGCCAGAGGATGGGCGGGTTCCAGTCACGGCGCAGCGTCTCGCGCATCTCGGGGTCGACCCGCCGATACTTGAGTGTGTTGTTCGCCATCTGATTCGGACTGGCGTTGTACGTCCAGCGATGGTGCAGGCTGAACGCCTTGGGGTTGAAGCCCCACAGCCAGGGCGCGTCGGTGCGAGCGATCTCGACCATGCGGTCGATCGCGGCCTGGCGCTCCGGACCGTCGTCCATGAAGCGCATCGCGTTGAAGAGACGATCGAATTCCGGATTGGCATAGTTCGCCGCGTTCTCGCCTTGATGCTCGACCTTGCCGTTCGGCCCGTAGAGCAGGAAGAGGAAGTTCTCCGGGTCCGGGTAGTCCGCGTTCCAGCCCCACATGAAGACCTGACCGGTCCCGTTGCGGATCTTCTCCTGAAACCGGTTGTAGTCGGTCGAGCGGATCACGAGCTCGATGCCGAGCTTGGCGAACTGCTTGCGGATCCAGTTCAGACGGGCGCGGTCGTCGGGGCCGGTCGCGATCGCCTCGTAGTTGATCGTGAGTGCCCGCCCGGTCGCTTGGTCGCGACCGCCCGGATACCCTGCCTGCTCCATCAGGACGCGCGCCTCGTCGAGACTCCGACGCACGGCCCGGCCATCGACCCATTCGTAGACGAATGGATTGATGCCCGACTCGCCCTCGCGATAGCCGAAGATCCCGGGCGGGATGGGCCCCTGCGCGACCAGACCGCGACCGTTCGTGAAAATGGAGATGAACTCCTCGAAATCCACCGCGATGGCGATGGCCCGGCGCAGGAGGCGCGCCCGCTCCGAGTCCCCGCCGATCACGGGATCGAGCATGTTGAATCCCATATACATGACGGATGGCTCGACCGACGTCAGCAGGGTAATCCCGCGCTCGCGCATCGCATCGGTGAGTACCGGCTCGCCCCCGGCGTCGATCTGAACGGCTTGATCGAAGGCGTCGGAGGCGATCCCGGAGCTGTCGTAGAAGCCCTGCAGGAACTTGTTCCAGCGCGGGATGTTTTCCTTCTCGAGGCTATAGATGGCCTTTTCGATGAAGGGCATCGGCCGGCCGGCATCGGCGAGGATCCCGGATGCCGTGTCCTCGGGCATGCCCTCGCTCGGATAGGGCTCGCCGCGGAAATTCGGGTTGCGCTCGAGCACCATCCGCAGGTTCGGATTGTTCTCGCCGAGCATGAAGGGACCGGTGCCGACGGGGTACCAGTCCAGCGTGATGTTGCGCTCGCGCAGACCCGGCTGGGCGTAGAAGACCTCCGCCTCCCAGGGCATAGGGGCAAAGAAGGGCATGGCGAGCCAGTAGGCGAACTGCGGGTACTTGCCCTTGACGCCGATGCGGTAGCTGTAGGGGTCCACGACCTCGACACCGGCGATCTCGGAGTCCCGCAGTCGGGCCACACGCTGCAACGGATCCGTTTCGACGGCCTCGGCCAGGCCTTGCGCATACTCGTCGAACCCGAGGATATGCTTCTGCATCACCCCGGCGATCGGCGAATGTGTCCAGGGCGCAGCCAGACGCTTGATCTGGTGGACATAGTCCTCCGCTGTCAGCTCGCGCGTCCCGGTCTGCTCGAAGTCTCCGAGCTGGTTGATGCCGTGCAGATCGCGGGTGGTCAGGGCATGATAACGATAGTCGCCCGAATCCTCCGCGGCGAAGGCCGGATGGGGCTGGTAGCGGATCCCGGGCTGGATGCGGATCAGATAGTCGCTGCGATGGATCGACTCGGCCGGTGCATCCTGCGGGAGCGGGTTGCCGTCGACGTCGAAATACGCAGGCTCGGGCACCTCCAGCGCGGTAAGCGGCACCAGACGATAGGGACGCAGCAGAAAATGGTACTGCAGCGGCGGCTCGTAGATTTGTGCGAGGAAGGCATACTCGTCGGCGCTGTAGGAGCGTGCGGGATCCAGGTGCTTGGGGCGCTCGGCGAACGAGCTGTAAACCCGGTTGCCGGTCGCGTCGCCCGCCGGGTAGGGATCATTCCAAGGCGCCTCGCCGCATCCCGCCAGCAGGATGGCGACCAGGCCAAGCAGAAAACGCCCTCGGATGTCGAACCGCTCGATTGACCGCACGCCTGACCCTTTCACCGATAACCGAGTTTCTGTAATGTTAGCGAGGCAAATGGGGGTAAGAAGAGGGATTGCATCGGCCTAGAGGTGTTCGCGCCGAAGCGCAGACCTCAACCGTCGGACCCGCGACGGCGCCGATCCCGATCTTCAAACGATTGCGCGGACAACCTCTCGGGTGAATTCATCCGTGCATGCCCTTCCCGCCCCGACCGAATCGCGCGCCTTGCGGCGCCACCCATTGAACACCCACTGAACGGAAGAGATATCGAATTATGGGATTCCTAAGCGGAAAGAAGATCCTCGTCACCGGGGTCGCGAGCAACCGATCCATCGCCTGGGGTTGTGCCGAGGCCATGCACCGCGAGGGCGCCGAGATCGCCTTGACCTATCAGAACGACAAGCTCAAATCCCGCGTCGAAGACATGGCGGCCAAGTGCGACTCGGATCTGACCTTTCCACTCGATGTCGGCAGCGACGAGGACATCGAGGCCCTGTTCGCCGCGCTTGCCGATCGCTGGGACGGCTTGGACGGGATCGTCCATTCGGTCGCCTTCGCCCCGCGCGATCAGCTCGAGGGCGACTATGTCGACGCCGTCACACGCGAAGGCTTCGCAACCGCCCACGACATCAGCTCTTACAGCTTCGCCGCTCTGGCAAAGGCCGGCCGCGGAATGATGCAGGGGCGCAACGGCGCGCTCGTCACCATGACCTATCTGGGCGCCGTGCGGGCTGTTCCCAACTACAACGTCATGGGTGTGGCGAAGGCGAGTCTCGAGGCGAACATGCGTTATCTCGCGGCCTCTCTCGGCCCGCACGGGACGCGCGTCAACGCCGTCTCGGCCGGACCCATACGCACGCTTGCGGCAGCCGGGATCTCGGATTTTCGCGACATGCTGAAGAAGGTCGAGGAACGCACGCCCTTGCGGCGCAACGTCAGTATCGAGGAGGTCGGAAATGCCGCCGCCTTCCTCTGCTCGGACCTGGCGAGCGGGATTACGGGAGACGTGCTGTACGTCGATACCGGGTACCACATCCTGGGACTGGGCTAGAGTCGCGGCGGGGCGGCCGGGCAGCCGCTCCGGGTCGCCCCCCCCGAGCGGTTGTCCGCGGCGGGGCGACCGGCGGAGCCGGGCCAGTCGTCGGATCAGAGGTCCGAAGTCGTCTTGATCGGATTGCGCTCCACCTTGGCCCGCAACTGCATGTCTCCCAGCATACCGTCGTAGACGTGACGGCCGAGCAATTGGGCGAGCATCTCGGATTCGGATGCGGGTGAAGGGCCTTCCGAAGGCGTCTCTTCGCCGTCCTTGACCTCGGTGACTTGAATCACCGCCACATCACCGTTCTCGAGTACCGTCGTGCCGACACTTGCCGTGCCCTCGACAGGCGCAGGCAGCGTAAAGGCCAATTGCCGAACCGGCGCCGGAACACTCGCAAGATCTCGGCCTACGGCACCAGGGGTCTCGACCACCGCCGAGGGCATCGCCTCGGACCAATTCACGCCTTGCCGAAGCTGCTCGACAGCCGTCCCGGCCGCCTGTAGAGCCGCCACGCGGGCTCGCTCCGAACGCAGCTCCTCGACGATCTCGTCGCGCACCTCGTCGAGTGGACGAATCGCCGCCACACGGTGATCCGCGACGCGCAGGACGACGGCCCGAAGGACCTCGGGCTCGGGCTCGATCAGATCGCTATTGGTGCGACCCACGAGAACCTCGTCGCTGAACGCGGCACCCGTCACCCGGGGATGCGCGAGTACGCCTTCCCCGCCCGAGCGATCGATCCAATCGCTTTGCAGGAGCGTCAGACCAAGCTCGTCCGCAGCAGGCTGCAGGCTGTCCGGGGTTTCGTAGGCCACATTAGCGAGCCGCTCGCCAAGATCGTAGAACAGCGATTCGGCACGCTGGCGCGAGACCTCGGCGCGAAGCTCCTCCTTGACCTCATCGAACGTCTTCAGCGCCGGCGGGATAATCTCGGTCACCTCGATCAGGTGATAGCCGAAGCGCGTGCGCACAGGCTCGCTGAGCTCGCCCTCGGGAAGCGCGAAGGCCACCGAATCGAACACCGGATCCATGATGCCTTGCTCGATGGTCCCGAGCGATCCGCCCTCGCTCGCGCTTCCGGGGTCCTGCGACTCGGCTCGCGCGACCTCGTCGAACGCTTCGCCCGCAAGGATCCGCTCCCGAATGGCCTGAACCTGCGCCTCGACGGCCTGCGCCGCAGCGTCGTCGGCGTCTTGCGGGACATTCAGAAGAAGATGGCGCACGCTGCGCTGCTCGGGCCGACCGAAGCGTGACTGATCCTGCTCGTAGACGCGCAGAAGCTCGTCGTCGCCGATCTCGGCACCTTTCGCAAGCTCGGCCACATCGAGGACCAGATAGTCCAGCTTGACCATTTCAGGGCTTTGGAAACGCGCCCCGTTCGCGTCGTAGAAGGCCTGAATCTCGTCATCACCGATCGGTGCGTCGCTGCGGAAATCCGCCGCGGGCATGACGGCATACGACAGCTCGCGCGTCTGACCGGCGAGTCGCCGATAGTCGCCGAGCTCCCGGCTCGTGACGAGCTCGCTTCCGACGACGGCGCGCAGTAACTGGTTGCCGATCAATTGCTGACGCAGCTGCTCCTCGAATTGTGCCGGAGAAAGCCCTTGGAGGCGGAGCAATCGCTCGTAGGACTCGCGATCGAAGCGACCGTCGCGTTGGAAGGCAGGCTCGGAGAGGATCTGCAGACGGACCTCCTCGTCCGAGACCCGCATACCGATGCGGTTGGACACGTCCAACAGCAGCGTTTGCCGAATCATGTCGTCGAGGACCTCGGTACGCAGGCGTCCTTCTTCGAACAGCGCCGGATCGTAGGCCGCCCCGAGACGCTCGCGCAGCTCGATGCGCGCCTGTTGCGCACGCCGGCTCAGATCACGGTCGGTGATCTCGACCCCGTTGACCTTCGCGACGACAGGCTCGCCCCCGACACCCAGGTAGGACTGGATGCCCCACAGGGCGAATGGAATACTGATAAGTCCGACGATGACCCAGGCGAGCCAGCCCTGGGCACGTTCCCGAATGGCTTGAAGCATGAGGCTTTCAACTGCTGAATGGGGCGGTGGAGGACGGATCCGGGAAAGAAGTCGGGAATACCGAAGGCGGTATCCCCGACGGGCAGTGATGGCGGAGCGGACGGGGCTCGAACCCGCGACCCCCGGCGTGACAGGCCGGTATTCTAACCAACTGAACTACCGCTCCGAAAAACTTCGGCTCCGAAAATATGACTTCGAAGCACTTGGTGGGTGCTGCAGGGATCGAACCTGCGACCCTCGCCTTGTAAGGGCGATGCTCTCCCAGCTGAGCTAAGCACCCCTCAGACGAACAACTATTGTACTGCGTCCTTCAGGGCTTTGCCAGCCTTAAATGAAGGTGTTTTGGATGCCTTGATCTCGATCGCCGCACCCGTCTGGGGGTTGCGACCGGTGCGCGCGGCACGCTCCTTCACTGCGAAGGTTCCGAAGCCGATCAGGGAGACCGTATCACCCGCCTTGAGTGCACCGGCGACGCCATCGGTGAAGGCATCCAGGGCCTTTCCCGCTGCAGCCTTCGAGATATCCGCGGCATCCGCCATTTTTTCGATGAGTTCCGACTTATTCATTGCTCCCCCTGTTGATTCGTTCACTTTGCGCAAATGGGCGTCCCGACGTCGAGGTAGCCGAAACCGGCTTCCGTCCGATGAGCGGGACCGCAACACCGCCTCGGCGGTCCGACCGACCTGCGCTGCATGCTAAATCGGAGTCCTGACGAGGGCAACCGGCTTTTTGCTGTTCGTTCCGATTAAACGACTTTCTGTAGACGAAACGAGAACGACTCGCGCGCAGCCGCACCGCACAGGGCGCGACGTTGGCCCCCGAGACGCGATTCGCACTGACGAGACACGCCTGCGGGGCGATTCAAAGACGCTGCGACGGAATCGGGAGAAGTGCCTTCGAGGACCCGATTCGGCGGGGAATGTGCGCGGGACGGAGATCCGAGGGTCGCACCGTGGCCGGGAGGGCCCCGGGTCGCCCCGAGAGCCCTCCCGGCCCGGTCGACATCAATGGTGGAGCCGAGCGGTCTGATCGCGCACCGGCTCGGCAGGAGCCTCGCGCTTGTCCTCCTCCACCGTGATCGGGTCGCTTCCGTCGGCCTCGGCGGCGATACGCTCCGGGTGTTTCGTCAGGGCGATGTCGAGGACCTCATCGATCCAACGCACCGGATGGATGTTCAGATGCTGCTTGATGTTCTTCGGGATCTCGGTGAGATCGCGCTCGTTCTCGAGCGGAATGATCACCGTCTCGATACCGCCACGGTGCGCCGCGAGGAGTTTCTCCTTCAGCCCGCCGATCGGCAAGACCTCCCCGCGCAGGGTGATCTCGCCGGTCATGGCGACGCTTGCCTTCACCGGGATCTTCGTCAAGGCGGACACCAGCGCCGTGCACATGGCCACGCCGGCACTCGGGCCGTCCTTCGGGGTCGCCCCCTCGGGTACGTGGATATGCACGTCGAGCGTGTTGTGGAAGTCCGGCGGGACCCCGAGCGCGTCGGCGCGCGAGCGCACGACGGTCATCGCGGCCTGGATGGACTCCTGCATCACCTCGCCGAGCTGCCCCGTGTGGGTGAGCTTGCCCT
>NZ_DATITZ010000199.1:0-5954 GCF_035467215.1 Thiocapsa sp. | reverse complement strand
CGCTCTTTGCTATTCTCGCTCATTGGTCCGCTCCGTTACCTCGGTTGACGATGTTCGATAGACATCGCTCATTGTGCCCGCTACGGGCTCGTTGGAGGAGCGGGGCGGACCATCCCATTAGCCTAAGCACCTACGCCGCCGCCCTGGACCTCGCCGCCACGGCCAGCGGCAACGCCAAGTCCATCTACCTCTCCAAGGCGCAGGACGCCCTGCGCGCCATGAGCAAATGGCTCCAGGAGAAACAGATGACGGCCCTGGAGGTCGCCTACGGCGGCAAGAGCAAGCCGCTGAAAGACTGGGTCCGCGGCGTCTCCATGCGGGACAAAGCCAGGCTCGGCGCCGAGGAGCGCATCAACTTCCGTGACGTGGTCAACGTCGTCTCCGGCCTCGCCCTCGGGCAGCACTTCGCCGATCTCGCCCCCGAATACCCGGCGTTCTCGCTCCTGCTCACCGAGATGAACCGCAAGCAGTACGTCGGCAGCGCCTCGCGCTGGCTCGCCGGCGGTTCCCGCACCAAGGACGCGGTCGCCGTGCTGGATGCCCTGGAGATGTTGGACGGTGACCGCATCGAGCCGGCCCGTTCCCGCTATGCCCAGGAGGTTCTGAACCGTCTCCATGCCAAAGGGCACGGGCAGGTCGTCAACCGCAGCGAGCTGCTCAGCGGGACGACCGACATCGAATACTTCGCCCCGGTCAAGTTCCGCCTGGAGCCGGACCTGCTGGTGGCCGTGCTCGCCGGCCTCGTCTACTCCGACGACATCGTGCTGGCCATCACCGGCGACAAGATCGACGCAGGCTCGATCTCACTGCTCGCCGAGCGGTCGTTGGACGATCTGAAGGCCTTCAAGCACATCGAGGCCCCCAAGGAGATCAACGTCTCGGTGCTGCGCGCCCTGTTCGAGGCGCTGAATCTGCCGACCGGCCTCGCCCAGATGGCCACCCAGGGTAAGGAAGAGCCCGTCAAGGAGCTGCAAAAGGCCGTCTCCGAGCAGGTCAGCCGCCTGCTGACCGCCGGCACCGACCTACAAAGCCGTCTCAGCTTCTGGGGACAACCCCTTCTGCGGGATGACGAGCTGACCGACTTGCATCAGCGGCTGGCCGCGTTCAAGACCTTCCTGGAGAGCCTCCAGCCCTACAACACCGTCGGCAAGCTCAAGAACCTGCGCGTCACCCAGGCCGACGTCGACACGCAGAAGAAGAACTTAGGCGTCCTCGCCCAGGTCGAGCGTCTCCGCGATTTGGTCGCCGATCTCGGGACCACCGCGGCCTATCTGTCCCAGGCCGAGATGGTGCTCGAAAGCGGTCACCCCTGGACACAAGAAGCCCAGACTGCCCGGAAGGAGATCCTCGACAAGCTCGCGCAAGACCGCACCGCGCAGCATGCCGCGGAATACCGGCAACGGCTCGCCGCGCTGAAGAAGGGCTATGTCGCCGCCTACGTAGCCAGCCATGCGAAAGCCCGGCTCGGCGTCTCCGAGGACAAGACCAAGTCCGCCCTGCGCAAAGACCCGCGTCTCTTCACCCTGCGGGCGCTGGCCGCGATCTCCCTGATGCCGACCGGCCAGCTCACCGCATTCGAGGACAAGCTCGACAAGCTCAAGAGCTGTGCCGCACTCATCGAGTCCGAGCTGGCCGCAAGCCCGGTCTGCCCGCACTGCAATTTCAGGCCCGCCAACGAGCAGGGCGAGATGCTCCCCGCGGCCAATGTGCTCAAGGGCCTCGATGACGAGCTGGACGGCCTGCTCACCGCCTGGCAACAAACCCTGCTGGACAACCTGGACGACCCCATCACCCAGGCCAAATTCGATCTGCTCCGAGCGGGACAGCGCGACCAGATCCAGGGGTTCCTCGCCAAGAGAACACTGCCCGACTCGGTGACCCCAGGCTTCATCAGCGCGGTGCAGGAGGCGCTGTCCGGGCTCGAAAAGATCACCGTCAGCGCAGACGACATCAAGCAGGCACTGCTCTCCGGCGGATCCCCGGCGGCGCCGGATGAGCTGCGTAAGCGCTTCGAATCGTTCCTAAATGAGCGGTGCAAGGGCAAGGACACCAGCAAGCTGCGCTTCGTCGTCGAGTAGGAGCCCGCTTGCGGGCGATCCGTCGGACGGTCGCGAGCGAGCTCGATCCTGTCGCCCCCGGAGCACGCCGCTCGACTATACTCATCCCCAACCGACTAGACAGACTGGTTGCCCCAGGAGATCGACATGAAACAATGGGCACTGCAAGACGCCAAGGCACGCCTCAGCGAGCTGGTCCGGCTCGCATCCGAGCACGAGCCGCAGGAGATCACCCTGCGCGGCGAGCCTGCCGTCGTCGTCCTATCCCGCGCGGATTACGACCAGCTTACAAGGCCGAAGGAGTCGTTGGTGGACTTCATGCGCCGCTCCCCCCTGTATGGCGCCGACGACGTCGAGTTCCCCCGGGATGAGAGCCTGACCCGCGAGATCGACCTGTGACCTGGCTGATAGACACCAACGTCCTGTCCGAACTGAAGAAGCGAAAGCCGCATCCAGGCGTGACCCGTTGGTTCCAGATCCAGCCGTCCAGTGGGCTGTACCTATCCGTGCTGACCCTTGGCGAGTTGCGCAAGGGCATCTACGCAATGCCGGAGGGCGAACGGAAGACGCGCTTCTCCGCGTGGCTGGATGGTGAGATCCCAAGCTATTTTTCCGGCCGTATTCTCGCTCTCGACGCCGCTATCGCGGATCGCTGGGGCCGACTCTGCGTCGAGGCGGGCCGACCCTTGCCCGCCATCGACAGCCTGCTCGCGGCGACCGCGCTCGTCCATGGCCTGGCCCTTGTGACCCGCAATCTGGGCGACTTCGAGCTGCCCGGTCTGCGTGTGGCCAACCCTTGGCAGGTGCCACCGGATGCCCACTGAACCCATCAAACGGAGCGGCCCCTCGTTATGCTTCAGACCATCGAGCTGATCGACTTCAAGAACCACGTCGACACCAAGATCCGGTTGCAACGGCTGACGTTTTTGGTTGGGCCGAACGGGGCGGGCAAGACCGGAGTCTTGCAGGGCATCGCACTCGGTGCAGCGGCGCTCCGCGACTCTCGTGCAATCGCGCCTGGAGGGTCCGACGCAGCTCTTGCCCGGCGTGGATCGCCGGGCTATCGCCTGTCGTTTGCTGGTGACGCCCTGCCTGACGCCGGCAACAACGCTGGGCCAACGCTTTGGGTGCTCGAAGTCAGCTCCACCGACGCGGTGAGCTTTCGTCTAGGCGGTCGGAAAGCTGATCTCGGCGATCGCGATGGAAGGTTGTTTGCTGATCCGCCACTCCTGCAAGAAGCAAAAATCGCTGTCGGTCCGGCACGCCTCCTCCGCCTGGATGCACCGCGCCTTGCCGCCCCGAGTTTTCTCGGTTCGGTCGATGCCAAGCTAGACCACGACGGCTCCGGCCTGGCATCCACGATTGCCCACCTGATGACCTACGAACGCGAGCGCTTCTCAACCCTTGAGCAGCAACTGATCGAGCTCGTTCCGAGCGTACTTTCGATCCGGGTTCGCCGTGTTGAGATGAAGCGTCCCACGCCCGGAACCTCCACGACGCAAGCCGGAAGGCTGCTGGCACTACTCGACGACAAAGAGGACGCCAATCACGAGCCGGTCATCGGCGACGAGCTGGTCTTGGACACGCGCTCCGGCAAGGAACTGCCCGCATCCGCCCTCAGCGAAGGCACGCTGATCCTACTCGGCCTGCTCACCTTCCTGACCGAGCCTGAACCGCCCCGACTCCTTCTGATCGACGATCTCGACCGCTCCCTGCATCCGCGCGCCCAAACCCAGCTGATCGATCTGCTCCGCAAGACACTCGATCAGCATCCCGACCTTCAGATCGTTGCCACGAGCCACTCACCGTACCTCATCGATGAGCTCAACGACGACGAGGTCTGGGTGCTCAATCTTCGCGACGACGGCACCGCCGCCGCCTGTCTGGCCGACCACCCCGATGCCGAGCGTTTCCGCGGTGTGCTGCGAACCGGCGAGTTCTTGACCTCCGTTGGTGAGGATTGGGTCATCGGCCCAGTCAACTCGGACAAGGGAGATGCCCATGCGGCTGGTACTGATCGTTGAGGCACGGGCCGACACCGACACTGCAAGCATTCTCGCTGATCGCGTTTTCATCGAAGGCGATGCAGAGTGGATCGATGCCGAGACGCTTCCGAGCCTCCGGGAATGGACCGGCATTGAGCCACGGACGCCATACACCCAGTGGATGGGCTTAGGCCCGCTCGCCCCACAGCATCGTGTCAGGGTCCATGGTCGCGGACTCGGCCCTGACGGCGCCGCGGCGCGAAAGGCCCTGCCAGTGGTGCTTCAGGCCCACGAACAGGACGACGACATCAAGGCGGTCGTGCTGGTGCGAGACATGGACAACCAGCCCGAACGGCGCACGAGCATAGAACGCGCGCGTGCAGAGCTTACTGACAAGCTCGCGTTCCACGTCGCTATCGCCGCGCCCGATCCGAAGCGTGAGGCGTGGATTCTTTACGGCTACGAGCCGCAGAACGAGAGGGAAACAACGCTGCTAGAAAATGAGCGCAAGCGCTTGGGCTTCGATCCAATCACAAACCCCGAGCGGCTGCGCGGGGACCGTCGCCGAGCCACCGAGCAGGAAGACCGGGACATGAAGCTGGTCGTCGATTGCCTGACTCAAGGCGATCTCGACCGAGAGCGTCAGTGCCTGGAGACCACGCCCCTGTCGGTGCTTAAAGGCCGCGGACAGGAAACCGGCTTGGCTGATTATCTCGGCGAGGCCGCAACCCGCTTATTGCCGCTGCTCGACCCGGGCGCGAACGTCGGCGTCGCAAACGGATCTGACACATGAACGATCTTCTAAACATGCCGGAATCGCGCTCGTCCGGCCCAATCGAATGCCTCGGCCAAACCTTTCCCAACGACGACGCCCGCCGCGAGCACTTCCTGAAGCTGCTGGCAGATAAGCTTAAGGACCCGGCGCTCCGGAATCAGGAGGGGTTTCCGCAGGGGACGGACGAGGCGATCCTTGCGATGTCCGATCCGCCCTACTACACCGCGTGCCTGAATCCCTGGCTCGGGGATTTCGTCGCCTGCTACGGAAAGCCATATCACCCGTCCGAAAGCTACAGCCGGGAGCCGCTGGCGATCGATGTTTCGGTAGGCAAGACCGACCCGCTCTACAAAGCGCACTCGTATCACACGAAGGTCCCGCATCTGGCCATCGTTCCATCGATCCTGCACTACACCCAGCCCGGCGACATCGTGCTGGACGGCTTCGCGGGCTCCGGCATGACCGGCGTGGCGGCGCAGTGGTGCGCGTCAGCACCTGCGGTCTACCGCCATGGTCTGGAGATGGAGTGGAAAACGCAGGGCAAGCCGGCGCCCAAATGGGGGGGCGCGGCGGGTCATCCTCAACGACCTGTCGCCGGCCGCCACCTTCATCGCCGCCAACTACAACCTGCCGTTCGACGTCGATGCCTTTGCCCGGGCTGGGAAGCAGCTGCTCAATGAGGTCGAAGAAGAGATCGACTGGATGTACGAGACCCAGCACACGGATGGAAAGACCAAGGGGCGCATCGAGTACACCGTCTGGAGCCAGCTGTATACCTGCCCCGAATGTGCCGGTGAAATCAACTTCACGGCCGAGGCGCTGGACCCGCAGACCAAGCGCGTCTAAGGAGCAGTTTTCCTGTCCCCATTGCGGGGCGGAGATGACGAAGCAGCGCATGGACCGAGCGTACGTCACCAAGCTCGACAGCGCGACCGGCGAGACGATTCAGACGCCGAAGCGCGCGCCGGCGCTAATCGTATACAAGATTGGCAAGAACTGTTGTCGCTCACTTTGTTTCACCGGCCGATTCCCGAATTATTTCGCGATGATTACCCGCGCGTTTCCCGCACTGATCACCCCGGTGGCGCAGTGTTGGCAGGTGGATGAGTGCGAGGAGCGCGAAGGCGGTGTGTGGAG
>NZ_DATITZ010000198.1:0-4833 GCF_035467215.1 Thiocapsa sp. | reverse complement strand
CGAACACGGGGGCGTGGATGTCGTCGGACATCGGCGTCAGGGTTTGCGGCTCGTCCGCGGTAAAGGCGGCGGACGAGGATAAGAGGGCCAGAGCCCCGACGAAGTTGCGGATAGAACGCATGGGTTTGCTCGTCGATGAGTGAAGGAATGTCGATGATCCGAAAACGTGATCGATTCCGACCGGTGCGCAGGGCCGGGGATCATCGGAACCTCGGGACTGCTGAGATGGAGAGGGCGCGAGCCGGCTTCAAGTCGGCGCGGCTGCGTGGGCATCTCGCGGCGACAAGGTGCAGCGACCCGATATAATGAGGCGACGGCAAGCGGCCGGAAGTGCCGTCCGACTCCTCCCCGAGAGAGCGCACATGAACCACGCCATGCCCGTGTCCGAGCGCATCGATGCACTGCTCTGGAGTCGTCGGCTCGAGACGATGCCGCCCTGGCAAGCCCTTCCGATCTGGCTCGGGCGTTTGATCTATGCGCTCGTCCGCGACCTGACGCAAGGCTATCTCTCGCTGCAGGCCATGAGTCTGGTCTATACGACCATCTTGGCCCTGGTGCCTCTGTTGGCGGTGACCTTCTCGGTGTTGAAGGGGTTCGGCGTCCACAATCAATTGGAGCCTCTGCTCCTGAAGGTGCTCGCGCCGCTCGGCGAGGGCGGTGTGGAGATCACCACCCAGATCATCGGCTTCGTCGACAACATGCGGGTGGGCGTCCTGGGGTCGGTCGGGCTCGCGCTGCTGATCTACACGGTCATCTCGCTGGTTCAGAAGATCGAGCAGGTCTTCAACTTCACCTGGCGCGTCTCCACGCAGCGCTCCTTCTCGCAGCGTTTCAGCAAGTATTTGAGCGTCATCCTCGTGGGCCCCGTGCTCTTTTTCTCGGCGGTCGGTCTCTCCGCCTCGCTCGGCGGGAATCCCTTCGTGCAATCGATCATCGAGGCAAAGCCGTTCGGACATGTCTGGCATGCGATGGGGCAGCTCGGTCCCTACACGATGATCTCGCTGACGTTCGCCTTCTTCTACGTCTTCGTGCCGAACACGCGGGTCCATATCCTCTCAGCGGTTGTCGGGGCACTCATCGCAGGGCTGCTTTGGGAGGTGATCGGGGGGATGTTCTCCTATTTCATGGCCAGCTCGACGCGCTTGATGGCCGTCTATTCGAGTCTGGCGATCCTGATCCTCTTCATGATCTGGATCTACATCGCCTGGTTGATCCTGCTGATCGGCGCAAGCATCGCCTTTTACCACCAGCACCCCGAGTATCTGAGGATCCGCTCGCGCGATCTGCAGTTGAGCAATCGACAGCGCGAGCGTTTGGCCTTGATCCTTGCCGGGCAAGTGGCCCGTCGCTACGAGTCGGGCGAGCCGCCTTGGAGCAGCGAGGAGCTTGCGCGGACCCTCGAGGTCCCCAAGACCAACGCCGAACGGATGTTGGGCGTGCTCGAGGACTCGGGGTTTCTGATTCGCACCGCCGGTGATTCACCGACCTTCGTCCCGGCGCGCGCAACCGACGCGATCTCGGTGAAGGCGATGCTCGACGCCGTGCGCTGTTTCGAAGAGCGCGAGAGCGGTTGTCGGGGCACCCTCCCGGACGGGGAGATCGGGCGGATCGAGCAGGGGATCGATCGGGCGATCGACGCGGCGCTCGGCGCCATGACGTTGCGTGACCTCGCCCGCGCACTCGAAGCGTCTGCGTCTTCCGCTCCGTTCGTCGATTCCGGGCAGAGCTGATCGATCATGCCGCGCCCCGGCATCGGTCTGCCCCGCGACCCCGCGACGGATGCACTGATCGAGGCGGATCTCACACGTCTCCTGTTCGAGCAGCTTCCCGCCAGTCTTGTCATCACCGCGGCGAATGCCCTGCTGGTTGCGGCGGCGATGAGCCTGGTCTCCTCGCCGGCCGGGGCCTGGACCTGGTTTGGCGCGCTGCTCGTGATCCTGATTGCCCGCGGGCTCCTGATGGTGCGCTATCGACGGGCCGGCGCGGCCCGATCGTCCGCCGATTGGACCCGTCGATTCGCGTTGGGTGCCGCCGCCACCGGGCTCGCCTGGGGCCTCTCGGTCTTCCTGCTCCCCAGCCATGAGTTGACCTACCAGGTCTTTCTCGGTTTCGTCATCTCCGGGATGGTCGCAGGAGCGATCCCGAGCTTGAGCGCCTGCTTGATCGCGTATCTCTCCTACATGCTCGGTGCGCTGGTGCCCTTTGCGCTGCGGATGATCGTGATCGGCGACGAGCTGGCCTTTACCTTCCTCGCGCTGATCCTGCTGTTCATCGTCTTCATGTGGCTGAACGCGCGTCGTTACCATCGCACCCTGCGCCATTCGCTCGAGCTGGGACACGTCAATCTCGATCTGATCGCCAGTTTGACGCGGGAAAAGGAGCGGATCGCCGCACTGAATCGGGATCTGAATCGCGAGATCGAGGAGCGGCGCGCGACCGAGGCGGCACTGGTGATCGCCAAGGAGCAGGCCGAATCGGCGAACATCGCCAAAGGGCAGTTCGTCGCCAACATGAGCCACGAGATCCGAACGCCCATGAACGGCGTGCTCGGCCTGCTGGAGATGCTCTCGCACGGGCGCTTGAGTGCCGAGCAGAAGGGGTTGGTCGAGGTGGCGCACTCCTCCGCGGAGAGTCTGCTCAATGTCATTAACGACATCCTGGATTTCTCCAAGATCGAGTCCGGGCGACTCGATCTCGAGCAGATCCCCTTCGATTTGCGTCGCCTCGTCGAGGATGTCGCCGGCCTCTTTACGGCCAGCGCGCGCAGCAAGCAGATCGAGCTGGTCTGCTTCGTGTCGCCGGGACTACCCGCCCGCGTGCTGGGCGATCCCCACCGTTTGCGCCAGATCTTGACCAACGTCTTGGGCAATGGGGTGAAGTTCTCGCTCTCGGGCGAGGTTGCGCTGCGTGTCGAGGTCTGCGCGCAGGAGGGCGAGCGCAGCCGAATCTGTTTCGAGATCTCGGACACCGGGATCGGCATGACGCCCGAGCAGCTCGAGCGTCTCTTCAAACCCTTCGTCCAGGCGGACGGCTCCACGACACGGCGTTTCGGCGGCTCGGGTCTCGGTCTGGCCATCAGCAAGGATCTGGTCGAGCTGATGGGTGGCGACATCCAGGTCGAGAGTACCTTCGGGCAGGGCTCGCGATTCCGCATCCGACTGCCGTTCGAGCACCAGCCGGGTACGGCCGAGCCGACGGATGACGCGGCGCCGATGCTCGATCGGACCTTCAAGGCGCGCCTGTTGCTGGCCGAAGACAATCCGGTGAACCAACAGGTGGCGATCGGGATGCTGAAGCGACTCGGCATCGAGCCGGAGTTGGTTCAGAACGGTGCCGAGGCGATCGAACGACTCGCGAGCGGGCGCTACGACGCCGTGTTGATGGATATGCAGATGCCGGTTCTCGACGGCCTCGGGGCGACGCGCCATTGGCGGGAGCGCGAGCATCGCGAAGGTCGTTTGCACACCCCCATCATCGCCATGACCGCCAACGCGATGGCCGCGGATCGGGATGCCTGTCTCGACGCGGGGATGGACGACTATCTCGCCAAGCCGGTCAAGCTCGCCGATCTGAGCGAGACCTTGGCGCGCTGGCTGCCCGTCGCGGACTGAGGGCGGATCAAGGGGTGGGCCCGTCGTTCGGAAAGAGCTCGCGATAGGCCGAGGCGTCGAAGACCGCCTCGATCCTTTGGATCCGGTCCTCATGCACGTGCGACCATTGTGCAGTCTCGATGGCGAGCTTCTCGGAGATCTGGATCCGATAGGTCATGAAATGGCAGATGTCCTCGCCGTCGACAAAGACCTTGCGGATCTCTCTGTCGATGATGATGCCGCTCGACACGGCGGCGTATTGGATGAAGTCATCCGCCCGATCGAACATCGCAATCGGACTTCGGTAGCAGAACCCAGTGTCGGCGAGAAGGCCGCGCATCGTCTCGTAGTCCCGCGCCAATTGGGCGGCAAGGTACGCATCCACGATCGACAGAGGGTCTGGGGTCACCGTTGGCTCCCGGTTCGGCGAGAACGAGCCGCCATGTTGCAGGGTTTTCCCCGAGGCGTCCAATCGAGACCTGTTGGCTTTCCGATTTGAGTGTTCGGGCGGCGGCGATCGGAGTTTGGAGGATGGGTTTCGCTGCGCTCTACCCATCCTACGTTCTACGTTGCTGGAAACCTGCATCGAGCTGCGGACGCGATTCAGCTTCAGTCCTGCGTTTGGGATTGTGTCTGCGTCTCCGGGGGCGGCGGGAACCAGGTCCGTGCCAGCTCTTCGTGCAGATCGCCGATCCCGACCTGAAGGTCGTCGATGAAGGCATGCAGCTGTTGTTGATTGAGTCGACGCGGCTCGGTCCCTTCGAGATTGCGCTTGAGCCTTCCCGCCACACGCAAGGCCGATTCGTTGCGCGGCAGCTTCGAAAGACTGGTCCGCAGCGCTTCGATGCAATGCACGACCGAGCGCGGAAACGCCTCGTTCTGAAAGAGAAAACGCAACACGGGTCCGCGCAGGACGCGAATCTGCTCGCTGCGCCGATAGGCCTGGTAGGCCGTCATGGATTTCAGCACGCTGACCCATTGGATGGTCTCGAAGGGCCGAAGCTCGGTCGCCTCCTCGGGAAGCAGATTGGCCGAGCGTACGTCGATGATGCGGGTGGTCATATCCGCACGTTCGAGAAAGCGCCCTAAGTGCAGGAAGTCGTAGCCCTGATCGTGCAGCATGGTACCCGAGAGCAGACCGTTGATGTTTTGGGCGCCCTGAATCACACGCTTCAGATAGGCGTGTCGACCGCCTTTCGTCATCCCCTTGGGGAGATCCTCGCGGGCGAACAGATAGATCTCG
>NZ_DATITZ010000197.1:0-12580 GCF_035467215.1 Thiocapsa sp. | reverse complement strand
CACCCTGGTCAACCTGGCTGCCGGGGGAGGAGAGCGCACCGCGGTCCGCTTCGGCCACCCCTCGGGCACACTGCGCGTCGGCGCCGAGGCCCGTCATGTCAATGGCGACTGGACCGTGACCAAGGCCATCATGAGCCGCAGCGCCCGGGTACTGATGGAAGGCTGGGTGCGGGTGCCCGGCGATGCTTTTTAGTCTGAATTAGACGGTTGACGGCTTCGTAAGCCGTCCCGGTCATTTCGCAAGCGTCCGCCTCTGCGAGGCAGACGCTCGACACCGATGTCCTCCTCGTCTCTCATGAGACGATTTGCCCGGCACCCGCCCGGCTTTTTTTGCCCGGGGCACCGGACCAGCGGATGTCGGCTGCACGCAAAGGCGGAAACCGCAGGAGACGATCGACATCTTGGACACGTTCGCATTCATCGATCTGGCGGCGATCGGGATCCTGCTGATCGCGGCCTTCGTGCACGGCGCCTTCGGATTCGGCTTCCCCCTGGTCGCCACGCCGCTGCTGGTGCTCGTCATGGACATGCGCGCGGCCGTGCTCCTGACGCTCATCCCGACCATCGGCATCAACCTGGTCAGCATCGCCACCGAGCGACGCTGGCTCGAAGCACTGCGCGGTTTCTGGCCCATCCCGGTCTTCACTGCCGTGGGCAGCCTGATCGGCACACGGATCCTGCTGAGTGTCGACCCGGAGCCCTTCAGGCTCTTGTTGGCCCTGGTGCTGATCGTTTTTCTGATCCTGCAACGCAAGCGCGGCGATGGGCCCGAGCATCGCATCCCGCACTGGGGCCTTGCGCTATTGGGCTTGGGGATGGGTCTCCTGGCCGGGCTGGTAAACGTCTTCTCGCCCATCGTGATCGCCTTCGCACTCTACACCCGGATGCATCCGGGTCTGATGGTCGCGACCTTCAACCTGAGCTTCATCACCAGCAAGAGCGGTCAACTGACCGGATTCGCGCTGCAGGACGCCCTGGATCCGACCGTCATTCAGCTCGCGCTATGGGCGCTGCCTGCCGTGCTGGCCGTGTTGTGGATCGGTATTCGAGTGCGCCGCCGGCTCGATCAGGGGACTTACCGGCGCTGGTTGAACCGAGCGCTCTGGGTCATCGCCTTTTTGCTTATTCTCGACTCGATTTGACTCCGACCGCACCGGCGAACGACAGCCCTCGGCGTCGAAACCGCGCGAGCTGTCGCGCTTGTTCGATACCGGTGCGGGATCGGCCTACAGATTACTTCGGGCCCTTGTTGGTGAAGGACTGGAAGGTCTCGACGACGCGGTCCTGGATATCCTTGGCCCAAGGCGGCTGCGGCCAGTTCCAGCCGATGACGATTCCGATGGCGACTGCAATGAGAACGGCGAACATCTGGTCTCCTCCAGCATGATTGAGGGAATGTCGAAACCACACAACCCGTTCCTGCATGAGGCTGCATGCGCATTATCATAAAAAATGTGTGACTTTAGTCGCTTTCCGCTCGGCCGAGTCGCAAGCGCAATCAAGCTCAGTGCGGCTGCTCCGGACGAAAGCCGAGGATCTGCAACAGTACGCCCGTCACGGCTCCGCCGAGCATGCCGCCGAGGAATCCGGGCGGGACGGCGCTCAGGATCTGATTCGCGGAATCCTGCGCGTTGCTGCTCAACAGGGTCGAGGTCGTGCCGCCGACGATCCACACGCTTGCCCCGACCACGGCGGCGATCAGTCCGGCGACCACGGGGGCCGACAAGACCGCTGGAAACCAGCGTGCGCTGTGCGCCACCAACCAGCGTTCCGAGACCTGGAAGAAGGTCCCGACCAATGCCACGACACCCGCCGAGAGCACGAACATGCTGAACCGGATGCCGAGCGCATCGAACACGAGCGCCATGATGCCGCCGGCCAAGATGCCGGCAATCAGACCCGTCAGCGTCTCGGCGAGCGGCCGCCCTCCGCCGGTGATCATCCAGGCATAGAAAACGCCGGCGAGAACCCCGCCCGCGCCCGCCGTCCCGGCGATCCATAGGAGCTCGACACTCTGCCCGCTGACGATCAAATACCCGATGGACGCCAGGACACCGGCCATGGCACCCATCAGTGCCACGGGCATCGCGCTGTAGAAGGCCGATGTCGTCATCGCCGCTGCCGCCGCCGCGATCACCAAAGGCTGCCAACCTGCCAGCCCCAGAAAAGCGAGGACCTGGTAAAGACCGCCGAACAACGCGCCGAACAGCGCGCCTGCGAGACCCCAGATGAAGAGTGTCGTAATGATGGATGCAATCTTGTCCTTCGCTCGCATATCACCTCGGTGAAACGGTTCGATCTTGTTCTTGAAATCACGCGGGGCCCATGATTGCGGTGGCGGCGAACCGGACGGCACCGGAATCGATACGGTCATTGCGTGTGCGGCTGAGAGCGCCACTATAGTCCAGTGGTGCTTGAGGTCATAGGTACACCGCGGGGTTCCGGACCGTGGCCCGGAGACGCCGGACCATCGCGGATCAAGATTGCGCACCGGGCGGAAAACCGGTATCACTCCACTTTCCCGCCCAGGACCTCGACCCAGGCATGCCCACACAACCCAAGAACGGCACGCGGAGCCTCATCCTCGACGAGGAGCGCGTGTTTTACGATGGCTACTGGATCAAGTCCTACAAGCCGCCCGGCGATACGCTCGAGACCAAACGACGCCTGATCCAAGCGCTCACCCGACGTCTGTTCAATCACGTCGAGCACGGCATCAACATCCCGGGCTCGCGGCTCGACGAGGCGCGCGCGGCCTACACCTCGGAAACCGATCCGGAGCGCAAGCGGGTGAACGGGGCCATGTTGGCCGGCGCGCTCTTCAACCGGGCCGCGGATATCTTCACCTGCCTCGTCGACCTGCAATCCGCCGGGGTCGAGATCGGCCCGGACAGCAGCCTGATGCGCGACTGCGGAGATTGCCTGCTCGAAGCATTGGAGCTCGGAAAGATGGTCCGGCATCGCAGCGGAGACGAAGGGATCGACGAGCTCTGGGGCGAGCCGTTCAAGGCGTTTTCGATGACGATCGAGGACTTCTACGACAGCCGTTACCTCAAGATCGCCATGACCATGCGCGACATCGATCGCATCGCGACGGTCCTGAAGGAGACATTTGCGGGCAGTCGCCAGATGACCGAGATCGACCCGAAGATCGACGCCTTGGCCCACGCAGCCAAACGCAAGTGCGAGATCCTGCGGACCGACCCGGCGATCTTCGATGTCTGGCCGGCCTTCGCGGTCGCGATGGATCGACTCGGTCGAATGACCCCCGTGCTGCCCTGCGACGCGAGCGCCACGGCCACTCGCGAGGCGATGGACGCTGTCGCACTGTTGCGCGAGGGCACCGAGCTGGTCGGCTCCATTGTGCGCGCACGGGTGCCGATGCCCAAGAGCACGCGTGAGTTTATCGATCGCTGCACCCTGTTTAGGCTGACCTTTTTCGGTGCTCCTGCGGGCGTCAGCAAGGCAGAGACGACGCGCCCCCCGCCCGCCTCATGCCACGACGACCACCTCGAGGTTCAAGAGCGAGCGACTTGAGGCCGTTCACCCGGCGCTGCGAAGACACAGACGCTATGCTCGTTTACATCCACGGACTCAACAGCTCGAGCCAATCCTACAAGGCCCAACGCCTTCGCGAGCGCTTGGCCCCGCATCCGGTCGTCGCCGTCGACTACCCGGCGCACCGCCCGGCGGATGCCGTCGCCGTTTTATCGGACTTCTTCGCCACGCTTCTCGGGCAGTACGACGGCATCGCACCGGCGGTGGTCGGAAGCTCCATGGGGGGCTTCTACGGCCAATACCTGGCCCGCCGATTTCGCTTCTCGCATCTGTACATGATCAATCCGGCACTCACACCCTGGGGCCTGTTCCGAGATCACATCGGCGAGATCATGACCACGACCCACGGGGAGCAGTATCGGGTCAGCGAGGACCTGATCGAGAGTACCCGACCCTACGGCATCGCGGATCCCTGCGACGGCACGCCGAGTACCCTGTTCCTGGAACGCGGCGACGAGGTGATCGATACCTGCATCGCCGAGCGCCTCTATGCAGGTTGCGGCCGGCTCATGGTCTGGGACGGGGGAGATCACGCGTTTCAGCATCTCGACGAGGCGATCGAGACGATCCGGCACCATCTCGACGGCCATGAGCAAACAGGGAGTTGACTCCCGCAGGCGCGCCTTTGCGAGCGTGCGGAGAAGACCTCAGGGGACCCCGGCACGAAACAATTGATCCACGATATGAAAGCCGGCGACATAGGTGCCGATCCCGGAGCCGAGGGTACTGAAGAGAAACACGAGAAAGACCCGGGCGACACGGTTGTGCCACCAACCGCGCAGGGTCACCACATCGAGACGCAGCCGGCCGAAATCCGATACCCGAGGTTTGCGCATCGAAAGCTCGACCGCACCCGTCACCATACCGGCACCGATGGTCGGATTCAGCGATGTCAGCGGCGCGGCGAGAAACGCTGCAACCACCGTCAAGGGATGTCCGCCGGCCAGCAAGGCACCCAAGGCCGCAAGACCGCCGTTGATGACGACCCAGGCGGCGACCAGCCCCCACCCCAAGCTGGTGCTCTGAGAAAAGCCGAAGGCGAAACCACCCAGGATCAAGGCGACCAGGCACCATGCCAGGATGCGCGGCCAACGGCTCGGCAGGGGCACCTCCTCGAGCGCGCGCGTAACCGCGGCGGGGTCGTCGGCGTCCGTCTCCAACGCCTCGGCGATGCCCTTCAGATGCCCGGCACCCACGACGGCCAAGACCCGCTTCACGCCCGCCCGCGCAGGCTCGCTGCGCAGCTTTGCGGCCATGTAGCGGTCGCGCTCCTCGATCAGGGGCACGAACAGATCCCGCCGATCATGGGCAAACTCGGCAAATGTCGTCTCCAGGACGTCTCCCTCCTTGAGCCGCTCGATCTCCTCCTCGCTGACCTTCTCCGAGGTCAGCATCGCGGCCAAGAGCCCTGTGAACAGCGTGTAACGCTTCCACCAGCCGAGATTGGCCGAGATGCGTTTCAGGGTGACGCCGATCTCCCGATCGATCAGCAGGACCGGCAAACCCATTTCCTTGGCGACGCGGATCGCCGCGCGCTGCTCGGCACCGGGCTCGATCCCGAACTGATCGGCCAGACGTTGCTGATAGGCCGACAGGGCGAGATTCGCGACCACCATGTAGACCCGCCGCTGGCGGATCACCGAAAAGAGGTCCATCTCCGAGAGCGACTTGGGATCCATCAAAGCACTGAAACGACTGCGACACAGCTCTACGGCCACCGCGTCGTACTCCCCGCTCTGCAGCAGGGCGCGGACCTCCTCCTCGCTGGCGCGCGAGACGTGGGCGGTTCCGAGAAGCGTGAGCCGCACATCGGCAACGGAGATCTCGCGTTTCGGCTCGATGGATTCAGACATCGCTTTTGAGGAAGGGGCAGGGGGGAGAATTCGGTCCGGAATGATACCGCAGATCCAGGTGCGTGCCCCGACGTTGGTCGCGCCCGGGGCTTGGATTATCATGTTCCCGCACATGAGTTCCATCTTCGAGGGCGCAATGGCTCAACCGAAAGGTTCAAGGCAACGGCCGCCGGCGCCGGGTCAAACGACGCGCGCGAACCTCCTGCCGATCCTCGCCTTGATCCTAATAAGCCTGTCGAGCATCGGCTGTGCAGTCGTGGAGAAGGACCGTCGCGCCGTCGCACTCCAAGCCGCCACCCACGGCTATCAATCCGCCCTGCGTTGGGGCTATTACGAGACAGCGCTCGGTTTTCTGCATCCGGATCAACGCAAGACCGGAGCACTCCCGGAGCCCTTCGAGGAGCTGCGCGTAACCGGCTACGACGTGACCCAGCCGCCGGTCATCCAGGCCGACGAGAGCGCCACTCAGGTGGTTGCGATCGACTACCTGTTCGAAGACGCCCAGGTCGTCAAACAACTCACCGACCGACAGGTCTGGCGATGGGACGATGTGAGCAACACTTGGTGGCTACATTCGGGCCTACCCCGATTTATGCCGGTCGGAACGGGTCGAGCAACCCGCTAGCGCGACCCATGGGCCCTCCTCCCCTATTTGGCCCTGCCACGCGCTTTCTGATCGCGGCAGCGGCCTTCATCGTCGTAGTCGCGGGCCTGCGGGCGGCGTCGTCCTTGGTCACGCCCTTTTTGCTCGCCGTCTTCATCGCCGTGGTCGCAACCCCGCCGCTGCGCACGCTGCGCAGTCGCGGTGCGCCCAACTGGGCCGCGATGCTGCTGGTGGTCTTGGCGATCGCCGGTCTCGGCAGTGTTCTCGCGATCCTGGTCGCGGGGTCGCTCGACGGCTTCGAGGCCAGTCTCCCGGAGTACCAGGATCGCCTGAAGCTGCTCGTCGACGACCTCGCGCAATGGCTCGACGGCGTCGGCCTCCATACCTCGCGCGAGGCCCTGCAAACCTATATCGATCCCGCGCGTGTCTTGGGTATGGCGGGCGATCTGGTGTCGGGACTCAGCGGCGTGCTCGCCAACGCCTTTCTCATCCTGCTGACCGTGGTCTTCATCCTGCTCGAAGCAGCCGGGCTGCCGGCCAAGCTGCGGGCCGCACTCGCCTCGCCCGAGACCTCGACCGAACGGATGCATGTCGTCCTCGACAGCATCAATCGCTACATGGGGATCAAAAGCCTCACAAGCCTGGGAACCGGCCTCGTCCTTTGGGCCTGGCTGACGATCCTCGGGGTGGACTATGCGGTCCTCTGGGCCTTGATCGCCTTCCTGCTGAATTTCGTCCCCACGATCGGCTCCATCCTGGCCGCGGTTCCGGCGGTGTTGCTCGCACTCGTTCAGATCGACCTACAGAGTGCACTGCTTGTTGCGGTGGGCTATTTGGTGGTGAACACCTTGGTCGGGAGCATCCTGGAGCCCAAAATCATGGGGTACGGTTTGGGACTCTCCACCTTGGTGGTCTTCGTCTCGCTGGTGTTCTGGGGATGGGTACTGGGACCGGTCGGCATGTTTCTATCGGTGCCTCTGACCATGTCGCTGAAGATCGCGCTGGACGCCAACCCCCAGACCCGTCCGATCGCCATCATGCTGGGGCCCGAGATCAGAGAGCCATATCGAAAACGCCAGAAATAAGATATTTTTCAATCTCTTAAACCGCGCAGACTCCGACGATCGGCAAGTCTGCAGGGGCCGATCCCATCCAAAAACAACGCATGGGGCGCTCGGGGCGGTTTAACCGGAAACCAGCTTCAACCCGACGATGCCGAGCACGATCATTCCGACGAAGACGAAGCGCAGTAAGGTGGCCGGCTCGGCGAAGAGGACGATCCCGATGGCAAAGGCCCCGACGGCTCCGATACCCGTCCAGACGGCATAGGCGGTCCCCATCGGAATGCTCTTCTGCGCGACGAGCAGGCAGGCGCCGCTCGCCACGATGCAAAAGACGGCGAATCCGATCCAGCCCCAACGCAGGCCGGCATCCGTCATCCCGAGCTTCAGTCCAACCGGCCATCCCCATTCGAAGATCCCGGCAACGACGAGATAGAGCCAAGCCATAAGCAATCCGGACCGACATCTCTCCACACCAGGCTGCGGCGATCGTCGAGTCTCAAGTAATGATGAATGAAAGAATCCGCCCACGGGACAACATCCGGGCTGCGTATTCGCGACGAAGGCGAGAGCGCGGGAGGGCTCCGCCCGGACGGATACGACGCGCCGGCGGCCTAGGCGTCGGAGAACATGGCCTCCAGTCGCTCGATCTCGGCCCGCAAAGCGGCGGAGAGTGAATCCTTCAGGGCCGACAGGCGATCCATCAGCTCACGCGCCATCTCCTCCTGGTCCTCCGCGAGGAAACCCTTGACCTGATCGATCATCTCTTTGGCTTCCCGATCAGCCCGATCACGCACCTCGTCGGCCTGCTCCGACGCCGCAGCCGCCGCCTCCGAGGCTGCATCCGCCGCTTCGGTCGCCGCCTCGCCGACACGATCCGAGGCGTCCTTTGCCGCCTCGACCGCTTGGTCGAGCATTCTCGACCCCTCTGCGGAGGGCGCGGCGGCCTCCTCGACCGGCGCTTGGTCCCGGCCGCAAGCGGCCAGACCCATGGTGGTCGATAACAGGATAACGGCGGATAAAATCGGTCTCGTCATCTCGGTCGCTCCCGTGTTCTCGAAGGGCAGACAGTATACTCAGGCGGCCGGTGCGCACGCAGCTGCCCGCAACGCTTGCGTGCGACCGTCGTCTCGCACGCCGCCCGTTACACTTGAGGAGCTGTTTGAATGAGCAATCTGCTCGCCGTCTTTTTTTTGCTCTTGCTTGGCTGGTTCTGGCTCGACACCATGCGTGCGCGCGAGATCGCGACCGAGATCTGCAAGACTGCCTGTCGTCAACGCGAGCTGCAGTTTCTGGATCAAACGGTCGCCTTGCGACGACTCGGCCTGGCCTGGCGCTCGGAAGGCTTGCGGCTGCGCCGCGTCTATCGATTCGATTTCAGCGAGGAGGGCGTCGGACGCCGCAGCGGTTATTTGGTGATGCGGGGAATGACGCTCGAGGATCTGAGCTTCGGTTTACCCACACAGGCGCAGGACGCGTGAACCGCCTCGGGAGGGGCCAAAGCCGCGCCCGGACCTTACTTGACGACCTTCAGCGTCGGACCGCCGCCCTTGCCTTTTCCCTTGCCTGAAGGCGATTTGGGCCCCTGGGGCCCTTGGGGACTCTGGATGCCGCGGGGAGTCCCGACCGATCGTGGCTTGATTCGCTTGGGCTCGACTTGTGCAACGGAATCGGCTTCAGCCTCGGGCTCCCCGGGAAGCGGATAAGCCAGCTCGGGGAAGACCATCCCCTGACCGTTCTCGCGCGTGAAGATCCCCAGCACCGCTTCGACGGGAAAGTAAACGTCGCGAGCCACACCGCCGAAACGCGCGTTGAACTCGATCTGCTCGTTTCCCAAGACCAGAGCGCGCACCGCGCTCGGCGACAGGTTGAGCACCAAACGCTCGTCTTCGACGAACTCCTTCGGTGCCTGCACGCCCGGATAACGGACATCCACCACCAAATGCGGCGTCATATCGTTGTCCAGGATCCACTCGTAGATCGCCCGGATCAGATAAGGCTTCGTCGATGTCATGGTGTCGGTCTCGCTCTCCATCGGGGCCTCCATCAAGACAGGTCCGCGATCATCTCCTTCTCGGCCTCGGTGAGGCTCTTACGGAAGGCGTCGCAGGCAAAGATGCGCCGCATGTAGACCCGCAACGCCTCGGCCTGGGGCGGCAGCTCGATACCCAGGACCGGCAGCCGCCACAGGAGCGGCGCGATGCAGCAGTCGACCAGAGAGAACTCGTCGTTCATGAAAAAGGTATGGGCACCGAAGACCGGCGCGGTCACGACCAAGCTCTCGCGTAATTCCTTTCGTGCCTGCTCCGCCTCCTCCGGACTCCCCAGGCGAATCCGCCTCATCAGGGTGTACCAATCGTGGTCGATGCGGTACATGAACAACCGCGCGCTGGCACGCGAAACGGGGTCCACTGGCAGCAACGGGGGGTGAGGGAAGCGCTCGTCGAGATACTCCATGATGATGCGCGACTCGTAGAGCCGCAGATCCCGATCGACAAGCGTCGGGACGGTCCCGTAAGGGTTGAAGTCCAGCACCTCGGCCGGCAGGTCGTTCGCATCGACATCGACCACGTCGACCGCGATACCCTTCTCGGCGAGCACCATCCGAACACGGTGGCAATAGGGACAGGTGGGATCGGAAAATAGCGTCATCACGGATCGTCTACTCGCAGCCACAGCCATTCTTCCCTTCTCCAGCATGTGGACAAAGCCCGTGCGGGCCCGAGGAACAGGTATCGCCGACCATCCGGGTCAGCTGCCATGAGCATTTCGCTCGTCAGTAGAACAGTGAATCGTGAGGTTCGAGCCGGAAGCAACCGCGTTCGGCCGATCCGTCAAAAGGAGAGGTCAGGCATCGGCCTCGACGCGTCGAGGCCGATGCGGAGCACGGCGACCCTTAGTGGACGTCTTTCCAATACTCCTTCTTCAGCGCGAAGGCCACGATGAAGAAGAGGCCGAGGAACAGCAGGACATAGATGCCGATCCTGCGCCGCTCCAATTGGCTCGGCTCGCCCGCATAGGCGAGGAAGGCGGTGATGTCGCGCACCATGTTGTCGTATTCCTCGGGGGCCATCGCGCCGGGCTGCGCAAGCTTGACGCCGGCGATGGTCGGATCGTGACCCTCGTGCTCCTCAACGATCGCCTCCTGCACACCCTGCAGATCACCCAGGACGTGAGGCATACCCACCAAGGGGAATATCACGTTGTTTACGCCGTAAGGCCGAGTGGGGTCCGAGTAAAAGCTCTTCAGGTAGGTGTAGACCCAGTCCGGACTCCGCCAACGCGTCACCAGCGTGAGGTCGGGCACTGCCGTGCCGAACCAGACCTCGCCGTCGGAAGGCCGCATCGAGTTCTTCATCATGTCGGTCGGCTGGGCGTCACCGAACAGGAGGTTCTCGCGCAGCGACTTATCGTCGATCCCCAGATCTTCGGCCATGCGTGAATAGCGCATGTGACTGAGCGAGTGACACGCCATGCAGTAGTTGACGAAATACTTCGCCCCGCGCTGGAGAGAGGCCTGATCGTTCAGATCGATGTCGGCCTTCTCCAACTCGACATGGCCGCCCGCGGCGAATCCCACGGCGGGCAGCAACAGAGCCAAGGTGGCAATGATCAGCTTTCTCATGAGGTTACCCTCTCCGGAACGGGCTTGGTCTTGTCGATCGAGCTGTAGATCGGCATCAGCAGGAAATAGGCAAAGTAGAGCGACGTGAAGATCTGCGCCAACAGGGTCAGGAAAGGATCCGCCGGTTGCAATCCGAGCCAAGCCAAGACGACGAAGGACACCGCAAAGATCCCGGTCATGACCTTGGTGATCGGACCCTTGTAACGCATCGACTTGACCTTGCTGCGGTCAAGCCAAGGCAACGCGAAGAGGATCAAGATCGCGGCGAACATGACGACCACTCCGGGGAACTGCGAGCCCCACATCGGCGGCACTGCACGCAGCATCGCGTAGAAGGGCGTGAAGTACCACACGGGTGCGATGTGCGCAGGGGTCTGGAAGGGGTTGGCCGGCTGGAAGTTCGGCGCCTCGATGAAGAGCCCGCCCATCGTCGGCGCGTAGAAGACGATGGCCGAGAAGATCGCGAGGAACACCACGACGCCGACGGTATCCTTGACCGTGTAATAGGGATGGAAGGGGATCCCGTCCGCCGGCGCTTTGTCGCTCCAGCGATTGCCCTTGGGGCCTTCTTTGATCTCGATCCCGTCCGGGTTGTTGGAGCCGACATGGTGGAGTGCGACGATGTGCAGGAACACCAGGGCCGCCAGAACAAACGGCAAGAGGAAATGGAAGGCGAAGAAGCGATTGAGGGTCGTATCCGAGATGACGTAGTCACCGCGCACCCAGACCGCCAAATCGTCGCCGACGACCGGGACCGCCGCGAACAGATTCACGATGACCTGTGCACCCCAGAACGACATCTGTCCCCAAGGCAGCAGATAACCGAAGAAGGCGGTTGCCATCATCGCCAGATAGATCACGACACCGATGATCCAGAGCAGCTCGCGCGGCTTGCGGTAGGAACCCCACAGCAATGCCCTGAACATGTGCAGATAGATGACGATGAAGAAGGCGGATGCGCCGGTGGAATGGATGTAGCGAATCAGCCACCCCCACTCGACATCGCGCATGATGTATTCGACGGAAGCGAATGCCTCCGCGGCGGATGGCTTGTAGCTCATCGCCAACCAGATCCCGGAGACGATCTGGATCACCAGCGTGAGGATGGCCAACGAGCCGAAAAACGACCAGAAGTTGAGGTTCTTCGGGGCGTAATACTCGGAAAGGTGTGCTCTCCAGGTCTCCGTCAGCGGGAATCGCTTATCGATCCAGCTGAGGTTCTCGGACTTTTCTGCGCTCATCAAGCCGCTCCTCGATCCTCACCGACCAAGATGGTGGTGTCGTTGATGTAGGTATGCACTGGAATCACCAGATTTGTGGGGGCCGGAACACCCTTGTACACCCGGCCGGCAAGGTCGAACCTGGAGCCGTGGCACGGACAGAAGAAACCGCCGCGCCATGCCGCACCCATATCCTCGGGCGCGAACTCCGGCCGGAAGGTCGGGGAGCAGCCCAAGTGCGTACAGATCCCGATCACGACGAAATATTGCTCTTTAATGGAGCGCGTCGCATTTTGACAGTACTCGGGCTGCTGCGGCACGCCGGAGGCCGGATCGACCAACTCGCCGTCCAGTGTCGGCAGGGCCGCGAGCATCTCCGGCGTACGGCTCACAACCCAAACCGGTTTACCGCGCCATTTGACGCGCAGGATCGCGCCCGGTTCCAGTTGGCTGATGTCGGCCTCGACCGGTGCACCCGCGGCACGCGCCTTGGCGCTCGGATTCATCGACGCAATAAAGGGAACGAGGGCGAAGCCGGCTCCGACGGCTCCGACCACGCTGGTCGCGGCGACAAGCACACGCCGCCTGGTTTTGTTCACGCCTTGTGCGCTCATAAGCCACTAACCCCCGGCTGGCGCGAGCCCCATTGACAGCTGATC
>NZ_DATITZ010000196.1:0-3391 GCF_035467215.1 Thiocapsa sp. | reverse complement strand
GGACCGCCTGATCGTGACCCACATGCCCAATGCCGTGGACGGGCTGCGGTTGGAGACGGTGCAGTGACGAACAGCAGACCGGTGAAGGAGAAGGTCGTCAAGGGGCATCAAAACGACATCGTCGGCCTCTTCGCCCACCACAAGGTCGCGGCCAACCTCCTGATGGCGATCATGCTCCTGAGCGGGTTCTTCGCGCTGGATCGCCTGAACGTGCAGTTCTTCCCGAACTTCGACCTGGATCTGGTGACGGTGCGGGTCATCTGGACCGGTGCGAGCGCCGAGGACATCGAGGACGGCATCACCAATCCCTTGGAGCAGCGTCTGCGCTCGGTCGATGAGCTGCGCAAGATGACCTCCACCTCGACCCAAGGTATCTCGTCGATCACGATCGAGTTCAACGAGGGGGTCGACCCCTTGCTGGCCCTGGATCAGGTGCGGCGCCTGGTCGACGACTTCCGCAACCTCCCGCAGGACGCCGAGAAGCCCGAGGTCGCGCTGGTGACGCGCTACGAGTCGGTCGCCCGACTGGTGCTGACCGGGCTCGAGCGCCCGGACGAGCTGCGCCATCTGGCACGCCGCTTCGAGTCCGAGCTGCTCGAGAGCGGGATCGACAAGGTCGAGATCCGCGGGCTGCCGCTCGAAGAGATCAGCATCCAGGTCGATCAGGCGCGGCTTGAAGAGCTGGGCTTGGGGCTGCCGCAGATCGGCGAGCGGGTCGGTGCCTTCAGTCGGGATCTACCGGCCGGGGCGATCGGTCGGGGCGAGGCGACGCGCGAGCTGCGCAGTCTCGATAAGCGCCGGGATGCGCTCGAGTTCGCACAGATCCCGATCAAGACCGAGGAGACGCTGAACCTGCAGCTCGGCGACATCGCCGAGATCGAGCGTGTGCCGCGTGATTCGACCCTGCGGCTTTCGATGAACGGAAGCCCCGCGGTCGAAATGATCCTGCAGCGCGCCGAGACCGGCAACTCGCTCGCCGCCGCCAAGGCGCTAGACGAGTGGCTGGCCGAGACGCGCCCGTTACTCCCGCCCGGGGTCGAGCTGGTCGTCTACGACGCCTCCTGGGAGCTGATCCGCGACCGCATCATGCTGCTTGTCACCAACGGGGCCGGCGGTCTTGTCTTGGTCGTGGCGATCCTCTTTCTGTTCTTGAGCGGTCGGGTCGCCTTCTGGGTCGCTTGGGGCATCCCGGTGTCCTTCATGGCGACCCTCTTCATCCTCTATCTGGCCGGCGGCAGTATCAACATGATGAGCCTCTTCGCGCTCATCATGGCGCTGGGCATCATCGTGGACGACGCCATCGTGGTCGGCGAGGATGCCATGGCCCATCATCAGATGGGCGAGGATCCACTCCTCGCGGCCGAGGGTGGGGTACGCCGCATGCTGGCGCCCGTGGTTGCGTCCTCGCTGACGACCATCGCCGCCTTCCTCCCGCTGATGTTGGTCGGCGGGGTCATCGGCAACATCCTGAACGTCATCCCGCTGGTCATCGTGGCCGTCATCCTCGCCTCGCTCCTGGAGAGCATGTTGGTTCTGCCCGGACACCTGCGCAGCGCCTTCGTGCATTCGCACACGGTCAAGCCGGACTCGCTGCGCGCACGTTTGGATCGAGGATTCGAATACTTTCGCGACCGGCTGTTCCGCCCCCTGGTGACGGTCGCCGTTCACCATCGGTTCGCCACCATCGCCGGTGCGGCGGCGGCCTTGATGATCGCCGTCGGACTGCTGGCTGGCGGGCGCTTGGGTTTCGTCTTCTTCCCGACGCCGGAGGGCCAGATCATTACGGCGAATGCGACCTTCGTCGCAGGCACGCCGCGCGACCGAGTCGATGCACTCTTGGAACACCTCGACGAGACGCTTTGGGAAACCGAGCGCGCATTCGATCAGGGCAAGCTGGTCAATCTGGCGATCGCCCTGCATGGTGCGAAAGGCGAGGGCAGCGGATCGTCCGCGGACCAGCTCGGAGCCTTGCAGGTAGAGCTGGTCGCACCCGACGCGCGCGAGGTGCGCAACGAGGAGTTTATCCGGGCCTGGCAGGAGCGCATCGAGCTGCCGGCCGGACTCGAGGGCTTCACGATTGCTTCGCGGCGTGCCGGTCCGCCCGGCCGAGACCTGACGGTCCGGCTCTTCGGTGCGGATGCCGCGACGCTCAAGGCCGCGGCACTGGATATCTCCGAGGTCCTCAAAGGGATCTCGGGCGTCATGGCCGTCGAGGACGACATGGCCTTCGGGCGCGAGCAGATCATCTACTCCCTCACCCCCGCCGGACAGGCGCTCGGACTCACGGTCACCGAGCTAGGGACTCAGCTGCGGACCGCGTTCGAAGGACAATTGGTCCAGATCTTCCAGGACGGCGCGGACGAGGTCGAGGTCCGCGTCAAGCTCCCGCGAGCCGAGCGCGAGCGTCTCGGAACACTTGAGCGCATCAACATCCGCCTTCCCGACGGCACCTCGGTGCCGCTCACGACGGTCGCGCAGTGGCGCTCGCAACGCGGCTTCGAGATCCTGCGTCATGCCGAGGGCAAGTTGGCGGTCGAGGTCTCGGCGGATGTGGACTCCGAAGCCAACAACGCCGGGGCCATCATCGAAGGGCTGGTCGCCTCCACCCTGCCGGAGCTCGAGGCCAACTACGGAATCAGCTATTCCTTCGAGGGGCGCTCCGCCGATCAACGCGAGACCTTGGGAGATATGCGCAAAGGGATGGTGCTCGGACTGATCCTGATCTACATCATCTTGACCTGGGTCTTCTCGTCCTATGGCTGGCCGCTGGTCGTCATGACCGCGATCCCGTTCGGCTTGACAGGAGCACTCTTTGGTCACTGGGTAATCGGCATCGATGTGACGATTCTCTCGCTGTTCGGGATGTTCGGCCTGTCCGGGATCGTGATCAACGATTCCATTATCTTGGTCAAGTTCTATCAGGAGCAGCTGGAACTGGGGGTCGCCAGTCGCGACGCCCTGATCGAGGCCGCCTGCCAGCGTCTACGCGCCGTGCTCTTGACCTCGCTGACCACGATCGCCGGGCTGACGCCGCTCTTGTTCGAGAAATCCGTGCAGGCCCAGTTCCTGATCCCGATGGCGACCTCGATCGCCTTCGGGCTCGGGTTTGCGACCCTGTTGGTTCTCCTCGTCATCCCGGCATTGCTCTCGATCCACGACAGTGCGCATGGACGTCTGGGCCGGCTGTTAAAGGCGAACCCGGCACCGGCGTGACCCTTCTCGGGTGGCGCTCGCGACACCGCTGGAGCGGTGTCGCGCCTCTCCCGGCGCTCCGCGCCGGTTCAGGTCGATCCGTACGAATCGCGCGTCATGCCTCCTCGCGCCCCTGGCGACGCCTGACCGCATCCTCGCGTGCATCGTCGATCTCTCGCATGATGCTGTCGATGTCGAC
>NZ_DATITZ010000195.1:0-9074 GCF_035467215.1 Thiocapsa sp. | reverse complement strand
CGGGTGGCCGAATGCCGGTGGAATCGCCGGCCGGATGTCGGTGGAACAGGTGGCCGAATGGCGTGGAATGCGCAGCTTGAACTCCTCCCCGAGCATCCGCCCGAGCAGTGTGGCGGGCAGGGTACTGAAGACACGGTCGCACTCGAAGCGGTGCGATTCGCCGTGCCGGCGGTATTGGATCGCGGTCACCCGGTTCTCGGAACGCTCGAGCCCCGTCACCTTGGATTCGAGCATCACCTCGCCGCGGATGTGCGCATGCATGGCGTCGGCAATCTGGCCATAACCGCCATCGGCCGGGTAATGGAAAGTGCTGAAGAAGGTCTTGGAGCTGCGGCGGATGGTGTCGAGGAGTCCGGACGAGCGCAGTTTCTCGCGTCCCCAGGTTACCGAGATCTCACTGGGCGGGACGCCGAACATCTTTTTCGTGTAAGGCTCGAAAAAGAAGTCGTAAAGCCCTCTTCTGTAGCGATTCAGCGCCAGCGCTTCGAAGGAGTCTTCGGGGAGCTTCGGACGTGCGAGAAAGCCCATGATCAAGCTGGCCGCGGTTTTTGGATCGAACTTTAGGATCAGCTCGATCGGGTTGATCGGATCCGCGATCACCTTGTCCTTCATCAGGATGCGACTGTTTCGGCGATGCTCGCGCAGCGGCACCAGGGACTCGATCATCGCGACGAGCGCGCGATCCTGCGTATAGAGCCGATGGGGCGCGATATCGCAGGGCACACCGTGCCAGTCGAAGGTGCGCGCCAGTCCGCCGACCCGATCCGTGGATTCGAACAGCGTCACCCGCTTGCCCATTCGCGAGAGCAGCCAACCCAGACTCAGCCCGGAGATCCCGGCGCCGAGTATGGCAATCCGTTCCTCACGACTTCCTTCTTCAGCAATAACTTATCTCAGATTTTTCTTGTAAGAGGGATAGACGGCGTTGCGTGCCTTTGAAAAGTTAGCGAACTCCATCGTGACGCTCGCCAGCTCGACGCCCGAGAAGTCGGTGTTCGTGACGTCGGCGCGGCGCAGGATTGCACCCCCGAGCACGGCGTTGGTCAGGTCGACGTCCGTGAGGTTGGCGTTGCGGAAATTGGTCTCTTGAGCCGACACGCTGCGCAGCTTGGACCCACGCAGATCGGCACCCTCGAAATTGGCCAGGTTGATCACCGTAAAACCGCCGGGAAGGGCGCTCGTCAGGTCGGCCTCGTGCATGCTGGCGCCCGCCAGATTCGCATCGTTGAGGTGACAATCGCGCAGATCCGCACCGCACAGATTGGTCTCGCGCAGATTGGCGCGGATAAAGAGCGCCTTGGGTGCGACCACGTGACACAGATCGCTGCCCTGAAAGTCGGTGCCGCGCATGTCGGCATGACCCAGGTTGGCGCCTCGCAGGTTGGCCTTTCTGACATCGGCATGACGCAGATCGGCGCGCTCGAGTGTCGCCTGCTCGAGGTTTGCGCCGTTGAGTGTTGCCGCGCGCGAGGGTCGCTCCGCGCCGAGGTGGGCCTGCGTGAGATCGGCGTTGCTCAGATCGGCGTCGGTCAGATCGGTCGCGACCAGAACGGCGTCGACCAGCCGTGCGCCGCTCAGCAAGGCGCCGACGAGATCGCTCGACTCCAGGTTGGCACCCGAGAGGTCGGCGCCGCGCAGATCCGCGCCGTTCAAGTGCATGTCTCGCAGGTCCGCACCCGCCAGGGTGTCCGCGTCGATCCTTTCGAGGACCTGTCCAGTCTCGCGATGCTTGATCTCGACCATCTCGTTTATCCTCCGCCGTCGTTGTTGTGTTTTCGGGTGACCGACTTGCCGCAGCCGACCCTGTAAATCTACCAGAAGCCGCCGAATCGAGGGATGACCTTGGATGGTTCCGCATCCATGGCTCCGCATCGATCGACAGTGTCGAACCTGATGGATACCATCGGCGGGCCTTTCCGCAAATGCCGTTCGGCAGGCCGATGATGCGCCGTGACGACCCTGCCGTCCGAATCCGGGTTGCGAGACCGCAAAAGCGAAAAGAACACAACGAAATCAAAGACGCGGGGCCGAACGATCGCTGCGCCCACGAGAACGACACCACCATCAGGAGCCACCATGAAGATCGAGACACTCGCGATTCACGCCGGATTTGCGCCCGACCCGACCACCAAGGCGGTGGCGACGCCGATCTACCAGACCACCAGCTACGCCTTCGACGACACCCAGCACGCCGCCGACCTGTTCGACCTGAAGGTCCCCGGCAACATCTACACCCGCATGATGAATCCCACCAGCGACGTGCTCGAGCAGCGTGTCGCCGCGATGGAAGGCGGCGTCGGGGCCTTGGCGCTCGCCTCGGGCATGGCCGCCGTGACCGACGCAATCTTCACCATCGCCCAGGCCGGGGACAACATCGTCGCGGTTTCGACCCTCTACGGCGGGAGCTACAACCTCTTCGCGCACACCTTGCCCCGACTCGGCATCCAGGTCCGTTTTGCTGCGCCCAACGACATCGAGGGCATGGCCGCTCAGATCGACGACAAGACCAAGGCGGTCTTCTGCGAATCCATCGGCAACCCCGCCGGCAATGTCGCGGATCTGCGCGCGATCTCGGACATGGCCCACGCCCACGGCGTGCCGGTCATCGTCGACAACACGGTACCCAGCCCCTATTTGTGCCGCCCATTCGAACACGGTTGCGATATCGTCGTCCACGCCGCGACGAAATATATGGGCGGACACGGGACGACGATCGGGGGTGTCTTGGTGGATTCCGGCAAGTTTTCTTGGGCCGAGCACGCGAGCCGCTTTCCGATGCTCAATGAGCCCGACGTCTCCTATCACGGAGTGGTCTACACCGAAGCACTGGGAGCTGCCGCCTACATCGCACGCGCCCGCGTGGTGCCCTTGCGCAACATGGGCGCGGCCATCTCGCCCTTTAACAGCTTCCTGATCCTGCAGGGGATCGAGACGCTGCACGTGCGCATGGATCGGCATTGCGAGAACGCGGTCGCGGTGGCCGAGTACCTCAAGGCCAAACCCCAGGTCGAATGGGTCCGCTATGCCGGCCTGCCGGACAGCCCGGATTATCCCCTGGTTCAGAAATACATGGACGGCGCCAAGGCCAGCTCCATCCTGTCCTTCGGCATCAAAGGCGGACGCGAGGCCGGCGCGCGCTTTATCGATGCGCTCAAGCTGACGGTGCGTCTGGTCAACATCGGTGATGCCAAGACGCTCGCCTGTCATCCCGCGACCACGACCCATCGCCAGTTGTCTCCTGAAGAGCTGGCCCGTGCCGGTGTCTCCGAGGATTTGGTGCGCCTGTCGATCGGCATCGAGCATATCGACGACATCATTGCCGATCTGGAGCAGGCGCTGGCGGCGGCGGGTTAAACCGCGCCCGGTGCGGTATGTGATGTTTTGGATGGGATCGGCCCCGGCAGACTCGACGACCGCTGAAGTCGGCGCGGTTTAAGAGCGATTCAGAAACAAGCCCCGTAGGTTGGGCAAAGCGCAGCGTGCCCAACGGCTCCCTGTTATGCCGGCGCGGGTTGGGCACGCTGCGCTTTGCCCAACCTACCCAACTAAAACCCGATTGGTCCAAAGGCGGCTCGGAGCGAGACCGGTATGGCGCGCATCACGACATGGTTCCCGCTCTGGGCCCTCTTGGGCGCGCTCTTCGCCTATCTCTTCCCTGGAGTGCTTGTCTGATTCAAGCCGGCGATTCTGCCCTTGCTCGGGCTGGTGATGTTCGGGATGGGCGTCACACTGACGCTGGATCAGTTCGCGGCTGTTCTGCGTCGCCCCGGCCTTGTCGGGCTCGGATTGGCGCTCCAGTTCGGCGTGATGCCGCTCGCGGCCTGGTCGATCGGGATGGCGATGGGGTTTTCGCCGGAGTTGCTGGCGGGTCTGATCCTGGTCGGTACCGCCCCGGGCGGGACCGCCTCGAACGTCGTCTGCTATCTCGCCAAGGGCGATGTCGCACTCTCCATCACGCTCACGACTGCCTCGACGCTCGCCGCCGTGCTGCTGACGCCCGCCTTGACCTGGCTCTATCTCGGCGAACGGGTTCCGGTTCCCGCCATCGAGATGCTGATCTCTATCGCTCAGGTTGTCCTGGCACCCGTGGCCTTGGGGCTTTTCGTCAACCAGTGGCTCGGAGCCCGCATGGGCCCAGTGAAGGCAGCCTTCCCGCTCATCTCGGTCGCCGCCATCGTTCTCATCATCGCCATCATCGTCGCCTTGAACGCCGGCAACCTCGTGCATGTCGGCCTTGTCGTGGTCATCGCGGTCGTCCTGCACAATGGGATCGGACTCGCCGCCGGCTATTGGTCGGCACGCCTGCTCGGTCGGGACGAGACCACGGCGCGCACGCTGGCGATCGAGGTCGGGATGCAGAACTCCGGACTGGCCGTCGCGCTTGCGGTCAAATTTTTCGGCCCGGCGGCGGCCTTGCCGGGAGCTGTTTTCTCAATTTGGCACAACCTCTCGGGTGCCGCGCTGGCGTCCTGGTGGTCGCGTCGGCCACCGAGCGATCACACCCCGGAACAAGGAAAATAGGGATATGGCGATCCCTGATCATCACGACGTCGCGGTTTTGTGAAACGGCCAAAGACTTTGCCGCGAACATCGAGAACAAGCTCATCCTGATCGATGGCTAATAACTCGCGCAGTTCATGATCGACTTCGGAGTCGGGGTCGCGACAGACGCTGTTTACGAGCTCAAGCGCCTCGATTCAGATTATTTCACCGACAGTTAAGAACGGCGGACTCCTGCAGTGGCCCGGACGTCCGTTGAAACGGGGCGCGGCATGCCCGCGATCGGCACCGGATCCTGCGCTTCGAAATCCATCCCGAAGCAGCCCCGGATGAGCGTGTGATCCCAACCCTCTAATCCCTTCGCCCTCGCGAACCGACCGATCTCGTCCCCATCTAAACGGCATGAAAGAATCCGGCGCCGGGCCGGGTTTAACGAACGTGCGCTCCGATGCCGAACGGCGACGGCGTAATTCTCGAACACTGGAGACACCATGCTGATCAAGAAGCCCGCAGACATTCTACCCTCCGAGATCACGCCGCCGCAGGTTTGGCAGCGTCGACGGGAGTTCCTGAAGGCGTCCGCATCCGGGATCGGCCTCGCGGCGATCGGGCTGGCGGGTGCCGTGCCGCATCGGGTGCTCGCCGGGGATGCAATTGCGAATGTCCGCCCGAGTCCCTTCAGCACGGACGAGCCCCCGACCAGCCTCGAAGACATCACCAGCTACAACAATTTCTACGAGCTCGGCACCGACAAGACCGATCCGAAGACCAACGCCAAGTTTCTCAAACCGCGCCCCTGGACGATCACCGTCGACGGCGAATGTTCGGCACCCGGCGAGATCGGGATCGAGGACATCCTCTCCTCCTTCACGCAGGAGGAGCGCATCTATCGGCTGCGCTGTGTCGAGGCTTGGGCCATGGTGGTGCCCTGGGTCGGATTCCCGCTCGGCGATCTGATCAAACGCTTCGAGCCGACCTCCAAGGCGAAATATGTCGCCTTCGAGACGCTTTATGATCCGGAGCAGATGCCGGGTCAGAAACGCCGGGTGCTCGACTGGCCGTATCGCGAAGGGCTGCGGATGGACGAGGCGATGCACCCGCTGACGATTCTCTCCACAGGTCTCTACGGCGAGCTGCTGCCGAACCAGAACGGCGCTCCATTGCGTCTGGTCGTCCCCTGGAAGTACGGGTTCAAAAGCGTCAAGTCCATCGTGCGGATCAGCTTTACCGAGAAGGAACCGCCCGCGACCTGGAACCGGATGCAGGCGAACGAGTACGGGTTCTACGCCAACGTGAACCCGGCGGTGGACCATCCGCGCTGGAGCCAGAAGACCCATCGCATGATCGGCGACGGCTGGCTGGCGAAAAAGCGCGAGACCCTGCCGTTCAACGGCTACGGCGATCAGGTGGCCGATCTGTACGCCGGGATGGACCTGAAGCGGTTCTTTTGACATGAACCCAAGTGAACGGTTCGTGCGCTTCGGCAAGCCGCTGGTCTTCCTGCTCTGCCTAGTGCCGTTCGGCGTCTTGATCGCGCGGGGAGCGAGCGGTGCGCTTGGACCCAATCCGGTGGAGGCGATCACACATTTCACCGGTGATTGGACCCTGCGACTTCTCTTGGTCACGCTCGCGGTGACCCCTTTACGGCTTCTGACCGGGCAAGCCTGGCTGGTGCGCTTCCGCCGCATGCTGGGCATCTTCGCCTTCTTCTATGCGGTCCTGCACTTCGCGACCTACATTGGGCTGGATCGGTACTTCGATTTGGGGACCATCGCCGAGGATGTCCTCAAACGGCCCTACATCACGGTCGGCTTCGCGGCCTTCGTCTTGATGGTGCCCTTGGCGATCACCTCCACCCAAGGCTGGATCCGCCGTCTCGGGCGGCGCTGGAAGACGTTGCATCGAGCCGTCTACGCCATCGGCGTGCTCGGCGTGCTGCACTATCTCTGGCTGGTGAAGGCGGATCTCTTGGAGCCAGCAATCTACGCGATCATCCTCGCGGTCCTGCTCGCCCTGCGCGTACCCTGGGTCGATCTCGCCACGCGGGCCAGGTCGGTGAGGCGGCGGGACGCGGAGACCGGGGTGGTTCCCGAACGACGGTAAGATCGCCTGATTATCGATGGCTTTTCGGCGGCGCGCCGGGGTCCGGCATGCGGCATAGCTGCTCGACCTGAAACGCGATGCGCTGGATCGAATCGGCAGTCAGCGCAAGATCGCCGTTACGTGGCTTCAACATGAAGCTGCAACTCTTCGGATTGATCGCAACAACATCGCTTGGCCTCGTCACCGTGACATACCAGCCGGGCAGGGCGATCACTGGACGCGCAGAAACGGGAAGTCCGGCGGATTTAGTCAATCGCTCGGACAGCCAGCGTCCTTGGGCGCGTGCCTGCTCGGCTGTTTTCACATCTGTCCAACCGGGGAAAGCCAGGGCTTTTCCGTCGAAGGTCACTCGGGTCTGTTCGGCCGGTTTTTCCCGGGTGGACTTGAGTCTGTGCTTGGTCTCGACTGAAAAGACGCCGCCGGGGGCGACGACCACATGGTCGATGTTGAACCCGGGGGCCTGGATATCGTGCAGGATGCGCCCGCCATCGGCGATGATGGGCTCGAGGAGTTGTGCCGTTGCCAGCTCGCCATCGAGTCCTTCGGCGTATTTCTGCCGTTTTTCGGCCTGACGAACGATCTGTAGGGTCTGATAAGCGACAAAGGCGACGGCAATCCCGGCGTACACCCATGGGATCCAAGGGCTCACTGATTGATCCGCGCTCGATTGCACCTGGTAGGTCGCCCAGAGGAGCAAAGGGACCCAGGAGACGACCATCAGATCTCCGTGCATATCGAGCGATCGCGATGATCAGCGCGATTCCCTGAAGTGACTGGATCGATGACATGATCGGTATCCTCTCAGTCCTGAGGCAATAGCTCGAATTGTTCGGGTTCGGAGCGAAGTCCAGGTGCCGGTGATTGCGCCCCGGATTTGAGATCCAGTTGCAGCCGGTCTGCTTCGAGCAGCCGCTTCAGCCGCTTCAAGGCGAGGTCGATGGTGCGCTGATGGACCGCGATCGCCGTCAGCACCTCCTCGGGGGTGCGATTGTCGCGATCCGATCGGGCGCGCGGGTTGACGGGGCGCCATGTCCTCCCGCGCCTTCGCCCGTCGGGCCGCGATGTCGAGCGTCCAGGACAAGGGGCTCTCGCCGTCCGCCGTTCCGCGCGAGGCGAGCAGCCGTGCAAAGGTGGGGAAGGGCTGGCTCCGCGCCGCGTCGGCTGCTGGTATCGGCGTCGTGTCGATCGCCTCGCTATCCTCGGTCGATTCGGCCACGTCCTCCGCCAGAAGCCGGAGCAAACTGTCGGGGAGCTGGTCGTCGTCGAGCACGGCGCCGGTCTTGTCGAACCTTGTTGATGAAGTTGATCAGGCGCCCGTCGCCCAGTGCAAAAAGCTCCCCACGTTTCCAACCCTGCGGACGCCCATCCGAGGTCAGCGGGTGATCCGGCGCGTCCGAGTAGGGCGCCGCCCAGTCCTGCCAGCGATACGGCGAGACCAGGGCCGGTGTGAAAGGCCCTGGATCTCGGCGGCCATCCGCTCGCGCTCCTCCTGCGCGTCGAGGATGCGCAGAAAGAGGATCCAGGTCAGCTCCGGGACGTACTGCAACGCGCTCGCACAATTGGAGCGCCGCATGACATCGCAAACGCCTTTGACGAAGGCGGACAGCGAGCCCAAGGATTGAATGGATCGAGGAGCGGTCTTCTTTCGAACCGGGGGGGCTGAGTTGCGCGAGACACGGCTTAGGCAGGACCTGGGCTGGTGACGAACGGGTTACGGACGCGCAGCCGCCCGTCGAGGATCTGGCCGTCCTGGAAGTCCTCCGACCAGAGTGTGGTGCAGCCGCAATCCAGGGCGCTGGCGGCGATCATGGCATCATAGATCGGGAGACCGTAGCGCTCGGCAAGCCGCAGACCCAGATCATGGACCTCGATCGTCAGAGGCTGCACCGGGCACAGGGCGCGGATGGTTTCGAGAATGTCCCGAATCTCCGCCCAATCGCATCCGAGCTTGCGGCGGGCCACGCTGACGAATTCATTCAAGACCTGCACGCTGATCGTCCCTCCGGCCGCGAGGAGGGCCTCGGCGCGGTTCGCCTTGATCTCGTCCTCGCTCAGCAGATAGAGCACGACATTGGTGTCGAAAAAGTCGGTCTCCGTCGTCACCCGCGGTCCTCGTGGCTCTCCAGCCGATCGAAGCGAAAGTCCGCCGGGAGTCGCCCGCGATAGGCCCGCAAGCGCTCGAGCAGCTCGGGTCTGGTCGGCTTGCGTCGGACCTCGAAGCGGCGCTCGTCGGCGACGACGATCTCGATGTCGTCGCCCTCCTTGAGCGCCAGCGCCTCGATCACCGCCGCGGGCAGACGCACGGCGAGACTGTTGCCCCATTTGGAGATTTGCATGGACACCGAGACCTTGCTTGGATATACAGGGGCGCGATGGTATATCAGGCACCGCGACGGGACAATCGGGAAGACGGACGGCCGCCGCAACCGGCGATGACTGTCTTCATGCGATCCGCCAGCCGGACTCAGGCC
>NZ_DATITZ010000194.1:0-16214 GCF_035467215.1 Thiocapsa sp. | reverse complement strand
GGGCCACATCGGGATTCGGATGGGTCTCCATGAAGAGACCGGCAACCCCCGCAGCTACCGCGGCGCGGGCCAAGACCGGGACGAACTCGCGCTGACCGCCGGAACGATCGCCCTGCCCGCCCGGCAGTTGGACCGAATGGGTGGCATCGAAGACGACCGGGCAGCCCGTCTCGCGCATCACCGAGAGTGCGCGCATGTCCGAGACCAGATTGTTGTAGCCGAAGGAGACGCCGCGCTCGCAGACCATGATCTGCTCGTTGCCGGTCGCGCGCGCCTTCTCGACCACGTGGCGCATGTCCCATGGTGCGAGGAACTGACCCTTCTTGATGTTGACCGGCTTGCCCTGGCTCGCGACCGCTTGGATGAAATTGGTCTGGCGACAGAGAAAGGCCGGCGTCTGAAGCACATCCACCACGTCCGCGACCTCGCCCAACGGCGTGTCTTCGTGCACGTCGGTCAGGATCGGGACGCGGATACGCTCGCGTACGGCCTCCAGGATCGCCAACCCCTGCTCCAGCCCGAGACCACGGAAGCTCGCCGAGGAGGATCGGTTGGCCTTGTCGAAGGACGACTTGTAGATGAAGGGGATCCCCAGATCGTCGGTCATCTCCTTGAGCGCGCCGGCCGTGTCCTCGGCCAGTCCGGCGCTCTCGATCACGCAGGGACCGGCGATCAGGAAGAGCGGCCGATCCGGCCCGACCTCGAAACCGGGGAAGAGCATCATGCGGGCGCACCCTGCACCAGCTGACGCCGCGTCAGCGCGGCGCGAACGAATCCGCAGAAGAGCGGATGCCCGTCGCGCGGGGTCGAGGTGAACTCCGGATGGAACTGGCAGGCGATGAACCAGGGATGATCCGGGATCTCGATGATCTCCACCAACCGGTTGTCGAGCGACCAGCCGGAGAAGCGCATCCCGGCGTCCTTCATGACGTTCAGATAGCAGATGTTGAACTCGTAGCGATGGCGATGGCGCTCGCGGATCTGCGGCTTGCCGTAGACGCTACGCGCCAGGCTGCCGGGCTCCAGACGACAGTTCTGTCCTCCCAAGCGCATCGAGCCACCCAGGTCCACGCCCTCGGCACGGGTCTCGATGCGCCCGCGCTCGTCGCGCCACTCGGTGATGAGCGCGATCAGTGGGTGCGGGGTCTGGCGGTCGAACTCGGTGCTGTGTGCGCCTTCCAGTCCGGCGACGTGACGCCCGTACTCGATGACGGCGATCTGCATCCCCAGACAGATCCCGAGATAGGGGATGCGGTGCTCCCGCGCGTAACGGGCGGCCTGGATCTTGCCTTCGATCCCGCGCTCGCCGAACCCGCCGGGGACCAGGATGGCGTCGAGCCCTTCGAGACCGCCGGTCCCCTCCTGCTCGATCACCTCCGAATCCAGATAGACGATCTCGACCTTGGTCTTGGTGTGCACGCCGGCGTGGGCGAGCGCCTCGGAAAGGGACTTGTAGGCCTCGGTGAGGTGCATGTACTTGCCGACCATGCCGACGCGTACGACCTGCTCGGGGTGATCGAAACCTTCCAGGACGCGATCCCATTCGCGCAGATCCGCCTCGGGGGCCTCGATTCCGAACTGACGCACGACCAGATCGTCGAGCTTCTGGTCGTGCAGAAGGCGCGGGATGCGATAGATGTTGTCGGCGTCCACGGCCGAGATGACCGCGTCCTCGGTCACATTGGTGAAGAGCGCGATCTTGCGACGCTCCTCGTCCGGCAGATTCTTCTCGGCACGGCACAAGAGGATATCCGGCTGGATACCGATCGAGCGCAGCTCCTTCACCGAGTGCTGTGTCGGCTTGGTCTTGATCTCGCCTGCGGTGCGGATATAAGGCACCAGCGTGAGATGCATGAAGAGTGCGTTCTCGCGCCCCTCCTCGACCCGCATCTGACGGATCGCCTCCAGGAAGGGAAGCGACTCGATGTCGCCGACGGTGCCGCCGATCTCGACCATGGCCACGTCGGCGCCCTCGGCACCGAGACGAATCGCCTGCTTGATCTCGTCTGTGATGTGCGGGATGACCTGAACCGTGCGGCCGAGATAGTCGCCGCGGCGCTCCTTGCGGATGACGCTTTCGTAGATCTGGCCGGTCGTGAAGTTGTTGTTGCGACCCATCGGGGTGCGAAGAAAGCGCTCGTAGTGGCCCAGATCCAGATCGGTCTCCGCGCCGTCGTCGGTCACATAGACCTCGCCGTGCTGGAACGGACTCATGGTGCCCGGATCCACGTTGATGTAGGGATCGAGCTTGATCATGGTCACCCGCAGGCCGCGAGCCTCCAGAAGCGCCCCGAGAGACGCCGACGCGATGCCTTTACCGAGCGACGAGACGACACCGCCGGTGATGAAGATGAACTTGGTCATGGGGGTAGAGGAGGCAGTCGAGGGCAGCGGCCCGGATCCGCCAACAAGCTACCAAAAACACCGCATCCGCTCAATGCGAATGCCGACGAGCCGCCGCTCGGAAGGGCCTCGACGGGACAGGTCGTGCGTCTCCGCAGAGGACAGCCCCGTGTACCCGCGGTACCTTCACAAAACCGGAGGAGCTGTTCTATAGTCGGCACCGTTTCGCGATCGACGAAACACACCCTCTCGGCGTTGCAGGCGCTCGTCAGGATCGGGCGCCGTCGCAGCGGCCTTGATCGATGTCGAACAATGATGAACGGAAAAAGAGGAGCGTCAACGATGCGTCAGACAGCAAGATTGATGAGTGCAGCCGCCATCGCAGGTGCCGCCGCCTTCGCCGTGAGCCCGGCTCAGGCCTGGTGGGGACCTGGTTGGGGCGGTCCGGGCTACGGCGGCTATGGCCCCGGTTATGGTTCCGGCCTCGGTGACCTGTTCGGCGACATGCTCGGCGACGGCTGGGGCGACTTCAACATGAATATGAGCGGCGGCGGTCGCGGCTATGGCCGTGGTCGCGGCTACGGTTACGGACGCGGTTACGGTTACGGCTATCCGGGCTACGGTTACGGTTACCCCGGCTATGGCTACGGCTATCCGGGTTACGGCGTTCCCTACTACGGCGCGCCCTATGCCGCTCCCGTAGCGCCCGTCGCGCCGGGAACCGGCGAAGCGAAGTAAACCGAACGCAGATTACGCATGCTCGCGTCAAGGCCGCGCCCGCGAGGGCGCGGCCTTTTTTGCGGGTGCCGATCGGTCCAATAGCAAGAAGATAATCTTCGCTTGATCCAGATCAAGCGACGGTTCAAAATCTTGTAACCGAAGACCGAGGGGCGATGCCGTGAGCCACCATAAAGTAATCTCGCTGGAGACTATTCGCATCGCCTGCAGGAACTGCTCCCTGTCGTCGCTGTGCTTGCCCATGGGCCTTGCACCGGACGATGTCGAGCGACTCGACGAGATCGTGAAGCGAACGCGCCCGCTCCACCGGGGGGACTTCTTGTTTCGCGACGGTGACCGTTTTCGCTCGCTCTATGTCGTGAAGACCGGCTCCGTGAAAACCTTCGCACCCAGCCCCGAGGGCGGCGAGCAGGTGCTGGGTTTCCATCTCCCCGGCGAGGTGATCGGGTTGGATGCTATCGACAAGGACATCCACGCCTGCTCGGCAAAGGTGCTCGAGACGTCCGCCATCTGCGAGCTCCCGTTTACCCGGCTCGAAGAGCTGACCGCCACCATCCCCAGTCTGCAGCATCAGATGTTCCGTTTGCTCAGCAAAGAGATCGGACACGACACCGATATGCTCTTGCTGCTCGGGAAGAAGAACGCCGAAGAGCGGCTCGCCGCCTTCCTGCTCAGCCTCTCCAAGCGCCTGCACAAACGCGGGCTCTCCGCCACCGACTTCTATCTGAGTATGTCCCGACATGAGATCGGCAATTACCTGGGTCTCGCCGTCGAGACCGTCAGCCGACTCTTCACGCGCTTCCAGGACGACGGCCTGATGAACGTCGACCGCAAGCACATCCAGCTGCTCGATGTCGGCACGCTGGAGTCGTTGGTGGGCGGCGCCGGGCAGAATCGCCGCCAACAGCAGCAGAGCTAAACTGCGCCCGGTGCGGTATGTGATGTTCGGAGGATTGGATCGGCCCCGGCGCGATCGAGCACCCTTGGAGTCAGCGCAGTTTAGGAAACTGAAAACCCCTAAAATTCTAGACCACATCTCCACCGAGACTGCAGAGATCCCCTGAGCGGGGGCACGGCCTAGACCGTGCACCGCATCATCACTCGGCGCGAAGCCAGAGACAACCCTCGGCACTTGCCGCCTGGATCGCTGCGAGACGCTCGGCGTGGGCGGCGAGTGCGGCCGTGTCCGCCTGAATGACCCGCAGTCGCGGCCGACTCGGATCCAGACGGCCGCGCTGCCGACCGTCCGGACCGGGCTGAGACGGCGTCGCAAGCTCCTCACCGAGACTCAAGGCCACCTGCCCCCCGGTCATGGCGAGATAGACATCCGCCAGGATCTCGGCATCGAGCAGAGCGCCGTGCAGGTCGCGATGGCGATGATCCACGCCGTAGCGCTTGCACAAGGCATCGAGGCTGTTGCGCTGCCCCGGATGTTTGCGCCGGGCCATGAGCAGCGTGTCCGTCACCTCGCACAGGTCCCCGATCCGCGGCGCCTCGGCCTTCCAGCCGTCAATCTCGCGATCGAGAAACCCGAGATCGAAGGCCGCGTTGTGGATGATCAGCTCGGCCCCTTCCACGTAGTCCAGGAAGCTCTCGGCGACCTCGGCGAAACGCGGCTTGTCGGCGAGAAAGGCGTTGGTGATGCCATGCACGTCGGAGGCACCCGCATCGATCTGCCGATCCGGTTGGAGATAGCGGTGGAAGTTGTTTCCGGTCAGGCGGCGGTCGATCAGCTCGACACAGCCGATCTCGATGATGCGGTGGCCGGCCTGAGGATCGAGACCCGTGGTCTCGGTATCGAGCACGATCTGTCTCATTTAAACCGCGTCCAAAGTGAAACCCGCCGGATTACAGGCAGCCGAATCCTCGCGGACTCCAAATGCTTCGTACCTGACGCGGTTTAAAAAGGAGAATTCGAACATCTGAATCGCGTCTACGCCGTCGCAAACCGAGTCATGCAACGCCGAGTCGAATCGAAAACCGCGCATGTCCTGCCGGACGCGATTCAGCCCCCGATCCCTCGATTCGCCAGTCGGTCCGCACGCTCGTTCTCGGCATGTCCGGCATGGCCCTTGACCCACTTCCAGCGCACCTGATGAGCGCCGATCGCGGTATCCAGACGCTCCCAGAGGTCACGATTCTTGACCGGCTTGCGATCGGCCGTCTGCCAACCGTTACGCTTCCAACGCGGCATCCATTCCTCGACACCGCGCTTCACATATTGAGAGTCCGTGACAATCTCGAGACAGGTCGGACGTTTCATGGTCTCGAGCGCCATGATGACCGCCATCAGCTCCATCCGGTTGTTGGTGGTCGCGCGCTCGCCGCCGCAGAGCTCCTTTTCCACCTCCCCCCATCGCAACAGCACACCCCAGCCCCCGGGGCCGGGGTTGCCTTTGCAGGCACCGTCGGTGTAGGCACGCACGCAATCAGGCATGACCGGCCCTGCGTGTCGTCGGCTCCGCCGCACCGCCGCGCAACAACGAGCGCCGCCCCCACGCCGGTCGCAGCGGCGTCAAGGTAGCCACGCGTTTGACGGCCCGGATCAAATAGACACCGCCAAGGATCGGCCAGAGGCGCCGCCCCAAGGTGTCGAATGCCGCACAGCTCGGCCCCAAGGCGCGCCGAAACGGCGGGCGAAACATGATGTGCTCGCGAAGCTCGATATCGAAACCCAACACGGACAACCAATCCTCGATTTGAAATGCGGTGCGGAAACGCCCGCACCAGGGAACCTGCGTACCGGAACCGTGCAGCAACGACCAGAGGCCCCAGGCGCTGAGCGCGTTGAACCCCAACAGGATCACCCGCCCCTCCGGGATCAGGACGCGCTCGACCTCGCGGAGCACCGCCTGGGGATCGGGCGAGAAATCCAAGGTATGCGGCAGCAGGAGCGCATCGATCGAATCGCTCGCGAGCGGAAGCCGGCTCGGCAATCCGACGATCTCGCGTCCACCGTGACCCGAGGGCTGCTCGCAGGGCATCAGGATGCGATGGCGGATCCGACTCGAGGCCATCGCGTCCCGAAAGCTCTCGGTCACGCCGATTTGAACCAGGTAATAGCCGAAGGTGTCGCTTAACAGCCGCTGAACGCACGCGCTCTCGAGCGCCGCCACCTCGGCTCCGAGCGGCGACCGGTACCAGTCTTGTAATTCTGCCAGGGGTGAACCCGGACCCTTGCGCACAGTCATGCCGATGCCTCTTGAAGAGACGCATGTTAACCGTGATTGAGCGCAGTGTCGTGCAGGCGTGGGGCCGAATTTCCTGCAGTCGGATCTGGAATTGACGGCCGGCTTTGGGTATGATGCTTTCCTAATTCCTGGAAAACTCAATTAAACAATCACTTACCGGGAATTCCTAGGGGGGAAACATGCCTGATGCCGCTCGTTTTGCGCGCACGCTCGGCGCGCTCGGCGTTCTAACGCTTCTCTTGAACGGTTGCGCGACAGAGACCCGCACGGTCGAGAACGACCTCGGAGACTCCAGCTACTCAGGCATGGTTTCGGCACGCGAATACGGATTCGTCCGACCGGCCACGGATGTCGTGGTCATGGAAAGACGCACGGCGGGGCGTGCGGGGCGCGCGGATTCGAGCGGTGACCTCTGGAACCGTGTCCGCAGGGGGATGACCCTCGATCTCTACGCAGACGCACGCATCGACAGCACCGCAGAGCGCTTCCGCCGAGATCCTCAGTATCTCGCCAGGATGTCCCAGCAGGGGATGCCCTATCTGCACATGATCGTGACCGAGATCGAGCGGCGCGGGCTACCGATGGAGCTTGCCTTCCTGCCCCATGTCGAAAGCCGGTTCAATCCGGTTGCCACATCGCCCAAGGCGGCCGCCGGGATCTGGCAGTTCATGCCCTACACCGGGCTCGAGATGGGCTTACGACAAGATGCCTGGTACGACGGGCGGCGCGATCCCCTCGCCTCGACCGGCGCGGCACTCGACTATCTCGAGCAGCTTAACCGACGCTTCGACGGCGACTGGACGCTCGCGATGGCCGCTTACAACTGCGGCCCGGGTCGCGTGGCTGCGGCACAGGCCGCCAATCGCCGCAGCGGCAAACCGACCGACTACTGGTCGCTCAACCTTCCGAACGAAACCAAGCAATACGTCCCGCAGATCCTCGCCACCGCACGCCTGGTCGCCGCACCGAGCCGCTACGGCCTCAACCTTCCCCCGGTGCCCGATCGTCCCCAGCTCGAGGTGGTGCGTACGCAACAGCCGGTCGATCTGAACCGGGTTGCCTCGGCGACCGGTGTTCAACTCTACGAGCTGCAGCGCCTCAACCCCGCCCTTAAGCTCGGACGGACGGCCCCCGACGGCCCCGGTCACATCTTGGTTCCGGCCGGAACCGGTCAGCGGATCGGCAAGAAGATGGGCCAGATCCAGGTCATGCCGGCCATGGCCTCCGTGGTCCAGTCCCGATCCAGTGCCACGACCCGCTCGAAGGTCGCGCGCGCCGAGCGCCATAAGATGCATACGGTGAAGGGCGGCGAGACCATCGCCTCGATCGCGCGCGCGAACGGCATCGAGCCGCGCACGCTGGCGGATCTGAACGGCATCTCCGTTCGCGAGCCGCTGCTCTCGGGCCAAACACTCAAGGTCCAGGCGACCGACGGCTCCGCATTGATCACGCACCTGGTCACCAAGGGCGATTCGGTCAAGACACTGGCAAAACGCTACGGCGTCAGCGTGAAGGATCTCCAGCGTTGGAATCGGCTCGCCGAGACGCGACTGAATCCGGGCGACCTGATCCTCATCTATCCGCCGGGGCGCGCACCGACCTCCTGACGCCGGGTCGTTTCGACTGATACACTCGCCGTAATCGCGCTACCGCCTCAGGGAGCGCTCCCGACGGGACAGTCCGATGAACGACCATAAAAACGTCTTGGGTGAGCCGCTCGAGGTCTGCTCGCTCGATCCCTTGACCGGCTTCACGCGCAACGGTGACTGCGAGACCGGCCCGCAGGACGCCGGATCCCACACGGTGTGCGCGCGTATGACCCGGGAGTTCCTCGAGCTGAGTCTCGCCCGCGGCAACGACTTGGTGACCCCCCAACCCGACTACGGATTCCCCGGCCTCAAGCCGGGCGATCGCTGGTGTCTCTGCGCCGCACGCTGGCAAGAGGCCCTCGAAGCCGGCGCCGCCCCGCGGGTCGTCCTGAGGGCGACCCACGAGCGTGCTCTCGAGGTCGTCAGTCTCGCCGACCTCAAGTCACATGCCTTCGATCTGTCGTGACACGAGGGCGAGACCAGGGCGAGCAGGAGGTCGCGCCTTGATCATCGCCGCCGTGCTGTCGGCGCTTTCTGCGCACGCACCGGCGATGTCGTATCTTCCCCTCGCGGATCCGAGCGCACACCGACACATCGCCCAATCTCATCGTGCACCCCCGGGCAAGGCAGACCGGTTGGTCGTCAAGAAGGCCGAGCGTCGTCTCTACCTGATGCGGGAAGACCGGGCCTTGCGGAGCTACGAGATCGCGCTCGGGTTTCAACCGATCGGTCACAAGACACGCGAAGGTGACGGCCGCACTCCCGAGGGACGCTACCTGCTCGACCGGCGAAACGACCGAAGCCGGTTCCACAAGGCGCTGCACATCTCCTATCCGAGCCGCGGCGACCGGTGGCGCGCCGAGCGTCGGGGCGAGCCGCCCGGCGGGATGATCCTGATCCACGGCCAACCGAACGGGAAGAACCGCTCGACGCCGATCGAGGATGACTGGACGCTCGGCTGCATCGCTGTCTCCAACCGGGAGATCGACGAGATTTGGTCACTCACCGTCGACGGAACCCCGATCGAGATCCTGCCATGAAACCCGAGCCATCGAAATCGCGCATCATGTCGGTCGGCGGGCGCGTACTCTCCTGGGTCGAGATCCTAGGTCTCGTGGTGATCGCGATCGCGACGGTCATCGCCGGTGGTCAGGAGATCATGGAGATGGTCGAGCGCCGCGCGGTAAACCTCGGCGATCTTCTGTTGCTCTTCATCTATCTCGAGGTGCTGACGATGATCGGCATCTACCTGCAATCCGGCGCCTTGCCGATCCGCATGCCGCTCTATATCGCGATGGTCGCCCTCGCCCGCCACCTGATCATCGACATGAAGGAGATGACCGAGACCGCGATCATCGCCACCTCGGTCGCCATACTGATTCTGGCCGTCGCCGTGCTCCTCATCCGTTTCGGGCATGTCCGCTTCCCCTACAACGCCGCGAGCAGGGACGAGGATGCGGGTTGACCCGGACGCAAGTCGGGGCGAGAACCCGAGCGAACCCGCGTTCGGACGCGAGATGAAGCGCACTGTGCCGACACCAAACGATATCACCGGGGTCATCTTGGCCGGTGGCCGTGGAAGTCGCATGGGAGGCGTCGATAAAGGGCTGGCGGAGCTCGCCGGACGCCCTCTGATCGAATGGGTGCTGGACGCCCTCGCACCGCAGGTGGGCGCGCTGCTCATCAACGCAAACCGTCACCGCGAGATCTATGCAGGATACGGCGTGCCCGTGATCGCCGACTCCGACCCCGGATTCAAGGGACCCTTGGCCGGGATGCTGAGTGCCATGCGCGAAGCCCGCACCGATTGGATCCTGACCGTGCCGTGCGACGGGCCTCTGCTGCCGTCCGATCTGGTCAGTCGACTCATCGCGGCATTGGCGTCGAGCGATGCCCCTCTGGCGACGGTCATCGAAGGGGAGCGCATTCACCCGGTCTACGCACTCGTCCCGGTCTCGCTCGAAAAGATGCTTGCAGCCGATCTCGCTGCGGGCACTCGGAAGGTTGCGGATTGGGTCACCCGACATCGCCCGGCGCTGGCCGATTTCAGCAATCAACCGCGGGCATTTGCCAATATCAATTCAGCCGAGGACGTCGCGCGTCTCGCAACGCAGCTGATGCAGCCGAGGTAACAGGGAGACGCGAGTCCGGTGGTTTCGAAAGATAGGAACCAGCGAAACAAGAAGAGACAAAATGCTCTCAAGGGCCGAGGCCCATTGAGAGCAGCGCGACGGGGAGCGGGGGCCGCAGGGTCGATCCTACGAAGAACCCCGGCCCCCGTCGGATCGAGCAATCCAGCTCGGCTCCGGGTGGTGTCGCGACCTCAGTCGGGAGTCACGTTCTCCGCCTGAGGCCCCTTGGGGCCTTGAGTCACTTCCATCGTGACCCTTTGACCCTCGAGCAGCGTTTTGCGCCCGGAGCCGTTGATGGCACTGTGATGGACGAAGACGTCCTTGCCGCCTTCGCGCTCAATGAAGCCATATCCCTTCTCGTCATTGAACCACTTGACCGTCCCGGAAACCAATTCACCTGGCATATCAACCTCATCACTTAACGGACCAACCTGAGTTGGCTTTACTTAAACCCAGCCTTGGAACAAGGCTAGTGTGTCCTCCACTCGATCTGGAGTGGAATCTGAATCAAGACCATCTGACTCAGTCTTTATCATGCGTCGGATCCCGGTCACCGAAGGGCGGTCCATGGTTCGCGTGCAGCATGCCTTAACCGGATTTTTGTTGTTTTTCCATACCCCATCGCGCCGTGCCGCGCACCCTACCCGACGTCATCGATGTCTGCAATCGGCTTTGCTCCCCAGACGCCGGTAAAGCGCTCGAAAGCGAATGCGCTGAAACGGACACGAAAACGTCTAACGGAAGGCGGATGCTCATCGTAACGGGATTGAAGAAGAGGCAGGAATAAGATGCGGATGTCGGAAAAGGGGCGATCGTCTGATATCGGGATCGAATCTCGTGCAAGATCGGTATCAAGCGGTGTCGAGCGATTCGAAGAACCTGAACCGAATTCCATGCGCGATGCGTTCACTTGCGACTAGTGTACCGCGAAATTCGAAAAATGCGCGCCGATTGCAGCCGTCGGAGCAAAAAAATTTGCGTCTGGAGGAAACCTCTTCAGCCCGACCGCACGGGCCCCTGCCAAGCCGGTCCGGAGCTGGACTCGACCCTCTGAATGCTGGGATACATGAGATTCCGGTAAGGCATGCTGACGAAATGCCCCTGAATCGCGTCCACACCCGCGGCGAACAGCATCGGCAGAAGCTCGGCGTTGTCGACCGCCAACGCGATCACCCGCCTACCCTCCTTCTTCGCACACTGCACCAGCGCGTTGACTGCATCCTGCGGGACGCGCCGCTCGACCAACCCCTGCGTCATCGCACGCTCGAGCTTCACATGCGTGATGAGGTCGCGGTGCTCGGCGAGAAAGCCGCAGTTATCGACCCCGGCATCCTCAATCAAAAGGCCATGATTCTTCGCTTACAGCACCCGGGCAAACGGCGCCAGGGCGGCCCGCGCATCGGTAAAGGCGGACTTGCGCACCTCGATGACGAGCGAGCCACGAGCAAGTCGGGCAGCCGAGATAAAGGCGCCGAGCGCCTTCGCCGTCTCCGTCGAGCTCAGTGTCTCGGTAGCGACGTTGATAAACAGCACCGCATCCTGCGCCCCGCCCTCCTGCATCTCCTGAAGCGTCGCCAAGGCAGGGCGCAAAATCCACAGGTCGATTTTGGTCATCCAGCCGGCAGACTCCAGAACGGACAGAAACTCACGGTGCATCAGCAGCTTGCCGGTGTCGTCCTTGAGGCGCACCAGGGTCTCGAACATGCTGCGATGCTCTTCGTGGGTACTCAGGGAGATAATCGGCTGAAACTCAAGCATGAGCCCGCCTGCATCGATCAGTGCGCGGATGCGGGCCTGGTCGGCGAGCGGATTCTCCCAGACCGCCGGTGCGTTGGGCGTGGAATCGTCGCTGCCCCTCGCGCGCGGTGCGACTCAGGTGATGGATCGTCGCGCACGACCAGGTCGGCGGCACCGAGACGATGGCCCTGTTTCGCACTCGAGGGACTCTCGGCGGCCTTCACCAGGACCAGCGAGGCATCCAGATCGTCCCGAATGGCCAGGATAACGGTCTCCACGGCGAGACTCTCGACACTCGCGCCGTCACACAGGATCAGGTCCCACCAATCGGGACGCTCCAAGGCGTTGCGCAAGCCTTCGGGCGAGGTGACCTCGGTCAGATCCACCGCAATGCCCTGCCGGTTCAAGAGCCCTGCAATGCGAAGGTCCGAGGGCTAGGGGTCGATACAGAGGATTTGCTTCGCTTTGCTCATTGCGATTGGACTCGGCCGTGCACGGATCCTGGCTGGGTGGCAATACCGTACGGCGCGCGGGCCGGCAAGACAAGAGGTGCCGTCGAAACGCTCGGAGCGCGCTCGTCAGACCCGCAGGCAATGGACGAGACGGGTCTCGCTAAGGCGCGTCTCCTGCGGATACGACAGCGCGCAGGCCGCGAGGGCATCCGGGCAGCGCGGGTGAAAGTAGCAGCCCGATGGCGGGTTGCTCGGCGAGGGCATGTCGCCTTCCAGACGAATCACCGCGCGCCGCTTCTCCGGATCGATGACGGGCACCGCCGAGAGCAGCGCGCGTGTATAGGGGTGACGCGGATCGTCGAGGATCTCGTCGACGCGACCGCGCTCAACCACACGCCCGAGATACATGACCGCCACCTCGTGGGCCAGATAGGCCACCACGGAGATGTCGTGAGTGATGAAGAGATAGGCAAGCCCGAGCCGATCCTGGAGGTCCTTCAGCAGGTTGAGGATCTGGGCCTGGACCGACACGTCCAGCGCACTGGTCGGCTCGTCGCAGACGATCAGCTTGGGCTCGACCGCGAGCGCGCGGGCGATGCAGATGCGCTGACGCTGCCCGCCCGAGAACTCGTGCGGGTAACGGTCGACGGCATCCGCATCCATGCCGACCAGATCGAGCAGCTCGGCGACGCGCCGCATCCGCCCGGCCCGACTGCGCTCGATTCCGAGCGCCTGGAGGCCCTCGCCGATCAGATCGCCGACCAACATGCGCGGATTCATCGCCGCGTAGGGATCCTGGAAGATGATCTGGAGATCCTTGCGGAAGGGACGCATCCGCCGATGCCCCAACCCGACGAGCTCCTCGCCACGATAGCGGATCGAGCCGCCGGTCGATGTCGTCAACTGCAGGATGCCCTTGCCGGCGGTCGTCTTGCCGCAGCCGGACTCGCCGACCAGGGCCAAGGTGCGACCCGGGGTCAGGTCGAAGGTCAGGCCGTCGACCGCGCGGACCTGTCCAACGACACGGCGAAAGACACCGTCGTGGATCGGGAAGTGGACCTTCAGATCCCGGACCTGCAGCATGGGCGCGACGGCCGCTTCCGGATCCGGCGCATGTTCGAGCGCGCCATCCGGCCCGGCAACCGGATCTCGGACCCCGCGCGTCAAACCCTCGGGCTGCGCGCCGCCTTGGTCCCAGAGATGACAGCGCACACCTTGCCCGACCTCCAGATCGCGCCACACCGGCACTTGATCGCGGCAGTGCGGCATGACCGCATAACAACGTTCGGCGAATCGACAGCCGACGAACGTCTGATCCAGGTGCGGTACGCGTCCCGGGATGACCGCCAGACGCCCATTGCGTTTGTTCGCACCGGGCAGGCTCTCCATCAACTTGCGACTGTAGGGGTGAGCCGGCGCGGCGAAGAAGGCATCGGTCGTCGCCGTCTCCAAGATCTGGCCTGCGTACATCACGGCCAGGCGGTCCGCCGTCTCGGCGACCACGCCGAGATCGTGGGTGATCAGGAGCACGGCCATCCCGGTCTTCGCCTGAAGGTCCTTCAACAGTCGCAGGACCTGGGCCTGGATGGTGACGTCGAGCGCGGTGGTCGGCTCATCGGCGATCAGGAGCTGCGGGTCGCCGGCCAAGGCCATGGCGATCATGATGCGCTGCTTCATGCCACCCGAGAGCTGATGCGGGTATTCCTCGACCCGTCGGGCCGGATCCGGGATGCCGACCGCTCGCATCAGCTCCACGACACGCGCCGGCGTGCGATCGCGCGATCCGCCCTCGTGGACACGGACCGCCTCGGCGATCTGGTCGCCGACGCTCATGACCGGATTAAGCGAGGTTTGCGGCTCTTGGAAGATCATCGCCATACGCCCGCCGCGGACCCCGCGCATCTCGGCCTCGGTCAGGCGCAGCAGGTCGGTTCCGGCCAAGCGCACCGTGCCGGCCGTGACCCGTCCGGACGGCGGCAGGAGGCGCATCAGCGAGAGCGCCGTCATGGACTTGCCGCATCCGGATTCACCGAGCAGCACGAAGGTCTCGCCCCGGCGAATCTCGAGATCGATCCCGTCGACGACCCGAACCGGCCGCGCAGCATCCCCGAGCAACGTCGTCAGTCCCGAAACCTCGAGCAGCACATCGGACAACATCAGACGCTCACCCTTTTCGTTTCGAAACAAGCGATCGAACCGTACGGCTGCACCGCAGGCGCCGGGGGCTCGCAGACGCGATCAGCGTGCACCCTTGAGCCTCGGATCAAAGGCATCGCGCACCACGTCCGCGAAGAGGTTCGCCGCGAGCACCAAGGCGAACATGAAGACGAATGCGGCGGTCAACGACCACCAGACGACCGGATCGCGGGCCAGCTCAAGTCGTGCGCTGTTGATCATGTTCCCCCATGAATTCATGGTCGGGTCCACCCCGATGTTGATGTAGGAGAGCACGGCCTCGGCGAGCACCAGTCCGCTGAAGTCCAACACCAGGGTGATCAGCACGATGTGCATGACATTGGGCAGGATATGGCGGCCGATCAGGGTGAAGTGGCCGACCCCCAAGGCGGTGGACGCCTGGACATAGTCGACCTCGCGCAGCTTCAACGCCTCACCGCGCAGCAGACGGCACAAGCCGGTCCAACTGGTCACGCCCAGGATCAGCACCAGGAACAGCAGGCGCAGATCGGCGCGCTCCACCAGGCTCGCGAAGTCGTCGGAGTGGTTGCTCATGTAGACCTGGAGCAAGAGGATGGCCGCGGCGATCAGGAGCACGCCCGGGATGGAGTTGAGCGTGGTGTAGAGATACTGGATGACGTCGTCGACCCAGCCCCTGAAATAGCCCGCCATGATGCCGAGCAAGACCGCGGCGGGCAGCATCACCAGTGTGGTGAGCGTGCCGATCAGGAGCCCGGTGCGGATGCTTTTGAGTGTCTGATAGAAGACGTCCTCGCCGACCTTGTCCGTCCCCAGGATGTGATATTTGAGCGCCAGCTCGCCGGCAACGGCGCTGAGCGCCAGCATGATGCCGAGCGTCGCGAGTGCGGTCCGCCAGGGGATCGGCGTGCGGCCCGCCAGAACGGCCGCACGAGTCACCGCCGGCATCTCACCGCGCGAGCGTGCGATCAGCCAAAGGATGCCGGCCGCCAGCACGACCCAGATGACCAGCCCCTGCATCGCGCCCCAGGCGGCGCGCCAGGCGATGTCGAAGCCGCGCTGACGCACGGGATCCTCCAGATGCGCGCCACCGTATTCGAGCCGCGGAAAGTCCCGCAGCAGGGTCCCGTCCGGCTGCTCGATCGCCTCCTTCACGAAGAGATGGGTGGCGAACGGCGCCGAATAGGTCTTCTCCTGACGCTCGCGCAACCCGCTCAGAGCCAGGTCGAGCAGACTCAAGACCTCGGGCGAATAGCGGGCCTCGGCGCTGTTGTCCCCTTGCCGGTCGAGCGCAAGTCGAAAATGCACCGTGTCGAGCAACCCGACGGCGACATAGAAGCCGAGCACGACGATGGTCGCAACGCCCACACGGGAGCGCACGACACGCCGCCAAGGTGCGCGCATATGCTCGTGCCGCGAGGCATAGAGCACGAAGGCACCGATCAACGCCAGCAGCAGGAACACCAGACCGTCGGTCCAGAGCACGACCGGCATCACGCTCATGGCAGGCATCCCGAGCCGCCGGACAGATCCGCGAACCGCCCCCAGCCTCCAGCCTCCGGCCGCCAGCCGCGTGCGGATGTCCATCGGACATGACGCCGGTGGCAGGAGGCCGGAGGCAGGCGGCTGGAAGCTGGAGGCTGAAGGCAGCAGACGCTCTCGATCATGGCTGCAATCTAACCCGCGGATCCACCAACGTGTAGGAGATATCCGTCAGGATCAGCCCGACGATATAGAGCACGGCCCCGAGGAACACCATCGAGCGCACGATCGCGAAATCCTGGCTGTTGATGGCGTCGATCGTGTAGCTGCCGAGCCCCGGGATCCCGAAGAAGGACTCGCTGATGAGACTGCCCATGAAGAGCAGAGGCAGCACCA
>NZ_DATITZ010000193.1:0-2920 GCF_035467215.1 Thiocapsa sp. | reverse complement strand
AAGACCCTCAGGCGCGACATCCGCGGATGTCGCGCCGATCCCGCGAGACGCGCATCAGTTAGCCACTGCGCGCTCGCGTTCCTCGAGCTGCTCGAAGAGCTCCAGCACCCAAATCACACGACCGCCCAGGCCCGCCGGGGCTTCGGCGTCTTCTTCGCTGGGGCGATGGGCGGAGTAGACCACGGCGTCCACCAGAAAGCGTGTCTCGTCCAGCGGCGGAGCTGAGACGTAGCGCGGAGAAAGCACGGCGGTGCCGAGGATCGGGGCCAAGAGCTGTACCTTGCGACTGCCGGGGACCACGGCACGCCGAGAGATGGAATCCAGACCCTGACGCTCGACCTGACGCCCGATCTCGGCATAGAGATAGCGGGCGGCGTTGATGCCGGCACGACACCCCATCGGCAGTCCGGCGATCCCCGCATCGGAGCGCACATACAGCGTGTCGGCCGCGCGCAGCAGGCGCTCGATTACGCTAGCAAGTGCGTCGTTGAAGACGGGCTCCTTCAGCCAGGCCTCGGGATCGATCCCGACCTCGCGCATCCAGGACAGCGGCAGATAGAGACGGCCGTTGCGGGCGTCCTCTCCGACATCCCGTGCGATATTGGTCAACTGCATGGCCACGCCCAGATCGCAGGCCCGTGCTACCAGTTGCGTGCTGCGCGCGCCCATGAGGGCCGCCATCATGGCACCGACGGTACCCGCGACCCGCGCCGAATAATCGTAGACACCCGAAAGGTCCTCGAAACGTCGTCCTTCGGCATCCCACTCGAACCCTTCAAGCAAAGCCTCGAGCAACGCCTTCGGGAGACCGAAACAGGCGACCACGTCGGCCAAGGCGCGATCGGTATATTCATCGATCGGCTCGCCGTCGTAGATGCGGTCGAGCCGATGATGGAGCTCCTCCAGCGCGCGCGTCTGCGCACCGGGCTCGTCGCCCGCGCAATCGATCGCATCGTCCGCGATGCGACAGAAGGCATAGAGCGCGATGGCCGGATCGCGGATGCGCTGGGGCAAGAGAAAGGAGGCCGCGTAGAACGAACGCGAGCCGGTCCGCAGGAGTTGGCGACAGGCGGCGATGTCCGCCGCGCTGGCGTGATAGGTCTTAAGCATAGGTTGAGGCATCGGGTACCACCGTATCGAGGACACGGGCCGACGATAGGACACCGGGCACACCTGCACCCGGATGCGTCCCCGCACCGACCAAGTAAAGGCCATTCACCTCTTCGCTCGCGTTGTGCGGTCTAAACCACGCACTCTGCAAGAGGATGGGCTCGAGACTGAACCCGGCCCCGTTGTAGGACAGAAGCCTGTCCTGGAAATCCCGCGGGGTCGTGACGAGCGAGGCGACGATCTCGTCTTCCAACCCCGGCAGGACGGTTTCACTCAAATACTTCGCGATCCGCGCGCGATAGGGCTCGGCTTGCTTCTCCCAGTCGATATCGCCTTTGAGGTGGGGAACCGGCGCCAGGACATAGAAGGTGTCGCAACCCTCCGGTGCCAAACCCGGATCCGTCGCCGTCGGGCGATGCAGATAGAGACTGAAGTCCTTGGCCAACCGCTTGTTCTTGAAGATATCGTCCAGCAGGCCTTTGTAGCGTGGGCCGAGCAGGATCGTATGGTGCGCGACTTCCGGATATTGGCGTTTGGTCCCGAAATACCACACGAAGAGGCCGTTGGAGTATTGGGCGCGATCGATCTTTTGATCCGTCCAATGGCTGCGATGCTCGGTCGGCAAGAGGTAACGATAGGTCCAGGCCGCGTCTGCGTTGGAGACGACGACAGGGGCCGCGATCGCCTCGCCGGACTTGAGCCGAACACCGGTCGCCGTGCCGTCCTTCACCAGGATCTGCTCGACCTCTGCGCCGTAGCGAATCGTCCCGCCTTGGCCTTCGATCAGGCTGACCATCCCCTTCACGAGCGCGCCCGTGCCGCCGATAGCCGAGTGCACGCCCCATTTGCGCTCCAAGAAGGAGATGAGCGTGTAGATGGAGGTGACGGAGAAGGGATTGCCGCCGATCAGCAGCGGATGGAAGGACAGCACCTGGCGGATGTAGGGGTCCTTGATGTACTTGGAGACCATCGCGTAGACACTGCGATGGCTGCCGAGCGTGATCATGTCCGGGACGATTTTGAGCATGTCGGTCCAGGAGTTGAAGGGGACATGGCCCAACTGCTCGAAACCGATCTTGAAGATTGCCTGGCTGTGTTCCATGAACCGATCGTAGCCAGCGACGTCGCGCGGCGAGAACTTCGCGATCTGCGCCTTCACGGCATCCGCGTCGCCGTTGTAGTCGAAGACCTTGCCGTCGTCGAAACGGATCCGGTAGAAGGGATCCATCAAGCGGATGTCGATCTCCTCGGAGAAGCTGCGTCCGCACAGCCCCCACAGATCGTCGAGCAGGAAGGGCGCGGTGATGATGGTCGGGCCGGCATCGAAGGTGAAGCCGTCGATCTTGTGGACATAGGCACGACCCCCGGGCGCGTCGAGGCGCTCGAGCACGGTGACCTGATAACCCCGAGCACCCAGACGAATCGCGGCGGCCAGTCCGCCGAACCCGCTGCCGATAACGACCGCGTGCGGCTTACTGCGACCTGAAGTGTGCTCGGAGACCTGCGATGCCGGGAGTGTCAAGTCTGCATGACCTTCTGTAATGTCAATGTTGGTTGACATTATAGCAGGAATGGGCGTTTGTGAGCCCCTGTTGGGTCAAGTCAACGACAAACTCGTGATCCGGGTCGCACCGGCAACGCACCCGCGGTGCGATCCACTTGGCTCATCGCGTCCGTTACGTGGGGAACAATTCAAAAACAACCGAAACACTTAGGATGGGTAGAGCGTCAGCGAAACCCATGTGTGACCGGCATGCTAGTCGGCTAGGGTTCCTTGACGAACAACTTTCTGCGCGCGTGAGTCAAGTTT
>NZ_DATITZ010000192.1:0-14522 GCF_035467215.1 Thiocapsa sp. | reverse complement strand
CGACGTGCGCAGAACGAGGCCGAACGCAAAGAGACTGCCCCGAGTGCCTTGGAGCTTCAGGTCGACGAGCCCGAGCCGGATCTCGCCGCTCTCGACGAGCAGACCCGCCGCCTGATCAATGCCTCGGTCTTCTTCACCGCGTTGCTGGGGGTGTGGCTGACCTGGTCGGATGTCTTGCCGGCCCTGTCCATGCTCGAGCGCATCCCGCTGTGGTACTACGACGGGATGGTAGACGGCGTGGCGCAGGCCGTCCCGGTGACGGCGGCCAACCTGGGCCTGGTGCTGGTGATCCTTTTCGTTGCGACCGCTGCCGCCAAGAACCTCCCGGCCCTGCTGGAGATCCTGCTGCTGCAGACCGAATCCGTCTCGGCGGGCGGGCGTTACGCGATCAAGACCCTCGTGAGCTACGCCATCACGGTCGCCGCCTTCCTGGTCGCCTTCAGCACCCTCGGGCTGAACTGGGGGCAGGTGCAATGGCTCGTGGCAGCGCTGGGTGTCGGTATCGGCTTCGGTCTTCAGGAGATCGTGGCGAACTTCATCAGCGGCATCATCATCCTGTTCGAGCGTCCGGTGCGGGTCGGCGACATCGTCACCATCGGCGATACGACCGGCGTGGTCACCAACATCCAGATCCGCGCAACCACCATCCGCAACTGGGACAGGCAGGAGCTCTTGGTGCCGAACAAGGAGTTCATCACGGGACGTTTGTTGAACTGGAGTCTGACCGATCAACAGAACCGCATTACGATTCCGATCGGGATCGAATACGGAAGCGACACACGCAAGGCGCTGAGCATCCTCGCTCAAGTTGCCGACCAGCACGAGCGGGTCCTCGATGATCCCGCCCCCTTGATCAGCTTCGAGGGGTTCGGAGACAACGCCTTGACCATCGTCCTGCGGTGTTATCTGAGCTCGCTCGACGGACGGATCGGCGTCGCCACGGAGCTACATCAAGCGATCTACGATCGCTTCAAAGAAGAGGGGATCGGGATGGCGTTCCCGCAACGCGATGTCCATCTGTCGCTGCGCGCGCCCTTGGATATTCGCTTGGATCCCGCCGCTCGCGACGCGTTTCGGCCGGCGGGGTCGACCTCGCAAGGCGGGTAAGGATTGGAGCACTTTCCCGAAAGGATCCGGTCGGCCGAAAAAGGCGCGCTCGACGGCGCGCTGAAAGGATACGCCCGCATCACCGGCGGGCTCTCCGGCTTAAGCCAGCTCGTCGAACTCGGGGTCGTCGAGAAGCTCGCGAAGACGTTTGATTTCACGCATATGCTCGATCCGACGACGCACCGCCAGATTCGCGGCGGGGGCGCGCGAATCCGGTCCGGTCATCGAGGGGACACGTTCGTTGGCTTCCTCGCCGTAACTGCTCTCGTTGTCCATCATCTCCGCTACCTCGGGTCACACAATCGTAAGGGAATATGCGCCGCTCTTTAATCGAAAACAGGTCCAGCGTCAAGTCATGATTCGTTCTTGCCTCGACCCGGGCCGCGTCATGCGCGGCAGATCGCCCCGCGAGTCGGCGCCGATCGGGTTGCCCCGAGCCATCATGGGCGTCAAGATAGCCGGCTGACACCAAATCGATTCGAAGACAAAGGAGACCCTGCATTGAACGAGCGAGCGATCCTGATCTGGGACCTACCGACCCGCCTCTTTCACTGGCTCCTCGCGTCGCTCGTCGCCGCAGCGTTCGTGACCGGTCTGCAAGGCGGTAATCTGATGGTTTGGCACGGCCGCATCGGGCTTGCGATCCTGGGCTTGCTCGTCTTCCGCCTCGTCTGGGGCGTCGTCGGCTCGACCTACGCGCGGTTCGGACACTTCGTGCGCGGACCCGGCGCGGTGATCGACTATCTGCGCGGGCGGTGGCACGGGCTCGGACACAGCCCCTTGGCGGCCCTATCCATACTCGCCTTGCTCGGCCTGCTGCTGTTTCAGTCGATCAGCGGCCTCATGACCAACGACGATATCGCCTTCAGAGGCCCCCTCTACGATCTGGTCTCGAAGTCCACGAGCAACTGGCTGACCGGCCTGCACCGACAAAACATATGGCTGATCGGCGCACTGATCGCCGTGCACGTCGGCGCGGTCCTCTTCTATCGCTTCGTGCACAAGAACGATCTGGTCATGCCGATGATCCACGGGCGCAAGCGGGTCTCGGACAAGACAGCGAGACCGGCGACCGGCGGCGGCTGGCTCGTCTTCGTCGCGGCCTTGGCCGTTGCCTTCGCCGCCGTGTGGATCGCCGACGGCGGGCTTCTTCCGCCACCCCCGCCGCCACCGCCACCCGGCAGCATCCCGAGCTGGTAACGCAGATCAACACACAAACACGCGACCGTCACCGGCTCACCGGCAATCGAGTTGCCCGGCGGCCGATGTTCTGGTACTTAAGCGTGTTTTTCGCGGCAGGTCCGTCCATCGGATCCGGCGCATGCCATCCACGACAAGAGCCTTCGGGAGTACATTCATGGCCGAAGCGAACGCCACTCAAGCCAGCACATCCGAGTTCGAGCCCTACCGTCAAGGTGCGGACGAGGACTACATGAGTCCCGAGCAGGAGGCGCATTTTCGCGAGATCCTCTTGGCCTGGAAGAAATCGCTCATGGAGGAGGTCGATCGTACCGTACACCACATGCAGGACGAGGCGACCAACTTCCCCGACCCCAACGATCGCGCCACGCAGGAGTCCGAGTTCAGCCTGGAGCTGCGCACGCGCGATCGCGAGCGCAAGCTGATCAAGAAGATCGACGAGGCGCTCGGTCGGATCGACGACCATGAGTACGGCTACTGCGAGGCCTGCGGGGTCGAGATCGGCATCCGTCGTCTCGAGGCGCGGCCGACCGCTACACTCTGCATCGACTGCAAGACGCTCGACGAGATCCGCGAACGGCAGCGCGGATGAGCGATCGCGCGGGACCCCGGTCTCGGTGTTGAACCGATGCACGGTCCCGCCGACCCCGGCCCGACTGCCGCACCCGACGCGGCCGCCTATCGCGGCCGTTTCGCCCCGTCTCCGACTGGCCCGCTCCATCTCGGCTCGCTCCTCGCTGCCGTGGCCAGCTACGCGGATGCCCGCGCCAATCGGGGCATCTGGCTGGTGCGGATCGAAGACGTCGACCGGCCGCGCGAGGTCCCCGGGGCGGCCGACCTGATCCTCCGCACCCTGAGCGCGTTCGGGTTCGGATGGGACGAGGACGTGATCTATCAAAGCCGCCGAACCGACGCCTACCGCGACGCGCTCGATACTCTCGCGGCTCGGTGCCTGACTTACCCGTGCGGATGCACCCGCGCTGAGGTTGCCCGAGCCGGGCGCGCCGGGCCCGAAGGCCCCGTCTACCCCGGCACCTGCCGTCCCGGACTCCCGCTCGGACGGCGCGCACGCACGGAGCGGTTCCGCACGCCCCCGGGCGCTCTCGTCTTCGAGGACCGAATCCAGGGAGCACAGGAGCAGCTCGTCGACGCGGCGGTCGGCGACTTCGTGCTGCGGCGCGCCGACGGGCTCCACGCCTACCAGCTCGCCGTCGTCGTCGACGACGCCCTGCAAGGGATCACACAGGTGGTGCGCGGCGCCGACCTGCTGCTCTCGACGCCCCGCCAGATCCTGCTCCAACGGGCTTTGGGGTTCGGCCAACCCGGCTACGCGCATGTCCCCTTGATCTTGGACACGGAGGGCCGAAAGCTCAGCAAGTCGCTGGCCGCCGCACCGGTCGACGCGCGGGATCCGCTGCCCGCATTGCGGACGGCCTGGACCTTGTTGGGGCAAACCCCGCCGCCCGCGGATCTCCACCCGAATGCCTTTTGGGATTGGGCGATCCCGCAGTGGCACATCGCGCGCATCCCGGCCAAGACCTCGGTCGCATGCCCGAGTGCCTAATCACCGCGGGCGCACCGCTCCTTCGCGCGCCCCTCGACCCCGAGACCCTCCGATGGCCCTGAAAGCGACCGTCTTCAAAGCGCAAGTCCAGATCAACGACATGGACCGTCACTACTACGAGAGCCACACCCTTACGCTGGCCCGGCACCCCTCCGAGACGGATGAGCGGATGATGGTCAGGCTCCTCGCCTTCTGCCTCTATGCCGACCCGCAGCTCGCCTTCACCAAGGGGTTGAGCGCAGACGACGAGCCCGAACTGTGGCAACGCAGCCTGAGCGGAGAGATCGAGCGCTGGATCGAGGTGGGACAACCCGACGAGCGGCGCCTGCGCAAGGCGAGCGGTCGTGCGGGGGAGGTGGTCGTGATCACCTACGCCGGGCGCGCGGCGGAGCTTTGGTGGGAGCAGAACAGCGGCGGTCTCGCGCGCCTGCGCAACCTACGGGTGGTGGATCTGCAAGGCAGCGAGATCCAGGCCCTGACCGGTCTGGTCGAGCGCTCGATGGATCTGCAGTGCACGATCGACGGCGGCGAGATCTGGATCGGCAACGGGCGGGAGACGGTGGCCCTGACCCCACGTATCCGCAAGGCCTGCGGGGACTGACGGCGGGCGGACCGGAAAGCAATGAAGTGGAATCGGGTCGGAGCCGACAGCCCGGCTGCCGGCTCGCCGCGCCGCTACTGTTGACCGAAGGCCCGCAGATAGGCCGAGAAGCGCTCGCCGACCTCGGGGTGCGCCAAGCCGAACTCGACGTTGGCCTGAAGAAAGCCGAGCTTGCTGCCGCAATCGTAGCGCTTGCCCTGGAAGGGAAAGGCGATCACCGGCTCGTCTTCGAGGAGCGCGGCGATGGCGTCGGTCAACTGGATCTCCCCGCCTGCACCTTCACGGGTCTGCTCGAGCTTCTCGAAGATCTTGGGCGTCAGCAGATAACGCCCCACGACAGCCAGATTCGAGGGCGCATCGGCCGGCGCCGGCTTCTCGACGATCGAGACCACGCGCAGCTCCCCGTCCGGGCCGGGCTCGACCTTCACGATGCCGTACTTGTTGGTCTCCTCGCGCGGGACTTCCTGGACACTCAGCACACTGCAGCCGAATCGCTCGTAAACGTCGGACATCTGCTCCACCACGCCCTTGCCTTGGGAGCGGATCAGGTCGTCGGCCAGGATGACCGCGAACGGCTCGTCGCCGACGACCGCCTTGGCGCAGAGTACCGCGTGACCCAGACCCAACGCCTCGGCTTGGCGCACATAGATGCAGGTCACAGTCGGCGGCATGACATTCTGAACGATATCGAGGAGCTGCAGCTTACCCGAGCTCCTGAGCTCCGCCTCGAGCTCGTAGGCCTTGTCGAAGTGGTCCTCGATCGAGCGTTTGTTGCGGCCCGTGATGAAGACCAACTGGGTAGCCCCGGCGCTCTCGGCCTCTTCGGCGGCATACTGGATCAAGGGTTTGTCGACGACCGACATCATCTCCTTGGGGCTCGCCTTGGTCGCGGGCAGGAATCGCGTCCCGAGTCCTGCAACGGGGAACACTGCCTTTCGAATCTTCGCCATCGACTTGACTCCTGAAAGATCGATCAGATGAAACGGGCACCTCGAACGCTTCGGCGAGATGCGCGATTGAGACGGGCTGCGGTTCAGCCGGAACTAGGCCACGAGCGAATCCTCGATCGCCCGCAGCGCGGCAAGCGGATCCGCGGCCTCCGTGATCGGGCGCCCGATCACCAGGTCGTCCGCCCCGGCGGCAAGCGCGTCGCGCGGCGTCATGACACGCACCTGATCGCCGAGCGCCGCACCGGCGGGCCTGACTCCCGGCGTAACCAGCCGAAAATCAGGGCCTCGCGCCGCGCGGACAGCAGCTGCCTCCAAGGGCGAGCAGACGACCCCGTCGAGACCCGCGGCATACCCGAGCGCTGCGAGCGCAAGCACGCGCTCGCCAGGCTCGCCGGGACAGCCGACCGCGCTCAGATCCTCCCGATTCAGACTGGTGAGCAGCGTCACGCCAATCAGCAACGGCCGGCTGGACAGGCGATCGAGCCGTGTGCGCGCAGCCTCGATCATCCGCGCCCCGCCCGAGATATGGAGGTTCACCATCCAGACCCCGAGATCCGCCGCCGCAGCGCAGGCACCCGCGACCGTGTTGGGGATGTCGTGAAACTTCAGATCGAGAAAGACCTCGAACCCGCGAGACTGCAACTTCTCGACCAAAACCGGCCCGCATCGCGTAAACAGCTCCTTGCCGACCTTGACCCGGCAGCCGGTCGGATCGAGACGCTCGACCAAGGCAAGGGCCTCGGCCTCGGTCGCGAAATCGAGCGCGACGATAATGCGTTTGGATGGCGTCACGTCCGGTCCTCGTATGCTTGACTAAGTGTTACGCGTCCGGTAGCCCGGACCGCACGGCCGCGCACTGCCCGACGACCCTCGGCCGATCCCCGCCGCGCCGAGATCGCGAGCAGGGGCAGAGGAATTCGGTGCAAGCCCCTCGCAGGGTCAGGCGAGACGTCGCTCATGCAGCACCTCCTCGCCGATGATCGGCTCGGGCTGAACGGGAACGACACTCCCCCAAGACCGGCAACTGGGACACTGCCAATGCAGCGAGCGCGCCTCGAACCCGCAGTGCTCGCAGCGATAAACCGCCTGCCGCGCGAGCAAATGCCGCGTCACCTCCAAGGCGACGCGCAAACGCTCGCCGTTCAAACCTTGACCCTGCGACGGATCCTCGACCTGAAGCTCGACCTGAAGCTCGAGGAGACGCTCGAGTGCTGCCAAATCCGCATGTCGAGACAGGTAGCGGGTCAGCAGATCCATCGCCGCCTCCTTGCCGCGGCTCTGAGCGAGGACATCGCCGAGACCGAGCGTCAGTGCCGGACTCGAGTGCCGTAGCGCCAAGTCCTCCAGAACCGCGGGCACATCGTCGCGTCCGAGCTGCCGCAAGGCGTCGATCAGCTCGGGCAGGATCTCCGGGACATAGGATGCGCGCTGCTCGGCCACGTGCATGAAGAGCGCAAGCGCACGCTGCGGATCGCCGTCTTCCAGTGCGGCACGCCCCTCGAGCATGGTGGCGCGGACGCACTCGGGATCGGCCTCGCGAGCCAGGCTCAGTTGTGCCGTCGCGCGCGCCGCGTCGCCGCAGCGCCGGGCATCCTCGGCCAGCTCGCAGTGGTACTGGCCGATCGCGACCTTGATGGACGGATCGCTGGCGGGATCGAGCAGCTCGGCGACCTCCAGGCAGCGTGCCCAGTCGCGCTCTTGCTCGTAGAGCTCGCGCAGACTCTGGAGTGCGCGCTGGCGGTGCAGCCCGAGACCGACCAGCTCCTGAAATAGGCATTCTGCGCGATCCAACAAGCCCGCGCGCATGTAGTCCTGGCCGAGCTCGAAGAGGGCATCGCCGCGCTGCTCGGCGGCCAGATTCTTCCGGGCGATCAGGTTCTGGTGGATGCGAATCGCGCGGTCGACCTCGCCGCGACGTCGAAACAGACTACCGAGCGCGAGATGGGTTTCGACGGTCTCGCCGTCGACCTCGACGAGCTCGAGGAACATGTCGATGGCCTTGTCCGGCTGCTCCTCGACGAGGTAATTCAGGCCCCGCAGAAATGCAGGGTGAGGCGGATGCCTGCGGTTGCGTCGAGCGGGCGCGCCCCGACGTGCGACCCACCAACCGGAGGCCGCAGCGACGGGCAAGAGCAGGAAGAGCAGCTCGATCAAGGGCGCCACCGACGGCGCATGAGAACGGATGGGGCGCCCCCGCCAAGGACGGAGCCACGACAGCTCTGATATGCTGGTTCGGGTAAACTGGTCACGCTCTAAATGATACAGGCAACCCGCCCGGCCCGCATGAAGAAGCCGAGCGGATCCGCGACCGACGGAGCGCGCCCGGGTTGGTCATCCGGCCCGAGGCCCCAACCTGACGTTTGGAGGACAGAGTCGGGAGCGCAAAGTCGACGGGCGCCTTGAACCGCCGGCACAGCCATCAGGAGTCACGAGCGTGCAGGAATTCACCGGGAAAACCGTAGTCGTCACCGGCGCCGCGGGGAATCTGGGCCGTGCCACGGCACGCGCCTTCGCCCGCCGAGGCGCACGACTCGCCCTGATCGACCTGAAACCCGACGCCTTGCACGCGGCGCAGCATGCGCTGCCCGAGGGATGCGAGTCGGCCGTCTTCGCAACCGACCTCTTGGATCCCGCCGCCGTGGCGAGCACGATCGCCGGCGTCAAGGACCGATTCGGTGCCATTCATATCCTCGCGAATATCGCCGGCGGCTTTGCCATGGGTCCCGTTATTCACGAGACGACGGACGAGCAGTGGGATTCCTTGATGGATTTGAACCTGCGCACCGTGTTCAACTGCTGCCGCGCGGCGATCCCCGCGATCCCGAGCGGGGCCGGCGGGCGCATCGTCAACATTTCAGCCAGGGCGGCCGTTCGAGGCGCCGGGCATATGGGGCCCTACTGCGCCTCCAAGGCCGCCGTCATCACTCTGACGGAGAGCCTCGCCGAGGAGCTCAAACACCGAGGAATCACCGCCAACTGCGTCTTGCCGGGAACCCTCGACACACCCGAAAACCGCTCGGCCATGCCCGATGCAGAGCACGACACCTGGGTCCCTCTGGATGCACTCGCCGACGTGATCCTCTTTTTGGCCTCGGATGCCGCACGCTGCGTCACCGGCGCGGCGGTCCCGGTCTACGGACGGAGTTGAGACGCGTCGTGTACCCCCTACCCAAAGGACAGACCAGGACACGCCGCGCCCGATCAGGCGACGGATCGAGCCGACCGAACGGGCCGAGGCACCCGCTTCGCCGCTGGGCAGCGTCGATGCTCCTCGTCATGGGCCTTGGCATCCAGAGCGCCGTCGCATCGGAGTTGGACGAGGCGACAGAGGTGCTCTTGATCGAAGCAGTCGAGGCCGCCTATGCGTTGGACCTCTATCACGCCCGCTGCCGAAGCGACGGATCCAACCGTCGCACCGAGAACCTCAACAAGCTCCTCGCGAGCCGTATGCGCATGACGGTACTCAGGGTCCAGGACGACGTCTTTCCCGAGCGCAATTATCGAAAGGTCCAGGAGCGCCTCCGGCGCGATTTCCTGGCGACACTCAACGAGAACGGCGGATGTGCCGGGGTGAAGGACTCGGAGCTCCCCGCCGAGCTTCGAGCACGTTACGACGAAAAAATTCGGGCGATCGAAGCTCTCCCCTAACCCGACACGCCCGCTCTACTCCCAGAGTCGACATCCGCGATCGCTGGGTCCACCGAATCTCGACGCACCGGGTCGGCAACGCCGCCCTGTTGCCGATCCGAAAAGCCCCCCCGACTCGGCTTGGAGGATCGTCGACACAGCCGACAAGCCGGCTGCGGCTTCCTTGAGCCGCTTTACATCGCCCGAAGAGAAGGTTGTTCCCGATTGCGGGAGATGAGCAACAAGATCACGGACGATCGCACTGTTGCGCTCGATCCCGTCGCGAACGGCCAGGATGCGCTCGAGCCTCGCGTCGACGGCCAAACGCAGCTCTTCCGCGGCGCGCGCGCGCACGCTCGTCTCGCCGGCGGCATGAAGATCACGTAGCGCCACCGCCTCGCGCATCGCACTGCGCCACCAGTTGACGAAGGTCGACTTATGATCGGCCAGCACATTCAGCGAAACCGCCATCGCGTCGATCTCGTCGCGCGCACCGAGCACTGTCGGGATGCGCTCGCGCGGTGTCTCGGTCTTCATTCGATCGAGCAGCCCGGCGATCTTGCGCACCGGACGGACGATCCTCGAGGTGATCATGACGGCGAAGAAGGCCCCGAGCAAGGTCGCCCCGAAGGCGATCACGAGGTTGATCCGCGCACGGACGGCCGCGGTTTGCGCCATGTCATCGGTCATCGACGCCATCAGGCGATTGGCTTCGACAAGGTTGGACTCGACCAACAGCGTGATACGTCGGGCTGCGACGTCCATCGCCTCCGTAAGCTCCTCGATGCGGCGATCCTGCTCGATCAACGCATGAAAATCACGCCCGTAGGCCGCGAGTCGCCGGGTGAGCGCTTGACGCTCGGCGTCGGCGATCGGGGCCTGGGCGACGCGCTCGGCGGTGTCCGCCAGGATCTCGGCCACCATCGCGACATAGGTCTCTTCGCCGCGCAGCAGATAATCCTTCTCGCGGCGGCGCAGCTGAAGAATCCCAATCTCGAGACCCGCCGTCGGCTCACCCGATCCGGTCAACGATCCAGCCAGCGCCTCCAACTCATGCGCGGTCCGGCGAAACTCGCCCTGTAGTCCGTTGTCTTCGTCGAATCCCTTGATCCGCCATGCCTCGACGACCGCCTCGAAGCGCGTCGAATAATCAGCGGCCAGCGCACCGATCTCGGCCGCAGCGCGCCGCGAGCTCTCGTCGAGACGCGCAAGCCCGGATGCCTCGGCATCCAGGGCCGCCGCCTGGCGCGTAACCTCGGCAACGGCATCGAGACTGCGCGAGGTCAAAAACGCGGACTGGGCCACACGGATGGCGCCGAGACGCCGCTCGATGCCGAAGGCATAGGACTGACGCGCCCCGTAGACGGCATGGAGACGCTCGTAGTCCGCGCTCAGGCGTGCCGAAGCCAGCTGATCGTGAACGATGACCCCGAGAAAGATCAGGATCACCAGACCGAATCCCAGCCCGATCTTCTCACCGATACGCAATCTGCTCGCGAGCCTGCTCACCCTGCCTCCCGGGCCTGATACGGCCTGCCGATCCCCCGTGTCTCAACCCATCGGACGCCAGCTTACCCTAACCCGGCAAAGCCGGAACCAAGAAACGCCGCAGTTGATGCACATCGGCAGGGATGCGACGCTTGGGCCATCGAGCGGATCCCACATCGCGACTCAGACCCGGAGGGTCACCCAGACAGCCCATGTCGGACCCGAGCCAAGCCAAGCGCAAAGGTTTCCTGCGGCACTTTCGCGGCCTGATCCGCGAGGCCGACCCCTGCGCCGACCTGGACCTTCGCGGCTCGCTGCGTTTGGGCAAGTCCACGGTGAGGCTCCCGCCTCCCGCACTGCCCCTGCAGATCCTCCTCGGCGGCGAGCACGGCTATCGGCTCCATCTCTATCCGGAGCCGGTGATCGACGCGGAAGGTCGCTTGGATCACCGCGGCAGCTATCTGCTCGTCGATCCCATGACCTATTTCTCCGACATCAGCGGATTCGTCCGACTGAGCGAGGGCGATACCCTCACCGTGGGGCGCGACGACCCGACGCAACGCCTGCTCCTGCGTTATCCGCGTGCCGTCGAACCGCAGCATCTCCGCCTGAAGCTCTCGGCCGACGAACTGTCCGTCAAGAACAAGTCCACGGCGGCCGGCGTTTGCATTGCCCCTTTGGCCGCGACCGATCTGTTGGAACGCATGTCGCGGTGGCGCCGCCTAGCCCTCGCACGCCTGGCTCGGGTGCTCGACGGACCGATCGAGCCCTTGGCGCGCGCGCCCGCCCTGGACCTGATCGAGCAGGTCATCGCGCTGATGGATCAGGAGCCCTATCGCGCGCTCAATCGTCTTGGCGAACCCGGCGGTCTCTTGATCCTGCCCGATCGCACAACCCCCATCTTCGTCGGCGATCTGCGCGCCCGGATCGACAACCTGCTCGTGATCCTGACGCAGAACGCCTTTCTTCAGGCACTCGAAGAGGGCAGCGCCATCCTCATCATCCTCGGCAGCGCCGTTCATCCGGACCGGCCCGAGCAAGCCGCCGAGATGGACAGCTCCATCCTGATGATGGATCTGATCTTTCGCCTCAAGCTGCGTTTTCCCGAGCGGGTCTTTTATCTACGGGGCCATCACGACAGCTTTTCCGAGGCGATCAGCTATGCCGGATTGCCGCAAGGATCACTCTGGGAGGATGCCCTGCATCAGGCTCGGGGAGCGGACTATCGGGATGCGATGCAGCGTTTTTATGCCCGCCTGCCCTTGGTGGCCGTCACCTCGCGTTACCTCGCCGCGCACGCCGCACCGCCGATCGAGGCCGAGGGATGGCAAACGCTCGTGGATATCGACCGGCATCCGGATCTGGCCGACCGCATAGCTCGGGTGCGGCATCCCTCGGAACATGCCCCGAGCGGCGCTTACGGACGGCGCGAGCTGAGCCGCATGTTTCGACGCCTCGGCCTCGCGGAGAACGCCGTCTGCGTGCTCGGGGGTCGCCCGGCGCATTCGCCCGGCCATCGCGCGCGAGACACCGAAGACATCGAGCGACATCGGCAGGTTTTCAGTGCCGATCCGCACTGGGTCGGCATCCTCACGCGCGCCCACAAGCGGCTGCTGCCGCTGTGCTATCCGGTCGAGCCCCTCCTGGAGGTCTACAACCGGCTCGTGCACACCGCAGGTGCGGGAAGCACCCTGAATCGAGGGCTCACGAGCCCCGTTCAGCCGACCCCGCCTCGGCCGAAAGGCGCCCCCGACGAGGTGCCTCGATGACCCCCGAGGTCAGCGATGCGATCACGCCGGCGATCCACTGGTGGGCGATGGCGATGAGCCTCTTCGGCGGTCTTGCACTCTTTCTCTACGGCATGGACCAGATGGCCGAGGCGCTCAAGGCGGTCGCCGGAGAGCGGATGAAGGACATCCTGGCCAAGCTGACCGCCAACCGCTTCATGGGCGCCGCCACCGGCGCCTTCGTCACGGCCGTCATCAACTCGTCCTCCGTGACGACGGTCTTGGTGGTGGGCTTCATCAGCGCCGGACTCATGACCTTGAGTCAATCCGTCGGGGTCATCATGGGCGCCAACATCGGCTCGACCGTCACCGCGCAGCTGATCGCCTTTCAGATCACCGAGTCGGCCCTGCTGATGATCGGTATCGGCTTCCTGATGCAGTTTGCATCCACGCAGGAGGCGATACGCCAATACGGCGGCATCCTCATGGGTTTGGGTCTGGTGTTCTTCGGCATGAGCGTCATGAGCGACGCGATGGGACCCTTGCGGACCTACGAGCCCTTCCTGGACTTTGTCCGGAGGCTCGAAGATCCGGCGATCGGCATCCTCGTCGCCGCCGTCTTCACCGGGGTGATCCAATCCTCCGCCGCCACCATGGGCATCGCGATCGTCATGGCGAGCCAGGGTCTCATCAATCTCCCCACCGGGATCGCGCTCGCCCTCGGGGCCAATATCGGGACCTGCGTCACCGCGTTGCTGGCGGCGATCGGCAAACCACGCGATGCGCTGCGCGCCGCCTTGGTTCATGTCATCTTCAACGTCTGCGGCGTCCTGATCTGGGTCGGCTTCATCGGACAGCTTTCGGCCTTTACACAGCTGATCTCGCCGGTCCACCCTGCCCTGTCGGGAGCCGCACGACTTGCGGCCGAGGTCCCCCGGCAGATCGCCAATGCGCATACCTTGTTCAATGTCGCCAATACACTGCTCTTTATCGGCCTGACCACGCAGTTCGCACGCCTCGTGCAGTGGCTGGTCCCGGACAAACCCCCGGGCGCAGAGGCACTGGTGGTACGCGCAAAGTATTTGGACGAGGAGTTGATCTCCACGCCGTCGTTGGCGCTCGACCGGGTACGCCTGGAGGTCCTGCACATGGGCGAGTGCGTGGACAAGATGTTGGCGCGCATCATGCCGGCGATCCTCAGCGGCAATCGCCGCACGCTGCGCGAGATCGAGCTGATGGACAACGATGTCGACACCCTGCACGCCCAGATCATCACCTATTTGGGCAAGATAAGCCGTCTGTCGCTCACCGAGAAGCAGACGGCGACCCTGATGCGCCTGATGGCGGCGGTGAACGACCTCGAAAACATCGGCGACGTCGTCGAAACCAACCTCATCGTGCTCGGCCGCGAGCGCATCGATGCGGGCGTCTCCATCAGCGTGCCGACCCGAGAGGTCCTCATGGGCTTCCACCGGGTCGTGACACGCTCGGTCGCCGCCGCGGTTCAGGCCGTCGCGCAGAACAACGAGCTGGCCGCGCGCACCGTGACCTCAATGAAACAGGAGATCCAACATATCGCCGACTCCGCGGCCATCCACCAAGCACAACGTCTCGTCGCGGAAGAGCCGAATCGCATCCCCGCCTACACGATCGAGATCGACATCATCGAGAAGCTCAAACGGATCTATTACTTCGCCAAACGGATGGCCAAGACGGTCGAGACCGAGGAGGAGGAGAATGCGTCTTGACGGAAGCGGTTGCGCCTCGCCCGATGCCGACCTCGGCGGCGGGACCGCAGCTAGGCGCAGCTTAGGAGCTCAGCCGTTGCTCTCGCGACCTAATCACCACCATCACCCCTTCCCCTTTTTTTGCGTGGACTCCGCTTTTTCAGAGGACCAGTGTGCTCTGCTGGAGGCCCTATTTCTGCAAACCAATGATTGGCAGCATCGGGATGGTGCGTTTTACCGGTGCTCTCTTTGCGACGTATCCGAGAAGATTCCGGCATCGTTTCAAGCGGAAATCCTCGCGAGAATGCGAGAGATAACCCGGCTGCAACTCGTTGATCGTGTTGTTGTCAAGGCTCAACAAATGCTGCCGGGGCAAGTCATTGGCTTACATAGTGACCGACCACTTCTGGGCTATGAGATTGCGCGACTGGTCGTGCAACTGAATAAAGAATGGCGACCTGATCACGGCGGTGTTCTGGAATTATTCGAATCGCCGGAGGGCAAAGCCGTATTCTCTGTTGACCCTGAATA
>NZ_DATITZ010000191.1:0-18113 GCF_035467215.1 Thiocapsa sp. | reverse complement strand
CACGCCTCCGCCTTGAGCTTCCAGTTGGCAACGGCCGATCGACCGCATCGGGTCGAGGCGCCCCTGCCCGATGACCTCGAGCACTTTCTGTCTGCATTGGAGCCCGCCGCGTGACCTTCGACTTGATCGTGTTCGACTGGGACGGGACCCTGATGGATTCCGAGGCACGCATCGTCCATTGTCTTCAGGCGGCCTTCGGCGATCTCGGCCTGCCGCCGCCGGCCCGCGAGGCCGCGCGCGACGTGATCGGGCTGGGTCTGGACGAAGCTCTCCTGCGATTGCACCCGGAAGCGGATCCGCAGACCCTCCGGGATCTGGCCACCGGCTACCGCCGCTATTTCCTCGAAATCGATCCGACGCCCTCCGTGCTCTTCGCCGGCGCTCGCGAGACCTTGAGCCAGCTGGCGGACGAAGGCTACCGCTTGGCCGTCGCCACGGGAAAGGGTCGCGTCGGACTCGACAAGGCACTCGCCGACACCGGTCTCGGTGCACTCTTTAATGCGACGCGCTGCGCCGACGAGACATTCTCCAAGCCAAACCCGCAGATGCTGTTCGAGCTGATGGACGAGCTCGGTGCCGACGCCTCCGCCACGCTCATGATCGGCGACACCGAGTACGACATGCAGATGGCCTTGAATGCCCGCACCAAGGCACTCGCCGTCTCCTACGGCGTCCACCCGGTCGAGCGTCTTCTGCCGCACGCCCCGCTCGACTGCATCCACGACATCGCAGCGCTGCCCGCCTGGCTGACCGGTTACGGCATGCGCTGAGCCGAGACCGCGACGCCGCGTTGCCGCCCGCATGTCGTCGAGACCCAAGGCCTAAGCCGTGTTCAGAGCGAGATGCTCGTTTTCGAGTGAGCTCGAGGTGTGTCAGCATCCACGCCTCTTAGCGGGGAAGCGGTTTATAACAACTTATTTTTTAATCTCTTAAACCGCGCCGACTCCAACGCTCGTCAAGTCTGCCGGCGTCGATCTCATCCGAAACATCGCATACCGCGCCGGGCGCGGTTTAATCCCTGGAGTGACCCATGAATTGGAAGTTTTGGACCAAACCCCGCGACGAGATGCCGTCGCCCGATGCACCCGATTGGGAGCGCGCGCTCATCAATAAGCTCGCGCTCGAGCACCTGCGCGAGCAGCGTCGCGGTCGTCGCTGGGGCGTCTTCTTCAAGGCGCTGGTCCTGGTCTATCTGATCGGACTGCTGATCGCGGCCTATTCCCAAGACCTGCTCGAGCGCATCTCGCCGAGCGATGAGCACACGGCAGTGATCGACATCAAGGGTGTCATCGCGCCCGAGGCCGACGCGAGCGCGGACCGGGTCATCAGCGCCCTGCGCGAAGCCTTCGAGGCCGACAAGGTCAAGGGCATCATCCTGCGCATCAACAGCCCCGGCGGCAGCCCGGTCCAGGCCGGCTATATCAACGACGAGATCAAGCGGTTGAAGGCCAAGTACAAGGAAGACAACGACAAGGAGATGCCCGTCTATGCCGTGGCGACCGACATCTGCGCCTCGGGCGGCTATTACATCGCCGTTGCCGCCGATTCGATCTATGCCGACAAGGCCAGCCTGGTCGGCTCCATCGGCGTGCGCATCGGCAGCTTCGGTCTTGACGAGGCGATCAAGGAGCTCGGGATCGAGCGGCGTCTGCTGACCGCCGGGGAGAACAAGGGGATCCTCGACCCCTTCTCCCCGCTGCCGCCGGATCAGAAGGCATTTATCCAGACTGTTCTCGACAACCTGCATGATCAGTTCATCGCCGAGGTCAAAGCCGGTCGCGGAGACCGGCTGAAGGGGGGCGAAGAGGTCTTCAGCGGACTCTTCTGGAGCGGCCAAGAGGCCGTCGCGCTGGGCTTGGTCGACGATCTGGGCAGCTCCAGCTCGGTTGCACGCGACGTGATCGGCGCGGAAACCCTGGTCGATTACACCAAGGAACGCGATCTCTTCGAGAGCCTATCGCGACGCATCGGTGCGAGCTTTGCGGCCGGGCTGGTCGAGGCGCTCGGCGGCGGAGCCCCGCGCATCGGCTATTGAGGTCGGTCACCCAAGTCTGCGAGTCAATTCGCGAGTTGTTCACGTCGTGTGCCCGGTTTATCCTCGGCGCCGATGACCTCGGGCCGAGCGCCGCGTCGGCGTGTGTGTTCGAGGTCTCGGCCCACGCTGGACGAGACCGACGACCATGAATCAGACGAACGCCGATGCCGGATCCGCGCCCGCAATTCAGCTCCTGACCCGCAACGCCGAGTTGGCGACGCCGCTTCGGCCGCTCTTGCTCGCGCAGGGGTTCATGCTGGAAACCTTCGAATCGTCCGAGCGGCTAACCGGCGCACACCCGAGCTCGCCGGCGCTCTTGCTCGTCGATCTCGACGCACTCCCCGAAGCAGATACGCTCGGCGTCCTCGTCGCCCGGGCGCAGCAAAGCGGCGGGCAGCCGATCCCGCTGGTCTGCCTAGCGTCCGGGCGCGATATCCGCTTTCGACTTGCCGCGATGCGCGCGGGTGCCAAGGCCTACCTACAGATGCCGATGGAGATCGAAGAGCTGACCGATCGGCTTCTGGATCTGGCGGGCAAGCAGGCGGCTTCTCCCGATCGTGTACTCGTGGTCGACGATCAGCCGGTGGCCGCACTCTTCGCCGCGCGTGTGCTCGAATCCGCCGGCATGCTGACCGAGCGCGTGGGCGATGCGCTCGCGGTACTGGACGCACTCGACGCCTTCACTCCGGATCTCGTGCTCATGGATCTGCACATGCCCGGAGCAAGCGGCATCGAGCTGACCCGCATCATCCGCGAGCAGGACCGCTTCGCCGATCTGCCGATCGTCTTTCTCTCCGCCGAATTGGATGCCGAGCAGCAGATGGCGGCCCTGCGTGTCGGGGGTGATGACTTCCTCGCCAAGCCCGTCGCACCGGATCATCTCGTCGCCTGCGTGAGACAGCGACTGGCGCGCGCACGCGAGCGCGCACGGCGCCAGGCTGGTCCGGATGCCATCGATGCACTCACGGGCCTCGCGAGTCTCGGACATCTGTTGGGGCGGCTCGGTCAGTTGATCGGCCGCGGGGGTACGGACGCGGGTCGCCGTGCGCTGGTCGTGCTGGATCTCGCCGGCGACGAGGCCTCGTTGATGCGCCTTGCCGTTGCGGTTGCCGAGTCGTGTGGCGCCTCCGATCTGGCCGCGCGCGTCGGCGAGCGCAGTTTGGCCGTCCTGGTAAGACGCGACGATGCGGCAAGCCTTGCACGTGCCGGCGGGCAGCTCGCGGAGGACCTGTCTCGGGTCGGTTTCGCTCCCGGGACAGGTCTCGCCGTCGGAGTCGGCTGGTGCACCTTGGCGAACAGCGGCGGCGACGCCGTCACCTTGATGTCGCGTGCAGCCAAGGCGGCACGCTCGGCCCGCAAGGCAGGCGATGGTCTACCCGTCGGCTACGGGTGCGGCCCCGTGCCTCCCCGCACGTCCGACCAAGACGCCGTATCGGCGGCCATCCTGACCGAACGGTTACAACTGCTCTTCGAACCCATGGTGTCCCTGATCCCGGCACCGAGCGCGCGCTACGAGGTCTCGCCACGCTTGGAGACCCCGGACGGCGAGCTGCTCTTGCCGGGCGCCTTCATGCCGATCGCACAGCGCTGCGGACTAGCCGAGCGACTCGACGCCTGGCTCTTGGCCAATGCTCTGGACGCCCTCGTGGCCTGCCGAGACGCCGGCCAGCCGGCACAGCTTTTCCTGTACCAATCGCTCGTCGGCGCGGGGCGCGATGATTGGGTCGACCGTGTTCGCGACGAGATCAACCGGCGCGATCTTTTTTGCTTGCGACCCGTCATCCAGTTTCAGGTAGATGAAGCGGCCGCCGACATTGCTCGCACAGCCGACCGTGTTGCTCGATTGGCGCGGCTCGGTATCCCGGTTTGTCTGAACGACGTCGATGCCGGCGACGCCTCGGAGCGGGTGCTCGCGGGTGTGCCGGCCACCTTCGCGCGCCTGTCACGCACCCTGGTCCAGTCCCTCGACCCAGAGCCGCTCGCCGAGCTGGTGCAGCGCCTGCGTGAACGGCGCCTTGCCGTGATCGCCGGCGGAGTCGATAGCCCGGAGACCATCGCGCGTCTGTGCCGCGCCGGTGTCGATCTACTCCAAGGCCCCTTCGTCCAGCCCCCGAGTGCTCTCATGGACTACGATTTCAGCGCGGTGGATGAGAGTTGAACGCGTCGCCCGTGGAATCGGCCATTCGAGATCGCTTATCGCGACCTCCTATGCTAACGTTTGGAGAAACTGGCTAGACTGGCTAGAGGTGAGCGGCGTTCGTATGCACGGTGAATGGCAACTGCAACAGGCCAAGAACGGCTTGAGTCAGCTCATCAAGTTGGCCCGAAGCGATGGACCTCAGTTTGTGACCTTGCATGGCAAACCGACGGCTGTCGTCCTCTCCGTCGAGGATTACGCGCGCCTCACCAAGAGACAGGAGGTAACGTTGTCGGCTGCATTACTGGATCCAGAGATCGCCGGCGAGGACATCGATTTCGGCCGCGATCGCGATACGGGACGAGATCTGTCGTTGTGAGTTGGCTTCTCGATACCTGCGTGCTCTCCGAGTACGTCAAGAAGGTACCCGTCTCCCGCGTGATCCAATGGCTCGACGAGCAGGACGAGGACAGCCTCTTCATCAGTGTCGTCAGCATCGGCGAGATCGAGAAAGGCATCCTCAAACTCGCTGTTTCCGACATCGCCCGTAGCCGAAGGCTTGCGGCCTGGTTGGGTAAGCTGGAGCAGCGGTTTGCCGGTCGCATCTTGACCCTCGATGCAGGCGCGCTACACGTATGGGCTCAGTTGGCGTCCGGTGCAGAGTTGGCCGGACAGACGTTGCCTGTAATGGACGGTCTCATCATGGCGACGGCTCAGTGCCGGGGCTTGACCATCGTGACGCGCAACACCGGTGACTTCCGGCTCTATCCGCAGGTGTTCGATCCCTGGACCTCTTGATTTAAGCATCCTTGACCGACCCCCAGTTTCCCACCGACGCCGACCTCGGCACCTGTCTGATTCAGGACCGCCACCGGCTGCGCCAACGTCTGCGCGGTTTGCGCCGTCGCGCGTGTGCGGGCGAGCCGTTCGAGCGTGGTCTGCTTGCCATTTGGCAGACCCTGCGCGAATCCCAAGCCATCCTCGAACGCCGCCGCGCGGGCGTGCCGTCGATCATCGCCTATCCGCCCGAGCTGCCGGTCAGCGAGCGCCGCGAGGAGATCGCGAAAGCGATCTCGGTCCACCAGGTGATCGTCCTCTGCGGCGAGACCGGCTCGGGCAAGTCGACCCAGCTGCCCAAGCTCTGTCTGGAGCTCGGGCGCGGGCTCGCCGGGCGGATCGGCCACACCCAGCCGAGGCGTATCGCGGCGCGTACCCTGGCGAATCGGATCGCGCAGGAGCTCGGCGGGACCGCCGGCGGGCTGGTCGGCGACAAGGTGCGCTTCCACGACCGGGTACGCCCGGAGACCGCGATCAAGCTGATGACCGACGGCATCCTGCTCGCCGAGATCCAGCAGGATCGGCTCCTCAACGAGTACGACACCCTGATCATCGACGAGGCCCACGAGCGCAGCCTCAACATCGACGTCCTGCTCGGTTATTTGAAGGGTCTGCTGCCGCGTCGACCGGATCTAAAGCTCATCGTCACCTCCGCGACCATCGACCCGCAGCGCTTCGCCGCGCATTTCGCCGATGCGCAGGGCCGCCCGGCGCCGATCCTCGAGATCTCGGGACGGACCTATCCGGTCGAGGTCCGCTATCGGCCGCCCGAGGACGAATCCGTCGGCGAGCGCGACGAGGCGATGCAGCAGGCGATCTCGGACGCGGTCGGCGAGCTGGCGCGCGTCGGACGCGGCGATGTGCTGGTCTTTCTCTCCGGCGAGCGCGAGATCCGCGAGACCGCCGAGACCCTGCGCAAGCATCATCCGCCCGCGACCGAGATCCTGCCGCTCTACGCCCGCCAAGGGCCGCAGGAGCAGGCGCGGATCTTCCAGTCGCACGGCACCCGGCGCGTGGTGCTGGCGACCAATGTCGCCGAGACATCGCTCACCGTCCCCGGCATCCATTACGTCATCGACCCGGGTTTTGCGCGGATCAGCCGCTACAGCCATCGCCGCCAGCTCCAGCGCTTGCCGGTCGAGCGCATCTCGCGCGCCTCGGCCGATCAGCGCAAGGGGCGCTGCGGGCGGGTCGCCTCCGGGATCTGCATCCGGCTCTATAGCGAGGACAGCCTCGCCGCCCGTGCGCCCTTCACCGAGCCCGAGATCCAGCGCACCAATCTCGCCGCCGTGATCCTGCGGATGAAGCTGCTCGGCTTCGGCGACGTGGCCGACTTCCCCTTCCTCGACCCGCCCGACCCGCGTCTGGTTGCCGACGGCGAGCGCACACTCGAGGAGCTGGCCGCGCTCGATGCCCGCGGCGAGTTGACCGAGCTGGGCCGTCGGCTCGCGCGTCTGCCGGTCGATCCGCGGATCGGTCGGATCCTGCTCGCCGCCGCCGAGCAGCAGTGTCTGGCGGAGGTGCTGGTGATCGCCGCCGCGCTGAGCGTTCAGGACCCGCGCGAGCGTCCGCACGAGCAGCGCACCGCCGCCGATCAGATCCACGCCACCTTCGCCCATCCGGACTCGGATTTCTTAAGCTTCCTCAACCTCTGGCGCTTCCTGGAGAAGGAGCGCAAGGCGCGCTCGCGCAACCAGTTTCGTCTGCTCTGTCAGCGTCACTTCCTCTCTTACAACCGGGTCCAGGAATGGCGCGACATCGAGACCCAACTGCGCGAGCAGATCCTGGAGATGGGCTTCAAGGAGAACCAGACCGCCGGCACCGAGGAGCAGATCCACCGCGCGCTCTTGACCGGACTGCTGAACCACATCGGCGCGCTCGATACGAATCACGAGTACCTGGGCGCGCGCAACAGCCGCTATCGCATCCATCCAAGCTCGGCACTCTTCAAGACGTCGCCCAAATGGATCCTGGCGGGCGAGCGGGTCGAGACCACGCGCGCTTACGGGCGCATCGTCGCGCGCGTGCAGCCGGCCTGGATCGAAGCCGCCGGGCAGCATCTGCTGCAACGCAGCTATTTCGAGCCGCACTGGCAGGCCAAGACCGGGCAGGTCGCGGCCTACGAGAAGGTAACCCTGTTCGGCGTCACCCTGGTGCCCAAGCGGCGCGTCAACTACGGACCCATCAACCCGGCCGAGTCGCGCGAGATCTTCATCCGCTTCGCCCTTGTGGAAGGCGACTTCGGCACCCGTGCACCCTTCTGGCGTCACAACCAGGAGCTGATCGCGTCGATCCATCACCTCGAAGCCAAGTCGCGACGCCGCGACATCCTGGTCGACGAGGAGGCGCTCTACGCCTTCTACGATCAGCGCATCCCCGCCGGGATCTATTCCACGCCTCAGCTTGAGCAGTGGCTGCGCAAGGCGACCCGTACGGATCCCAAGCTCCTGCATCTACGCCCGGCCGATCTGATGCAGCATGAGGCCGTGGGGATCACGCCCGAGCATTTCCCCGACCGACTCCAGGTCGGCGCCACGGCGCTGCCGCTCGAATACCGCTTCGAGCCCGGCGAGTCGGCCGACGGTTTGACCCTGATCGTGCCCTTGCCGCTCATCAATCAGGTGACCGCCGAGCGGCTGGATTGGCTGGTGCCGGGTCTGTTGGAGGCGCGCATCACGGCCCTGCTGCGCGGTCTGCCGAAAGGGCTACGCACGGCGCTGGTTCCGGTGCCGGACACCGCTGCGCGCTTGGCCGGCGGACTCAAGGCCGCGCTCGCCGAGGGCAAGGCACCGATTGATCGTCCGCTGACACAGGTCCTCGCCGAGCGGATCGCGGCCGAGCTTGGCCTGCGCATCCCCGAGGACGCCTGGGACCGTGACGCCATCCCGGCGCATCTGCGGATGAAGGTCCGACTCGTCGACGAGGCGGGCAGGGCGCTTGCGCTCGACGAGGATCCGCAACGACTCAAACAGCGTTTCGGCCAAGCGGGTCAGGCGCGGTTTGCCCGCATCCCGGATGCCGAGCTGGAACGCGAAGGCCTCACACGCTGGGACTTCGGCGACCTGCCCGAGCAGGTCGAGATCACCCGCGGCGGGATCCGGATGCGCGGCTTCCCGGCCCTGGTCGACGAAGGCCAGAACGTGGCGGTGCGGGTGCTGGATTCGCCCGAGGCCGCCGCGCGTGCACACCGTGCGGGCCTGCGCCGGCTTCTGATCCTGACGCTCGGTGCGAACCTGCGCCCGATCCGCCAAACGCTCAAGGATCTGGATCGGCTGCGCCTGCTCTATGCCAAGGCGCCCGTCACGGACATCCCGGAGACCGCCGGAACGGAGAAAGCCAGTCCGGAGAAGGCGCGCTCCGGATCACCGAACGCGACGACCGTCGGCGGACAGGCATTGCGCCCGCCGAGCGGATCCGATCCCCGCCCACCCGACCTCTCCGACGAGCTGCTGGCCCTGATCCTCGATCGGACCTTTCTCGACGACCGCCCGCCGATCCGACAGCAGGCCGATTTCGAGGCCCGTCTTGCCGAGTCCCGCAGCCGGCTCCAGCCGACCGCCAACGAGGTCACCCGTCTCGCCGCCGAGATCCTCGCCGCCTACCAGTCACTGCGCCAGCGCCTCGCCGCCATCACCCAGGTCAACTGGCAGCCGACGGCGCAGGACCTGCGCAACCAGCTCGACGGGCTTGTCTTCCGGGGCTTCTTCCAGCAGATCCCCTTCGTCCGGCTCAAGCAGTATCCGCGCTATCTCAAGGCCGCCGAGCAGCGTCTCGACAAGCTCGCCCACGCCCCCGGACGCGACCGCGATCAGATGACCGTCATGGCCGAGCTGCTGACCCGCTGGCGCGAGCGCACTGCCGCCGCCCGCAAGGCCGGCCGAGAGGACGCGCGACTGGACGAGATCCGCTGGCTGCTGGAAGAACTGCGCGTCTCGCTCTTCGCCCAAACCCTCGGCACCGCCGGCCCGGTGTCGGTCAAACGCATCGAGGCGCATTGGCGGGAGCTGGGGTTGTAGGGCAGGATAGCCGGGCGCGTGCGGGTCGGCTACGCATGCTCAAGCCGCTTGGAGGGTAAGATTGCAGACCAATCCCGGATCCAAAACGTGGGCGCTCCGATGCCGACGACCACACACCGAGTGAACAAGTCCCCATGCACACGAAGGAAGTCATCGACCGTATCTTCAAGGAACCCGGCATCCAGTACGAGCTGACCGAGTTCGAGAACCTCGGCAAGCCGATTCACGAGATCATCGCGATCTACCCGAAGGTCGTCGCAACCGGGAAGGATGCCGGGAAGACCAAGTATTTCCTGAAGAGCTTCATCCCCTTTTCCTCTGGGAACGAGGAGGTGCAGGTCTATGTCGAGGGCGGCAAATCGGCGCCGGAGGAGATCGTCCGTCAGCTCTGGGTCTACAAGCTGATTCACCAGTACGGCTATTCACTAGACCAGATCGACCTGGAGAAGAGCGTCCAGTTCGGCACCGAGATCGGCACCAAGGCGGCGGACATCATCGTTTACACCGACGCAACCAAGACCACGCCCAAGATCATCATCGAGTGCAAGCGCCCCAAGCGCAAGGACGGCATCGAGCAGCTCAAGAGCTACATGAACGCCAAGGGCGCGCCTGTGGCCGTCTGGTCCAATGGGGCCGACAACATCATTCTCTATCGGCCTTATCCGGCACAGTTCGACGACACCCTGTTCGATCTCCCCCGGCGCGGTCAGGAACCCAAGGATGTCCTCGAAGCCAAAAAAACCCTCTTGCAGCTTAAAAATGATTTTAATTTCAAGAAGATTCTTCAGGATCTCGAAGAGCTGGTGCTGGCCGACAGCGGCAAGGACGAGTTCAACGAGATCTTCAAGCTGATCTTCGCCAAGATCTGGGACGAGAAAGAGGCGCTGGAGAAACGCAAGGACAAGGTGGTCGAGTTCCGCAAGGCGCTGGACCCCGAGATCACCTTCGATCGGATCAACAACCTCTTTCACAAAGCCTGCGACGAGTGGCCCGGCATCTTCAAGCAGGGCGAAGACATCGAATTGGCCAAGCGCCATCTTCAGGTCTGCGTCGGCCCCATCGAAGGGGTGCGGCTTATGGGCTCCAACCTGCGCATCATGGACGACGCCTTCGAATATCTGCTCCCCACCGAGGCGAAGAAGAAGAAAGGCCAGTTCTTCACGCCGCGCCATGTGGTCGAGATGTGCGTGCGGATGCTCAATCCGAAGCGCGACGAGTACGTGATGGACCCGGCCTGTGGATCCGGCGGCTTCCTGCTGCACGCCATGGACTGGTGCTACCCGGCGGCCGACAACGACCAGCGCGAGCTGCGCAAGCATCGCTATGCCTCCAAGTACCTCTGGGGTATCGACTTCGAGCAGCGTGCCGCCAAGACCTCGCGCGCCCTGATGCTGATCGCCGGGGACGGTCATACCAACATCTTTGGCCCGGACGTCAGCAGCCTCGATCCGCGCACCTGGTACGAGACCGGTTCGGGCTCGGCGCTGATGCAGGGGCTCCGTCGAGCCAGGCTCACGGCGAAGCTGATTCCCGAGAACGAGTCGCTGACCGACGAGGATAAAGCGTGGGAGTATTTCGACCAGCTGAAGTTCGACGTCATCCTGGCCAATCCGCCCTTCGCCGGTGAAATGAAGGACCGCAAGATGCTCGCGCGCTATGAGCTGGCTCGGCCAGCCCTCCGGCGCGCGGGGGACGACAAGCAGCCCAAGGAAGAGCGCGATGTCCTCTTCATCGAGCGCATCCTCAAGATGCTCAAGCACGGTGGACGCGCGGCCATCGTGCTTCCGCAGGGCAAATTCAACAACTCTTCGCTCGCCTTCATCCGTGAATGGATCCTGAAGAAGGCACGATTGCTGGCGGTGGTCGGACTGCACCCCAACACCTTCAAGCCGCACACCGGCACCAAGACCTCGGTGCTCTTCGTGCAGAAGTACACCCAGGACCAGCTCGACCTGATCGCCCAGGTTCACGACCAGGTCGCGGGCGCTTGCCCGGATTACGCGGCCGAGATTAAAACGCTGCTGGCCGCCTACGAATCCGCCGCTGACGTGCCGGAAGACTTCATCCCCGAGGCGGTGGCGGATCTGATCGCCGAGACTTTCAGCGAGCCCGAGACCGATGAAGCCACCAGTGGCAACGGTGAGGAGTCGGACGACAGCGAGGACGCCGAGACAGCCGGGGCCGATGAGGATCGCGTCGCGCTCGCCGAGGAGCGGCTGAACGACCTCAAGGCCGCGCTGCTTAAGGCCAAGCAGCGCTTGATGGATCTGGAGAGCGACCGCGAGGCATTGGAGCAGATGAAAGACAAGGAGATCGACGCGATGAACTTAAGCTGGAGCGGCGAGAAGACTGAGCTTCGCTCACGCGTGAAAGAGGTCAGGCAATCCTATCAGGTAAGCCTGAAGGCGCTGAAGGAGCGGCACAAGGCCGCGCAGAAACCCATCAAGGCCGAAATCAAGGCATTGGAGATCCGGATCCCCCAGGCCGAGCGCGACCTGAAACAGCTCACTAATCGCGGCCGACTGGAGCTGATCCTGGCCGACGACGACCTGATCGGCACCCTCAAGGAGCGCTGGATCGCCGCCGAGGTCTCCAAGCGGCTCGACTATCCCATCTTCATGGCCGTCAGCGAGCGCGGGGGCAAGAACAATTCCGGCGATTATGAGTACATGCTCGACGAGGATGGCAGCCTGTTCGAATTTCCGGACGGACACCCGCAGGAAGGGCAGTTGGTCGTCAATCAGGATCTGGTGAATTACGACTTGCGGGCGGAAGACCTGACCGATGCGAGCCAGATTCCGGATGAACAGCTTTGCGTGGCGGAAGCGTTTATTCAGTTTGCTCAGGAACAGCAGTTTGGATTTTGGGAAGGTGCGTGATGGCTAGATGGAGCCGCACGCATTATAAGGATGTAGTCAGTCGCGGGCGAATGGATGGCGAATACCATTCCCACTCAGCCCGACATATTGAGACTCTATTCAACAGCTCACACCTAAAGTGTGATCGACTAACATGTTGCTGCGAGAGAATCACAAGCGGTCATACGCCCCTGAGGCATGATTTGAGCCGTGGTGATATCTATTTTCTAACTGTAGAATGCATTTCCCCTCTTCTTGTAAACTACGAACTCGCGAAGCGAGTATGCGCGACTCATTATTCTTGCGAGCTAAATCGAGTCGCCCTATCAGAAGATTCGGTTGTTGTTACAATAAAACGACGCATTGCCAAAGCCTCCCCGTGCTACAATCTCAAAGGCGATACTGTTGTCAATCAAGACGTCGCAGTTCTCCGCTTAAAAGATGGCTGGCATGCAGGTTATGTGGCAACTTATCTCAACTCGCAATTTGGTCAGCAACTTGCTGACCGCGAGAAGACCGAACAAATGAATCCTTATCTTCCAGTTGAAAAACTTGGAAATCTACTAATCCCAAGAATCAGTATCGAGGCTCAAGCAGAAATTGATTATCTCGTCCGAAAGCGCTTTTCGTTTTTAGCAGAGTCTGAGAGGGCATATTTAAGGGCTCAGCAACTTCTTGAATCCGAGCTTGGTCTGGACAAGCTGACATTTCAGAAGCCAGTAAGCTACGCCGCGCGCTTTAGTGACATCGAAACCTCAAGACGCTTTGATCCAGAGCATTACTACCCCGCATTTGATGCTTTCGCGAATTCCCTCCCTCCCGGCATTTCGCTTTCCCCACTCAACCGGCATCTGACGTTCTGCCAACGCGGTCAGCAACCGATCTACTCCGCTACCGGGCTCCGGGTCATGAATTCGAAGCACGTCCAGCCGAATCGCGTCCTGCTCGAAGACAATCGGTTCGCGGCGGCGAATCCAGACGGCAACCTCCAGATCCGCGCTGGCGACACCCTGCTGAACGGCACGGGGCGCGGAACCCTTGGCCGGGCAGCGCCGTATCTGATCGATGAACCCGCCGTCCCGGATAACCATGTCACCATTCTGCGGTCGGACGATCTCGATCCGGTGTACCTGTCGCTGTACCTCAACAGTGCGGCGGGCCAGATGCAGGTTGAAATGCGCCAGCGAGGATCCTCGGGGCAACTGGAGCTTTATCCGTTCGACATCCGCAAGTTTCTGGTCTGGCCCGCGCCGGAGTCGTTGCAGGAGGAACTGCGGCGGCTCCACGACCAGGCCGCCGCCGCCGAGTGTGAATCGAAACAACTCCTCGAACATGCCAAATCCCGCGTCGAGCAGCTCATCGAAGAGGCCGCCCGGACATGATCGATCCCCAAACCCCGGCGACTCCACGCGAACGCGATCCCGACATGGCCAATGCCGAGATCGCCCTTCAGCGCGCCGCCCTGCGCGCCCGCGAGAAGGCTTGGCGCCACGGCGTCCCGGTGGTCTATTCCGAGGACGGGGTCATCAAGTACGAGTATCCGCCAACGACGAATGAATCGAGAAACGAGCATGCTGCGACATAAAGGCGGTCTCGCCACGCCGACATCGGGGGATGTGGCACAAATTGCCAACGGCGAGGTAGTTGCCGTACTCGCTGACGGATTCCGGGATCTGTTCAAGAACACTCAGTCGTTGCCGGGAGCCGCGACGCTCACGGATGTCGAGATCGCCGCGGAGGTCGAAACCGTCCGGGATGGGCGAGTCGGTCAGGTGCCGGGAACGTCACGATGCACCCCGTGATTGCCGCCCAGCGCCCCGCCATCGCCAACATCTGCCGGCGCTACCAGGTGCGACGGCTGGAGGTCTTCGGCTCCGCCGCGCGCGGCGCGGATTTCGACCCCGAGAGCAGCGATGCCGACTTCCTCGTGGAGTTTGCGCCGGATGCCCAGGCCGATCTGGGCGGCTGGTTCATCGTCCGAACCGAATTGGAACGCCTGCTCGGGCGAGGCGTCGATCTGGTGGAATACCCGGCCGTGCGCAACCCCTACGTGCGCGCCGACATCGAACGAACGCGGGAGCTGGTCTATGCCGCGTGACCCGCGCGCCTATCTGTGGGATGTCCGCGAAGCCGTCACGGACATTCAGGGTTTCGTCGCCGGTCTGGATCTGTCGGCCTATGTCGCAAGCGCCCTGGTGCATTCCGCCGTGGAGCGCAAATTCGAGATCATCGGCGAGGCGCTCAACCAGCTCGCGAAACTCGACCCGATGCTGGCCGCGCGCATCCCGCGTCTGCCCGAGATCGTCGCCTTCCGGAACCAGTTGATCCACGGTTACGCGGCGGTTGCGCATGAACGGGTGTGGGCGACGATCCAGACGGCCCTGCCGACCTTGGGTAGCACCGTGCAGGATCTCTTGACCGAGCTGGGGGAGGATTGACGTTGACCAAGGACCACCAGCGAGTGCCCGACGATGCCAGGGGCCAGTTCCTCGTCTACGCGGCCGAGGACGGGCGCATCAAGATCGATGTGCGGTTGGCGGATGAGACCGTCTGGTTGACGCAGCAACAATTGGCCGAGCTGTTTCAGACGACCGTGCCCAATGTCAGCATGCACATTCGCAACATCCATGAGGATGGGGAACTGGCCCCCGAAGCAACCGTTAAGAAATTCTTAACAGTTCGCCAGGAAGGCGCGCGTGCCGTGCGACGCAGCATCGATTACTACAACCTCGACATGATCATCTCGGTCGGCTATCGGGTGAAGAGCCATGTGGCGACCCGCTTCCGGATCTGGGCTACCCAGCGCCTGAAGGAATACATCGTCAAGGGCTTCACGCTCGACGACGAGCGCCTGAAGAATCCGGATCAACCCTTCGACTATTTCGATGAGCTGACCCGTCGCATCCAGGACATCCGCACCTCGGAGCGGCGCTTCTACCAGAAGATCACGGACATCTACGCCACCAGCATCGACTATGACCCGACGCTGGACATCAGCATTCGCTTTTTCCAAACGGTGCAGAACAAGATGCACTGGGCCATCACCGGACAGACCGCCGCCGAGATCGTCTACAGTCGCGCCGATGCAGACCAGCCGAACATGGGCCTGACCAACTGGCGCGGGGCCAAGGTGCGTAAGCAGGACGTGAGCATCGCCAAGAGCTATCTGACCGAAGACGAGCTGGCGGCCTTGAACAACCTGGTCGAGCAATACCTGATCTTCGCCGAGGGTCAGGCGATGCGCCGCATCCCGATGCACATGGGCGACTGGATCAGCAAGCTCGACGCCTTCCTGAACATCAACGACCGAGAAATCCTGACCCACGCAGGCAAGATCTCGCACCAGATGGCGCAGCAGCGGGCGGAAGACGCGTACGAGAGGTTCCACCAACGGCGGATGGCCGAGCAGGATCGCGCCGGGAGCGACTTCGACAGATTGATCGAGCGTCTTCCCGCCGGAAACAAGGAGAAGCCTTCATGACACTGGCCGATGACGATCAGCAACTGCTCCGCGAGCTGTGCGAACAGCACGGAGTGAGTCTGGACAAGGTGTTGAAGCTGCTGGAGACCGTGCGGGAGTACGAGCTGAAGGACCGCCGCACCGGGGTTTATGACGCATTGCGTGAGATTCTCAAGAGCAGTCTTTCGGATGGCATGGATAGCGCGAGATGAGCGAGCCCGACGAGATTGACCGCTTTGCCAAAGATCCGAGTTTGTTGGCGCAGTTATGCCGGGACGTGATTGACCGGCTCGATTCCGGTGCGGATGACACCGACATCGGCGAGCAGGAGACACAACTCAGAGAAATCGCCAAAGCGATCGAGCGGCTGGAAAAGGCGGGGGTTACCGTGCCCGATGTCTTGCGGGCCGAGAAGACGCGACTCGCCGCTGCCCTCTCGATACATGCGGATGCAACCCAGGCTTTGACCCAACTCGTGGACGAGATTGCCGACATCCTGAGCGATCTGCGGAATCGTTTGGGGTTCGATCAGGTTGCTGATGCGGGCAAGCCGGAGAAGAAAGCCAGAAAGCGATCCAACCTGCCCAGAACAGACCCCCTCGCGCTGAGAGATCATATCGTTCGGTCACTCCAAACGCTCGGCGGGAAAGCGCGCGCGGCCGAAGTTGTCGAGGAAATGGGGCGGCAACTGGATGGGAAACTGTTGCCAGGCGACCTGGAATGGCGTGATTCGACGCGTGAATACGCCTGGCAGAACAACGCCAAGTGGGAGCGTTATCGGATGGTTCAGGACGGAACGCTGCGCGCTGATTCGCCAAGAGGAACATGGGAGCTCGGAGAGGATAAGAAATGAAGTTTCGCAAGCTCACCATCGAGAACTACAAATCCTTCCAGTTCCCGACCGAGATCGAGTTTCCGGTGGGCGGTGATGGTCGCAGCATCTTCCTGATCGGCGGCATGAACGGGGCGGGCAAGACCTCGATCATGGAGGCGGTGACCTACTGCCTTTACGGCGGGAAGGCGGAGGATATCCATCGCAACATCAACCGGCGCGAGAAGGCCAAGGGCAACGCCAACGTGGCCTTCGAGCTGGTCATGGAGATGGATGACGGCTCGGAGCTGGTGGTCAAGCGCTCCTGGACGGCGGGCGCGGTCAGCGAGCCGCGTCCGCGTGATCTGACCGAGCGGCTCGTGGTGGTGCGCGACGGCAAGCGAGTATCGGTGCAGAACCAGGAGCTATGGCAGGATTTCATCCGCGCGGCGATCCCGCCGGGCATCACCCAGTTCTTCTTCTTCGACGGCGAAAAGATCCAGGAGATCGCTGCGGATGACCATTCCGAGGTGCGTCTGAAGACCTCGCTGGAGGCGGCGCTGGGCATCCAGTACATCAACCGTCTGGCCAGCGACATCCTCTATATCAAGCAGGATGAGCGCAAAGGCTTTGTCGAGATCTCCGACGAGGATCTGGACTTCAAACAGAGTGAACTGAAGCGCGAGAAGAGCAAGCTGGCGCGCAAGCACAAGGAACGCGACGACCTGAAGGTGGAGCTGGACGGCTTCAAGACGCAGCTGGACGATGCCAAGAAGCGCTTCGAAGCGGCCTTCCAAGTTGCTCCGGAGTCGCGCGAGGCACTGCGTGAGCAGGAGAAGAAGCGCGTCTATGCCGCCAATCGTTTGGCGCAGGTGGAAAGCGAGATTCGCGCGCTCTCCGAGAAGGCTCTGCCCTTCAGCCTTGCCGGTAAGCTGTTCGACGGTATCCGGCGTCAAATCGAAACGGAGCGGGAATCCGCCAGTGGTGAAGCGATCCGCGAGCATGCCGCCGATTTGGCCAAACGCATTGTGCGCGTGGTCGAGGAGCCGGAGCCGATCTTCACCGAAACGCTGTCGGCCGAGCGGATGATCGAGCTGGAGCGACGCATCTACCGCCTGCTCAAGGAAGGCGATCCGGCGGCGGATGTTGTCAAGATCCTGGATCTGTCGGACCGCGAGGCGGCTCGGGTCCTGAACCGCATGGAGTCGCTGGAGAACAGCGATGTGTTCATGATCAAGCCGCTGCTCGACGAGGCGATGGGCCTGAAGACCCAGATCCAACAGCTCGAAGGTATGACCCAGGTCGGTAGTCTGACGCCGACCGAGCGCGATCTGTTCGATGAGCTACAAAGCACGATGGAAAGCGGCTCGACCCAGATCGGGCGTAAGACCGAGCAACTTCGGCTGGTCGAGGAGGATATCCTCGGGCTCGATAAGCGAATCCGCGAGATCGAGCTGGAGATCGAGAAGCTCTATGAAAAGCACCATGTCTCGAAGGAAAAGGCAGACTTCATCGAGGAATGCGACAACATTGCCAGCGTCCTGAATCAGTTCGTCGTACGTCTGCGCAAGAACAAGGTGCATCTGCTTCAGGAAAAGACCTTCGAGATGTACCGGCTGCTTTCAAGCCGCAGCGGATTGATCAAGGACATCACCATCGACGACAAGACCTACGAAATCAAGATCACGGACCGCAGCGGCCACGAGATCCGCAAGTCGGCGCTGTCGGCGGGGGAAAAAGAGGTGTTCGCCGTGTCGCTGCTGTGGGGCCTTGCGCAAACCAGCGAGCTGAAGCTGCCGATCATCATCGATACGCCGCTCTCGCGCCTGGACAGCACCCACCGCGACAACATCGTGAACAACTATTTTCCCAATGCGGGCGAGCAGGTGATCATCCTCTCGACCGACACCGAGGTCGACAGCAATTACTACCGTTCGCTGAAACCGCGTCTGAGCGGTG
>NZ_DATITZ010000190.1:0-4476 GCF_035467215.1 Thiocapsa sp. | reverse complement strand
CAATCCGCGACCTTTCAACGAGAACCGCGGGCGCGTTGGCGGTACCAAAGTGGCACTTCCCGACCGACACACGCGTGCTTCGGTGCGAGAAAAGAGGTCGTGCCATTGATCGGGGTCAGCTAAATGGCGACCCCTTTACCCTGTCATGCGGCTGGTCGCCTGAGGAAAACGGGAAACTTCAGTTAACCATCAGGTCACCGCCAAGCCTCGACTTCGGACATTTCAGCGCGTGACACCGCCGCGGAGCACCCGACCGCGGTCCGCCTGCCGTTCGGCCCCGGGGCCTCGTCGGCCCGGCGACCCACGGGCAGCGCCATCGGATCGATGCAGAGGTCGTCGCCGGCATCGAGACTCGCGGCGCAGAGCGCCATAGACATGCGTGCCACCGCCGGAGCGGTATCACAAACTCAACAAACCTGCTCGCAGATGTTGAGTTTGCGCCGATCCTACCCTCTGGGGTGGTTGCGACTGGATTGAGGCCGAATGGTCCTTCAGGCGTAGGGCGTCGAGCGGGCGGTTTCGCCGCGGCAATGGGTTGCCGCCCTAAGGGCTTGGCGGGCTGAAGCCCGACCCACGGGGTTCGCGTCTTTCGAAAGGGGTCTTTGTCGTCGGGTCAAGGGGTCGTGACGGCCGTCGATGCCGCCCGATGCCGGGCGGCCAACCGGACATAGTTCTCCGCTACATAGCCGAGATACTCGAACTCCCGGTCGGTGAGTGTCCTCGCCCGCCGCGCCGGTGCGCCGAGCCAGAGATGACCGCCCTCGAGGACCTGACCGGGCGTGACCAGGGACCCTGCCCCGAGCAGTGTATAAGGCTCGAGCACCGCACGATCGAGCACCCGCGCGCCGATTCCGATCAAGCAGTGATGATGGATCTCGCAGCCGTGCAGGACCACTTGATGGCCGACGGTGACGTCCTCGTGGACGACCAGGGGTGCACCGCCGGGCGTGAAGCGGCTGTCGTGCGAGACGTGCAGAATGCTCCCGTCCTGAATGTTGGTCCGCGCGCCGATCTCGATGCGATGGATGTCGCCTCGGATCACGCAGCCGGGCCAGACGGAGGCACCGGGACCGAGCCTGACCTCGCCGATCACGACCGCGGTCTCGTCGACCCAAGCGGACGGATCGATCTGCGGATGCTTGTCTTCGAACGAGCGGATCTGCGTCATGGCTATCGGCGTTCGATTCGACTAGGATCATCGTACCAAACCAAGGCCGCGGTCTCGAAGAAGGCGATCGAGGCATTGGCCGCGCGCTCCCATGAGCTGATCCATACCTGCGGCACCGGACGCCCGGGCCGCCGGGGAAGGGTTTCCGCGGCGGCCCGCCCCCCCGGCTCCCGCCGGTCCTGGTCCGACTCCGAATCTCCGTGGGTCGACACGGGATCGGGAAGCCCGCAGTCATACTCAAGCGTGCCGTCGTCCAACCAAACCGCGTGGCCACCGAGCCGCTTCGCCAGCGCGCGCATCCCTTCGTTGTCGGCGAGTACCTCGCAGCGAAAACGGCGGATCCCCTGCTCCCGTGCCTCGACGATCAGATGCTCCAGCAAAGCACTCCCTACGCCGTTGCCTTGCGCCCGGTCCACGACGGCCATTGCCAGCTCCGCCGTTTCGGATCCGGGCTCCGATCCGGACGCCGAGCGGATGCACCGGGCCACGCCGAGAACCTCCGTGTCCCCGCCCGACACACTCCGGCGCAGCGCCGCGAACGCGAGATGATCACGCCCGTCCGCACCGGTCAGATACGCCAGATCCGCTTCGGTCAATACGCGCTTCGCCCCGAAGAACCGCAATCGGCGCGACGCATCCGAAAGACCCTCGAAACAGACCGTCACGATCGCCGTATCGTCGCCCTCGATCGGGCGAATCCGACAAAAGGTACCGTCCTTCAGACGCACGGCCTCGCCACGAGGCGAGGCTCGACTGCGGGCACGCTCGATACTGATATTCATGGCAAGACTCTCCGAGTTCTCGACGCACCGACCCGGCACGCCGCCCCGCCCGGTCTTCGAAACCGACACCGGGCATTCGAGTCGTTTTTTGTGCACTGCAACATAAGATGGCGGCACGCCGCGATGGTTCAATCCAAACCGACCGGATGACGGGGCGCGCAATGCGGAGAACAACCCGCGTGCGCTCCGGATCATGCACAATAGGCGTCTTGGAAGATGCAGAGGCGAGGACGCGCATGAGCACACGATTCCCTTTTACCTGGGCTGCGGCGGGCCTCGGCCTGGTCCTCGCGCTCGTGCTTGCGCTGGGCGGCGGAATAGACACGCAGGCGGGTCGCGGGATGCCCTTGCTGACCCGACTCTTCATCGGCGAGTTCGGTTTTCTGATCACGGCCGCCGGTGCCTTTTGGGGCTTCAAGCACCGACACAGCCAAGGCGCCGCGATCGCGACCCTGATCGCCGCCCTTGCCTGTGTTGCCCTGGCCGTGGCCTTTCTGGTTATGGGCATCGGGCTTTGGACCGAGGCCTTCGGCGGCACATCGGTCGCGATCCACCCGAGTCCGGTCGGACCGATCCTCGGATGATCGGACTCCTTCGCTGGACCATCGGTGTGCTCCTGATCTCGGCAATCAGCCTCGGCGCCGTCGTGGTCTTCGATCGCGCTCCGCGCGTACGCCAAGATATGCCCCTGACCGAGGCTCAGCGCACTTGGGCCCGAGGCTGGCTCGCCGCGAATCGGCCACGGGGTCCGCGCGAGGGCGAGCAGGCCACGCTGACGCTCTCGCAGACCGAAGCCAACCTGCTCGCAAACTATCTGGTCGATCTCCTCGGTGAAGGGCGCGCACAGGTCGCGCTGGAGAACGGTCGCGCGCGACTCTCGGCATCCATTGCGTTGCCTTGGGATCCGCAGCGCAGCTTCGTCAACCTCGAACTGGCCTTTGTGCAAGACACGCCTCTGCCGCGCGTGGAGACGGCGCGCCTTGCCGGTCTCCCACTCCCGGGCGGGCTGTTTCAGTCGCTCGTCGGGCGTTTCGTGACCGCACTCGATCACGCGGATATCCTTGAGCAGGTCCGTTTGGAGGCCGACCGAATCCAGGTCAGCTATGCCTGGCGAGAGGGCATCCTCGAGGATATCGGTAGCGGGCTGGTCCCGCGGATCGAGCTCGATCGCATGCTCGGCTACCAGACCGCCCTGGCCGCCTACATCGAGACCCGACCGGCCCGTCGGCCGATCGAGCTCGCCGATCTGCTCTCGCACCTGCTGGCCGTGGACCCCGCCATGGATCCCGCCAAGGAGCCCGATGCCGACCCGATCGCGCGCAATCGCGCCGTCATCCTGGTGCTCGCCGCCTACGTGAACGGCAAGGGCCTGCTTGAGCGAGGCGCCACGCGCGCACCGGAGAACCGACCGCGTCGACATGCGGTACTGCTGCAGGGGCGCCGCGATCTTGCACAGCATTTCATGACGTCGGCCGCCCTCGCGGCAAAGGGCGGCGGGATGCTGTCGAATCTGGCGGGTCTCCTCAAGGAGGCCACCGACGCCGAGCGCGGCAGCGGCTACAGCTTCGCGGATCTCGCCGCGAATCGCGCGGGCATCCGTTTTGCGCAACTCGCCACGGGCAATCCGACGGACGCCCGCGCGCTGCGGGTGTTCGCCCGTCGCGGTATGCGCGAGAACGATTTCATGCCGCCGATCGATGGCCTGCCCGAGGGGCTGGCCGAGCGAAACTTCAAAGCCGACTTCGGCGATGCGCAGAGCACCGCCTATCGGCGCATGATCACCCTGATCGACGGCCGGATCGATGCCCGCCCTCTGTTTCGCGAGCGGCCGAGCTGAGGGGATGCGCACGCCCGCAGACGGCGGGTCGTCGCAGCCACCGGGGCGTTGCGACGGGCTTTTCAGGCTGGAGCACCGGGGCGCTCTTCGCGTACCCTGCACCTTGGTCAGATCCCGACGCCCGTGTCTTCCGACAAAGCCGAGTCCATGATCATCCTGTTCCTGCATCTGTTCATCCAAGTCGGACTGGTCGTGCGTGTGCTGCTGCGGCCGAATCGGCAGCCGGCATCCCGGATCGCCTGGGTGGTGGTCATCCTGGCGGTTCCGGTGGTCGGGGCGGTCGCTTACCTCCTGCTCGGAGAGGTCAATCTCGGACGACATCGCGGCGAACGGATGCGGCGCATCTTTGCGCAAGTTCCACGGGTCGCGAGTGATTTCGACCGCCAGCTTGCACCGCCCGAGATCCCGGACACCTATCGCCACCTCTTCCGACTCGGGGCATCCATCAGCGGCTTTGCCCCGGTCGGCGGAAACCGGGCAACCTTGATGGCGGACTCCAACGCCGCGATCGACGCCATGGTCGCCGACATCGACGCCGCGACCGATCATGTCCACCTGAACTTCTACATCTGGCTGCCCGACAACAACGGGCTGTCGATGGTCGCGGCCTTGGAGCGTGCGGCCCAGCGCGGCGTCACCTGTCGCGCCATGGCGGACGATCTGGGCTCGCGCCGGCTGATCCGTTCGAT
>NZ_DATITZ010000189.1:0-8587 GCF_035467215.1 Thiocapsa sp. | reverse complement strand
TGCGTTCTGCTGCGCCCGGTTCGGTCTTGTTCAGGGTCCGAAATCCATCCGCCCGATCGGTTCGAGCTTGCCCTTGTCCCGATCGGACAGCTTCATCAACATCGCTTCACCCGAGGCGGGATAGATGCCGCTGAGTGCCGTGATCGTGACCTGATGCGTCACCAATACGATGGGCTCGCCGTTTGGAGGTTGGTCCTCGAGGAACGCCTCGAGTGCGGCCAGAGTCGGCCCGCGATCCCCTCGGCGCTCGAAGAAGGAGTTGAGTGCTGGCAGCGGCGTAACCGGCCCGAGCCCCAACAGCTCGGCCGTCTCCAGGCAGCGGCACCATTCGCTCGAATAGACCCGAGCATGCTCGATCCCGCGCGACCGCAGCCAAGCGCCGATGGATCTCGCCTGCTCGCGTCCGGCATCGTTCAAATTGCGCTGGGTCGCGCAGTCGTCTAAACGAAAGCCCTCCGGATCACCTGTTCCCGGTGCGTAGGCGTGGCGCAGCAGGAGAACCGCACCGCCGTTCTGCATCCCTGCGGCGAGATCCACGTCTTCCTCGTCCCGCGCTGCTGTCGCCGCCGTGCCGAGGATCCCGCAAAGGAGACAGAGAGTGCAGCATCCGACGAACCATGACCGTAGCGGGGGTTTAGGACGCATCGAGCGTTTTTCTCCGTGTTCGTCGGGAATCCGTCTTTCGGTCGACGGGGACCGAGCCGGACTTCGGTGAATTTTCATGTCCTAAACCGCGCCAGCTCCAACGCTCGTTAAGTCAGTCCGAGCCGATCCCGACCGAAAACATCGCATACCGCGCCGAGCGCGGTTTAGGTTCGGAAGAGAGCGGCGACTCGCGAGCCTGCGGTGACGACACCGAGGATGACGGCGCCGGCGAGCACGCCGACCAGGGCGTTGAACAGCGGCGTGGCCAGGACCTCGAGGACGGGTCCGACCGTCGGAACCACGGCGGCGCCATGGGTCAGGAGATGCAGGATGTCGTGCGTCCCCGGAATCCCGTGGACCAGGATCCCGCCGCCGACCAGAAACATGGCGGCGGTTCCGACCACCGCAAGGATGCGCATCAAACGCGGTGCGGCGGCGAGCAGCAGGGCGCCGAGCTGCCGCGCGAACCGGGTGCCGAGATCCTCGCCCGTGCGTTGCTGCAGATAGAATCCGGCGTCGTCCATCTTGACGATGCCCGCGACCAGTCCGTAAACACCGACCGTCATCAAGAGACCCACACCCGTCAAGACCGCTACCTGCACGCCGAAGGAGGCGCCGGCGACGATCCCGAGCGTGATGACGATGATCTCCGCCGAAAGGACGAAGTCGGTTCTGATCGCGCCCCGAATGCGCTCCTTCTCGAACGCGACCATGTCGACATTCGGGTCGAGGAGTGTGCGGGTCAGCTCCGCGTGGCGCTCATCCTCCTCTTCGTCATGGAGAAATTTGTGGGCCAGCTTCTCGAAGCCCTCGTAGCAGAGAAAGGCCCCGCCGAGCATCAAGAGCGGCGTGATGGCCCAAGGCGCGACGGCGCTGACGAGGAGTGCCGTCGGAATCAGGATCAGCTTGTTCTTGAGCGACCCGAGGGCGACCGCCCAAACCACCGGCAGCTCGCGTTCGGCGCGTATCCCGAGAACCTGCTGGGCGTTCAGCGCCAGATCGTCCCCGAGCACGCCCGCGGTCTTGCGGGCGGCGACCTTGGTCATCACCGAGATGTCGTCGAGGACGGTTGCGATATCGTCGAGTAGGGTAAGCAGGCTGGCTCCGGCCATGGGATGTCGTCGCTGGGGTGAAATGCGCGGATTTTAGTCCGGATTCGGCTGGCGATCAGCCGGGAGCGTCACCTTCCGGCGCGATAGCCCGTAAACCAACGCGCGTCGCGACAAGCCCGCGCCCAGGCTGTAGCGCGAGACGGAGTCCAGGCTGTATTCGCCGCCCTCCGCGATGGCATCGGCGGCTAGAATCCCGCTGCGGATCGCCGGGCCGATGCCCTCGGCCAAGTCGCGCGTGGCGAGCCCGGCGGCATCGCCGACCAGGAAGGCGTTCGCGTTTCGGATGGTCTGCACCCCGTCCCGCAGGTAATAGGAGTAGCCCTGTGGTTCGAGCGTCAGACCCTCGTCGATCAGCCGACGACTGCGCAGGGTCGCGGCGAAGTGCTCCCAGTGTTTATGAATGCTTCCGCCTTTCTCCTGCAGCCGTTGCGCCATGCCTCCGACGCCGAGATTCAGATAGCCGTTCTGCTTGGGCACGTACCAGCTGTAGCCGGGTAGTCCCTTCTCGAAGAACCACAGATGACAGTCCGGATCCTCCCACGCATAAGCCAGCTCCTGCTCCAGCGCGGCGACCTGGAGCCATCGCGCGCGCGGGTTGTGCTCGCGAAAGAGTGAACGATACACCGGGCATGCCGTGCCGCCGGCGCCGACCAGGGCATCGCACTCGAAGCGGTCGTCGATGCGGTAGCCGTGCGCGGTGCGCTCGATCCGCTTGACCTGGTGGGTCACGACCTCGGCCCCCGAGCGCTCGAGCAGCCAGTCGTCGAACTCGACACGGCGAATCGAATGCTGCGGCGAGCGCATCGTCAGACCGATTCCGAACAGATGCGCTCGCGTGACCTCGAAGGTCAGGAAGCGATGCGGATAGGCCGCGATGTCCATCTCCAGATCCGCGAGGACCTCGGGCGTGATCCAACCGGCGCAGAGTTTGGGTCGCGGAAAGACCGCCTTGTCCAGGATCAGGCAGCCGACACCACGACGGCGCAACTGCCATGCGCAGGACGAGCCGGCCGGTCCGCCGCCGACGATGATCACGTCTGTCCTCATCATGGGCAGACCTCTCGAAGACGAGACGACGGGGCTGGGGGCATCGGGCCGACCCGCCGGTCAATCCCGATAGAGATGAGCGCGTGTCCATGGCATGTCGTTCTTGCCCGGGCGCGCGAATACCACTTGATAGAGCTCCAATGCTCCGGCACGGAAGCTGGCGATGGACGCCGCAAGATAGAGCCGCCAGGCCCGCACGAAGAAGTCGTCGAACATCTCGCGGACCTCCGTTTCATGCGCCTCGTAGCGCGCCAGCCAATGCTCGATCGTCTTGGCATAGTGCGGGCGGATGTTCTCCACGTCGAGCACCGACAGCCCCGGTTCCTCGAAGATGTCCATCATCCGGCGCAACGTCGGGGGGTTGGCCCCGGGGAAGATGCGCCGCTCGTTCCAGGCACTGGGGGGCTCGGGACGGATCTGGCCGATCGAATGGATGAGGCCGCGTCCGTTGTCCCCGAGGACGCGATCGACGACCTGGCCCAGGGTCGCATAGTGCTCGGCGCCGACATGCTCGAGCATGCCGACCGAGACGAAGGCATCGTAGGTCCCTTGGATGTTGCGGTAGTCGTCCTCGATGTAGTCGATCCGATCGTCCAACCCCTCGGCCTTGGACCGCTCCCGCGCATAGGCGATCTGCGACGGCGAGATGTTGTAGGCGCGGACCTTCACCCCGTAACGACGCGCGAAGTGCCGCGCCAGTCCGCCCCAGCCGCACCCGGCCTCGACCACTTCCTCGCCGGGTCGCAGCTGTAGCTTGCGTGCGATATGGTCGAGCTTCGCGGCTTGGGCCTGCTCGAGCGTGACGTCGGGGTCGGCGAAATAGGCGCAGGTATAGGCCATTTCCTCGTCGAGCCAGAGGCGATAGAAGTCATTCCCCAGGTCGTAGTGATGTTGGATGTTGTCCCGCGAGCCCGTCAGGCTGTTGCGTCGCGGCCGCACGAAACCGCGCTTGACGAACTGCTGAAGGATGCCGGGTCGGGTCCGCTTGATCTTGGCCTCGTAGAGCGCTTCGATGAAGGCGACTAAGTCCCCCTCGATGCGGATGCGGCCCGAGCTGTAGCCGTCGCCGAATTCCAGGTTTGGATTGGCGAAGAGTCGCCAAAAAGTGGATCGGTCGGCGAAGCGCATGCGTGCGACCAGGTTGGTCCGGGTGCACCGGTAATGCTCCCGGTCGTCCCAGAAGACGACGCTGATGGCCGGTTCCCCGATGAGCTGCATGAATCGGTTGAAGAGCCAGGTCTCGATCGGCCATACGGTATCGGCGTCTGTCCATGCGCCCCGATCGACCGACGCGGTTGCGTTCGACAGCGGGTGCTTCTCGGACTTCATGTTGCTTATCCTCGCGTTTCGTCGGGCGTTGCCGCCGACGTCTAAAGGACAGTGAATTCAAAGTCTTTTCGTGTAAAAAAGTAGTGTTCGGGAGCGATTCAGTCAAGGAAGAGACCCCGGGCGAGACTCACGACGCGCCCGATCGGCTGGGATCGGCCTCCGATCGGGGCAGCCGAATCGGCCTACAATGGCGCCCCTACCTTGAACAAAGCGGATCTGCCCGATGAGCAACCGAAAGCCCCGCAGCACCTATGTCTGCAACGCCTGTGGTGCGCGTCAGCCGAAGTGGGCGGGTCAGTGCCCGGACTGCGGGGCCTGGAACAGCATGCTGGAGACCGCGGAGATTCCGCGTCCTGCCGTGCGCGGCGGCTACGCGGGCGCGGTCGAGTCTCCGCGCGTGGAGAGCTTGGCCGAGGTCAGTCCCGAAGATCGGGTGCGGATCCAGAGCGGCATCGGCGAGCTGGATCGCGTGCTGGGCGGCGGCCTCGTGACGGGCTCGGTGGTGTTGATCGGCGGGGATCCGGGGATCGGCAAGTCCACCCTCTTGCTGCAGGCGAGCGCCTCGCTGGCGCGCAGCCTGCCGGTGCTCTATGTCAGCGGGGAGGAGTCGCCCCAGCAGATCGGGCTGCGCGCCCATCGGCTCGGACTGGCGGGCGAGGGCATCCGTCTGCTCGCCGAGACCAATGTCGAGGCGATCCTCGCGGCTGCGTCGCAGGAGCGGCCGCGGGTGCTGGTCGTCGACTCCATCCAGACCCTCTACACCGACGCGCTGCAATCGGCCCCCGGCTCGGTCTCGCAGGTGCGCGAGGCGGCGGCGCAATTGGTCCGCTTCGCCAAGCAGCAGGACACGGTCGTCTTCCTCGTCGGTCATGTGACCAAGGACGGCACGCTCGCCGGTCCGCGCGTGCTCGAGCACATGGTCGACACCGTGCTCTATTTCGAGGGCGAGCCGGGTGGCGCATTTCGCTTGGTGCGCTCGGTCAAAAATCGCTTCGGTGCGGTGCATGAGCTCGGGGTCTTCGCGATGGGCGACCGCGGGCTGCGCGAGGTGAAGAACCCCTCCGCGATCTTTCTCTCGCGCCACGACCAGGCGGTCCCGGGCAGTCTGGTCATGGTGACCCGTGAGGGGACGCGACCCCTATTGGTCGAGGTGCAGGCGCTCGTGGACGAAAGCCCGCTCGCCAATCCGCGTCGGGTCGCCTTGGGGCTCGACGGCAACCGTCTGTCCATGTTGCTGGCGGTGCTGCATCGTCACGGCGGTGTGGCCATGTTCAACCAGGATGTCTTCGTCAACGTGGTCGGCGGGGTGCGGATCACCGAGACCGCCGTCGATCTGCCGCTCGTCATGGCGGTGCTGTCGAGCTACCGCGACCGGCCGCTTCCGCTGGATCTTGCCGTTTTCGGCGAGGTCGGTCTGTCGGGCGAGGTTCGACCGGTCCCCAATGGTCCGGATCGGCTGCGCGAGGCAGCGAAGCACGGTATCCGTCGGGCCATCGTGCCGGTCGGGAATGTCCCCAAAGAGGGTGTGGAGGGATTGGAGATCACGGCCGTGAAGACCCTCGCGGAGGCACTCGACGGCGTCTGAGGCGATTAAACCGGGCCCAGTGCGGTATGCGATGTTTTTGGATGGGATCGGCCCCGGTAGACTCGACGATCGTTGGAGTCGGCGCGGTTTAAACGAGCGCCCGCGTCTTGCGGGCCGGGCGGGTCACGACCTTGACCGTTTTGACCCCGTTGTCGGCCGTTTGAAGGATCTCGATCGGGTGATCGTGCAGCTTGAGACTGGTGCCGGGCTCGGGGATGGTCTCGAGGTATTCGAGGATCAATCCATTCAGTGTCCGCGGTCCGTCGGTCGGAAGCGTCCAGCGCAACGCCCGGTTGAGATCACGCACGCCGATGCTGCCGTCGACCAAGAGGCTGCCGTCTTCGCCGCGATGAATCTCCGGGATGCTGTCGGCCGGGTCCGTCGTGAATTCACCGACGATCTCTTCGAGCAGGTCGGTCAGGGTGATGAGTCCCAGAAAATCGCCGTATTCGTCGACGACCAGGCCGACGCGCCGCTTGCCGCGCTGGAAATTGAGCAGTTGTTGATAGAGCGGCGTGCCTTCCGGGACATAGTAGGGCTCGCGGGCGATCGCGCGCAGATGCTCTTTGCCCAGGCCCTGCTCAAGGAGTGCATGCAGGGCATGCTTGGCGTGGAAGACGCCGATCACGTTGTCGATGCTGCCGTCGAACAGCGGCATCCGCGTGTAGCTGGAGTTGCCGATTGCATGCAGGATCTCGTCCTCGCTGTCCTGGATGTCGATCCCTTCCACCTCGTTGCGCGGGATCATGATGTCCTCGACCGTGGCGCGCTCCAGATCCAGGATGCCGAGCAGCATGGAGCGGCTGCGCTCCGGGATCATGGCGCCTGCCTCGGTGACGACGGTGCGGAGCTCCTCGCGGCTCAGCGCGGTGCCCGGTGCGCCTTCCGGCGTGATCCCCATCAGGCGGAGCAGCCCGTTGGTGAAGAGGTTGACGAACCAGACGATCGGATAGAGCACCTTCAGCAAGGGCTTGTAGACGTAGGCCGCCGGGTAGGCGAGGCGTTCGGGGTGCAGCGTGGCGTAGGTCTTGGGCGCGACCTCGGAGAAGATGAGGATCACCAGGGTCAAGAGCCCGGCGGCAATTCCGATCGCCGCCTCGCCGCCGAGGCGCAGGGCGATGACGGTCGCCAGCGAGGAGGCCATGATGTTGACGAAGTTGTTGCCGAGCAGGATGAGCCCGATCAAGCGGTCGGGTCGTTCCAGCAGTGCGCGGGCCAAGCGGGCGCCGCGGTGGCCGCCGTCCGCCAGGTGTTTGAGCTTGTAGCGGTTGATGGTGAGCAGGGCCGTCTCCGATCCGGAGAAGAAGGCCGAAAGCATGAGCAACAGGACTAACGCGAAAAAGAGGCCGGGTAACGAGAGTTCATCCACCTTGGATTCCGAGCTTGGTGATGGGTCGATCGTCGCCACAGTATACCGGGCGCGTTGCGAATCCGTGTTTCTCACGCGATGTCCGCCCGCGATTCCGATCTGGATCCGCCCCCCCCCGGTCTTCGCAGGGACTGCTCCGAACCGACGCGCGAATCGGCGTTGCGGAGCGTAGACATCTCGACCCGGCGCTTGCAGTTCGGCGAGGCTGGGTCATAATCCCGGCCTTTTTGATCGGGGCCGATGATGTTCAAGAATGTACGACTGTATCGATTGGGACGCCCGTTCGGTCTGGATGGCGACACGCTCGAGGCCCGTCTCGACGAGCGCCGCTTTCGCCCCTGCGGTCCGCTGGAAACCGCGACAATGGGCTGGTCGGCGCCGCTCGGCGATGGCTCGACCGCGCTCGTGCATGCGGTCTCGGGATGCTTCCTGATCTGCTCGCGCAAGCAGGAGCGGCTGCTTCCGTCCTCCGCCGTCGCCGAGGCCGTCGAGGAGCGTGTCGGGGAGATCGAGACCAACGAGGCACGCGACGTCGGCCGCGCCGAACGGCGCCGACTGCGCGAGCAGATCATGGCCGAGATGCTCCCGCGGGCCTTTACCCGCTCACGTCGCACCCTGCTCTATGTCGACACCGAAGCTGGTTGGTTGGTGGTGGACTCCGGGAGTGATCGGCAGGCCGAGGACGTGATCTCGCTGCTGCGCGAGACCATCGAGACCTTGCCGGCGCGCCCCCCCGCGCCGCGCATGGAGCCGCCCAAGGTCATGACCGGCTGGCTGTTGAACGGCGATGCACCGAGCGATTTTCAGATCGGCGATGCCTGCGAGCTGCGCGATGTCAGCGACACCGCGAGCCTGATCCGCTGTCGCGGACAGGATCTTTCCAGCGAGGAGATCCTCGCCCATCTGCGTGTCGGCAAGCAGGTCTTGAAGCTGGCCCTGAGCTGGGACGAGCGGCTCGATTTCGTCCTGGCCGAGGACATGTCGCTGAAACGCCTGCGCGTCGGAGACGCCCTGCTCAACGAGCTCGATGACGGCGATCTCGAACCTGCAGCGCGCATGGACGCCGAGCTTGCGATCCTCGCACTGCAGTTGCGCGAGCTGATCGCTCGGCTTGACGCGATCTTCGGGCTCGTCGGCGACGAGGATGCAGCAGGGACGCCGGCCCCGGTGCCGCAGCAGATTGAACCTGCATCGGCGCCCGCGAAGGTCGCGCCTTCGCCGGCGGAGCCGCCGCCGTGGGTGTAGGGGCGACTTAAGTCGCCTACCGCGCATTAGGAGATCCGCCCTCTGCGCAATGACCGCGGCGCAAACGGCCCTCAAGGCGCGGCAGTGCGGGGGTGCTCCATGAAAAAGCGCAGCATCGCGCGGCTGGCGTCGGGTCCGCGCGGCTCGGTATAGGAGCCGTCCGAGCTGCCGCCGGACCAAGCGTGACCGGCGCCGTGTAGGACCCACTGCTCCAGCTGCGCCCGTCCTGCCTCGTCGGCATAGACGCTGCGGGTG
>NZ_DATITZ010000188.1:0-15200 GCF_035467215.1 Thiocapsa sp. | reverse complement strand
GTTGTGATGATCTTGCGCGTTTGGTTCCGCCGGATGCGCGGGAGCCGGGCTCGACGATCCCGTTAACACGGGATTCAAATCAAACATCCTTGGACTTTCAGTAACGTAGAGAGGTGTGCATCATGTCGCTGAATCGGTCGGGCCGAGGACCAGGCAATTGAGACCCTCGCGGATCCATTGACCGGTGGCCAGTTGGGTGACGAGGCCGCGATCCAGGCCGCGCGGGGTGGTGTAGTCGAGATCTTCCAGACAGGCGCTGTGCTTGAGCTTGGCCTGGCGCAGGCGGGTCTGCAGACGGCGCTCCTCGCGGGCGGTCAGTTCCCGGTCCACGAGCAGGCCGAGGCGCTCCTCGAAGCCCAGGGTGTGGATCTCGGGCAGGTCGAGCTGCTCGCGCAGCGCGGTGGACATGCCGAGGAGGCGCAGCTGTTGGAGCTTGTCCAGGGTGGGATGATGCAGCATGGGTGTCTGACTCCTGTGTTGTGGCGTGACGGTCAGTGGAAATAGCCCGGACCACGCAGGTGGTCGTGGGCGGCGGGCAGGTCCAGGCTCTGCTGTTCGGGGAGGGCTTGGCGGTCGAGGCCGCGTTGCAGGATCGACTCGATGCTCTTGTAGCGGCAGGCATCGAGGCGCAGGGCCCGCCGGCAGGCGGCCTCCAAGCGCTCGTGACCGTAACGCTCGCCCAGGCGCAGGATCCCCAGGCAGGAGCGGAAGCCCTGCTGGGGATGCGGACGGTTGGCCATGATGTGAGCAATGACCCCGGCGGTGGCCGGTCCGGTCTTCTCGGCCCAGCGCACGAGGCGTTCCGGGGTCCACTCGGCGAACTCGCGATGGGCCTTGGGCATGTGCTCGGCGACGGTGGTGTGGCGGCCCTTCAGCGGCGAACGCACATGGCTGGCGATGCGCTGGCGCTGGTGGAAGCATTCGACCGTGTGGTCGGTGAGGCGCACGTCCAGCGCCTGCTTCACCAGGGTGTAGGGCACGGAGTAATACTGCCCGTCGACCTCGACGTGATAGTCGATGTTCACCCGCACCCGTTTCCAGGTGGCGTAGACGTAAGGGGTCAGGGGGAGGGGGCGCAGCGCCGGACGATCGATCGTCTCGAAGGCCGTGCGTCGCGAACCGGGCAGTTTCTTGAAGGGCCGCTGATTGAGCCGTTCCAGCAGGGCGGCGATGGCCGTGTTCAACTCGCTCAGGCTGAAGAAGCTCCGGTGGCGCAGGGCCGCCAGGATCCAGCGCTCGACGATCTGCACAGGGCCGGATCGGGGTTGCGCCGATAGGCTTTGAGGTCGGCATACAGATCCCAAATCTCGCCGCGCACCCGCGCTTGATCGGCACGCTGGCGGTCGTTGAGGGGGATGAAATTGAGGCTGTAGCACCGCTCGCCGGCCTGCAGCAGCTGCAGGAAGTTGATCCGGCTCTTGCTGTACGTGCCGGCAAACCAGGCAAACCAGTCGTTGCCGATCTGCGTCACATCGCCGTTGCGGCCCTGATGCCGGGCACCGGAATCATCCACGCTGATCCAGCGACTGACCTCCAGTGCGATCGCAATCTCGTCGCGCAACTGCCCGATGAGCTCGGCTTGCCGGCGCTGTTCCTCAAGCACCTGCTCGATCCGCGCGAGCAGAAGCTCGACCAGCGGTGTGCGCTCCGTTTCGCGAATCACCGGCAGTGGATTCGGATCAGCCATGCTCGACAGATGAAATGCTCAGGGGCAACAGTTTGTCTTGCAGTGAAGCTTATTTTCGTAGCTTACTGGTTTCCTTGCCACTACTTTTTGAGAAGCTACGATCGACGCGATAGTCCGGAAGCAATGAAAAATGTCCAAGAATGGCCGCAGACATGGGAAACTCCTGAAATCGTTTCCCAAAGTGTGCCGCAGATTACTGTTTTAAGTGAAGTTTATATGCGCTCGCCCTGAAGCTGCGCCATCGACGGCTTCCGGTGATGCGAACCCCTTTCGAACTCGTTGACCCGATCGATCCGACCGACGACCCCGATCACATTCTGATTCACCATTCGTGCATCGAGCACCTCCGCCGGGCGTGACCCCGGGCGGGACGCGTTGGGGCGAGTGGCGGACCGGACGGTGGATCGTAGGGACCGGAGCAGGCGAGGCGCCCGCCTGCTGATCCTCGGCGCGACGCCTGTCCGCGGACCGGTCGACTTACTCCAACACGACCCGGGCGTTCAGCGGTTGGATCGGCCGGTTGTTCGGGTGGCCCATTGCCCGCGCAAACTTCGTCAGTTGTCCGTGCGAGGCGCTGACCGGATGCTTCATGACCAGCCAGGTCACGCCCTCGGTACAGGGCGGCGTGGTCAGGGAGCCTTCGAAGCGGTAGTAGGCTCGATCGGCGGGAAGCAGCGCCTCGGCGGAGGCCTTGCTCGCAAGGTGAGCCGTATGGCCCTGCGCCCGGGGCATGGCCGCCCACGGCGTGGCGAGGGCCAGATTCTCCGGGCCTTCCTCGAACATGACTGCGATGACCGCGAGATGGCCCTCGGCGTCCGCATGCACTAAATGCGCCTCCATCGGGAACTCGTGGCCGTCGATGTGGTTTTCGCTGGGGGTGTGAAAGTGGAACTGCTTCAGGGTGAACTCGCGCCCGTCCAGCGTGATGGTGCTGCCGGTGTCGTAGTCCACCTGGATGGTGTGTCCGTTGTTGACCTCGTCATGCCCGCCCGGCTTGTAGTGGAAGCCGATCCGCGGCAGATCGGCCTCGATACGGTCGGTGATGTTGATCGGCGTCTGCGCCTTGCCGGTCTTACAGGCGTTGAAATGCGGGTCGATCTCGCCCCAGTGTTCCGGACCGTGCGCGCCGGAGTAACCCCAGTGTGGCCCCTCGCCCGCGCAGGCGACTCCGGTGCCGAGGATCAAGGTCAAGGTCGCGATCGCCGTGCGCTTCATGGTGTGTCTCGTCATGGAAGGGTGAATAGGGCGCCGGCCAGGTTGCCGATGGCCGGCTTGGGTGGCGTCGGCGTCAAGCGGCTCGATGATGCTGCGAAGAATAACGGTGTTTCTGCTCGAAAAGCGATGCTCGACTGAGTCTTGGAGATGTGTGTAGCCGCTCTATCCGTACTTTGAGTCTACACGCCTTGATCTAAGTCAAGGATACGACCGTGCTCTCTCGCCAGACTGTCGGCCCCTTGATTGTCCCCAACGATCGACATCGGTCCGTCGGCGCGACAAGGACACCTTAGATCCCGATTCGATTCAGAGGCACCCATGCACTGCAACCAATGCGAACAGACCTTCCGTAAGACCGCCTGCGTCACCTCGCCCGGGATGTGCGGCAAGAGTGCCGATGTCCAATCCCTGCAGGAGATGCTGCTCTACGGTCTGAAGGGGATGGCTGCTTACGCCCACCACGCGCGGCGCTTGGGTAAGTCCGACGAGACGGTGTCCGCCTTCATCGAGGAGGCGCTCTTCGCAACCATGACCAACGTCAACTTCGACGTGAAGAGCTTGCTGGAATACTGTCTGGAATGCGGGCGGATCAATCTGCGGGTGATGCAGATGCTCGACGAAGGTCATGTGGAGGCCTTCGGCAAGCCGGCGCCGACCAAGGTGAAGGAAGGCACGCAGGCGGGACGCGGGATCCTGGTCACGGGTCATGATCTGGCGGACCTGCGGGACCTGCTCGGGCAGGTCGAAGGGACCGAGATCAAGGTCTATACGCACGGCGAGATGCTCCCGGCGCACATGTATCCCGTCTTTCAAAACCATCCGAACCTGGTCGGTCACTATGGCGGCGCCTGGCAGAATCAGAAGCAGGAGTTTGCGGCCTTCCCCGGCCCGGTGGTGGCGACGACCAACTGCGTGCTGATCCCGCCCGAGAGCTACAAGGGGCGGCTCTTCACGACCCGCGGCACGGCCGTGCCCGGTGGTCAGTGCATCGCCGACGGCGACTACAGCGCGGTGCTCGCCGAGGCGCTGCGGTGCGGGCCCTGCGAGGAGGCGATCACGGGCGAGTCGACCGTCGGTTTCCATCGTACGGTGCTTTTGGATCATGCACAGACGATCGTCGATGCGGTGAAGGCCGGTCGGATCAGCCGCTTCTTCGTCATCGGCGGCTGCGACGGCGCGGATCCGGGGCGCAACTATTTCAGCGATTACGCGCGGGGCACACCGGATGATTCATTCATTCTGACCCTGGGCTGCGGCAAGTATCGGATCCGCGACCATGAGTACGGCGAGCATCTGGGCTTCCCGCGTTTGATGGACATGGGGCAGTGCAACGATGCCTACGGCGCCATCGCGGTGGCGTCCGCGTTGGCCGAAGCCTTCGACTGCAGCGTCAACGAGCTGCCGCTGACCCTGGTGATTAGTTGGTTCGAGCAAAAGGCCGTCGCTGTCCTTCTGACTTTGCTGAGCCTCGGGGTGAAGGGGATCACGCTGGGTCCGAACGCGCCGGCCTTCGTCTCGCCGAACGTCTTCGCGATCCTGCAGGAGCGATTCGATCTGCGTTTGAGCGGGAATGATGCCGAAGGGGACCTGCGGCTTGCCATGACGGCTTAAAACCCGTATCCCCGGGGCCGGGGATCGCTGCGCTCGGTTCGGAGTGTCGGCGATTTACGGGGTTCGACCTCCCGCGGGCTGATTGCTGCAAGGTCTGGTCGATGTGGTCCGGGCGACTGAAGTCGCCCCAACCTGGTTGTTGCTTTTCCGGAAACAGCTTAGACGCAGCCGGTCGGTTTGGGCAGTCCTCCCCACTTGCAGATCAGCTTCATGGGTCCCTTCCTGAAGATATCGTAGAGGTCCTTGGTCGAGACCTTTTGCTTCTTGGCGAAGATGCGGATGGGCGGCACGACGCCGTCGGCCTCGTACATGGCTCGAGCCTCGCGGATGAAGCCCATGACCTGATCGGTCATCTCGAATTCATCCGCCTTGGCGAGCTCGATGGCGACCTCCTCGCTCCAGTCGTCGCGGTTGAGGAGAAAACCTTCGTTGTCGAGTGGGACGCTCAGTGCTTCGGTCATGGGTACGGCTCCGGGATGATGTCTTGCCAGGATCTGGGAACTTTCAGGAGAATTGTGGCGACGCGTCCCGATTCAAGTTGTTACGTTACTTGCCTCGTCAGCCCGCCCGGCCCGCCTGGATCGCCTCGAGCACGCCGTCCCAGAACCGGATGCGGGCGCAGATCGCCTCTTCGGCGGCGGTCTCGGCCTCGTCGATTCGTTGCGGGTCATCGCCGCAGAGCTGCTCGAGGAGCTTCATCGACAGGGGGCCGTGGAAGTCCTCGTCGAGATGGACATGGCGGTTCAGGTAGTAGTGGAAGACGGGCGCCTGCGCCTCGGTGATCCGCATCTGCTCCAGAAACTGCCTGAACATGCCCGGGATCAGCTTCTCGCGCCCGAGGGCCAGCGCGGCCGCGACCAGATGCGGCTTGTCCTCGCGGATGAAGCAGAAGGTGGTTTCGGAAAAATAGCGCGACGGCATCGGGACCATCGACGCGTAAAGGGCCTTGTCGACACCCTCATCGGTGACCAGATCGAGGAAGCGCTTCGGCATCTCGCCGTCGGCGCCGATCTCGTTCATGGCGCGACAGTAGAGCTCGAAATGGCTGGCGTGCTCGACGCCGCCGCCGGGGAGCGGCATGCTGTCGGACTCCTCTTCGAGGACTAGTTGGTTGATGAAATAGCGCACACTCGCGTCGCCGTGCGGCATCCAGGGCACCGTGACGGGCGCAACCCGTGCCTGCAGGTACTTGATCAAGGACATGAAGTCCCAAACCGAGAAGACGTGGTGGCTCATGAAGACCTGGAGGTCCTCGATGCGCTTGATGGCGCCATAGATCGGATGTGCGTTGAGCTGTTCCTGCAGGGGTCGGATGTGGTCCAGGTTCAGTGATGCCATGAGTCCCGTCCTCGTTATTTCAGTATTTCAGTCGACTCTGAATCGACAATATAAGGCGTTCGGGAGAGAAATCTCCAGTACGAGGCGTTTGGTCCCTGATCGATGTCATCGCGGGCACTGAATCTTCCGATTAGCCTGGCCTCTTGCCGGGATGCGATCCGGGCAAGCGGTGTTGCGATGGAGGCGGGCAGGATGAGGGCTGATCGGGTCGGACGGTTTTCTCGACGATGACGGGATCAGCTTACGCGCTCGCATTCGTCGTCGGGCTGCTCAGTGCCATGCACTGTATCGGCATGTGCGGCGGGATTACCGGTGCCTTGAGCTACTCGCTGCCGCCCGAGACGCGCAACGATCGTAAACGGCTCGGTCTGTTCGTGCTGGCCTTCAACCTGGGGCGGATCGCCAGCTATGCCGCGGCCGGGGCGGTTTGGGGCGCGTTCGGCGCCGCGCTGCTCGGCGCGGGCGCATCTCCTTGGCTCTTCGAGGTCGTGCGCTGGCTGGCCGCCGGCATCATGATCGGCATCGGGCTCTATATCGGGGGTTGGTTTCCGCGGTTTGCGACAATCGAGCGCGTCGGTGTTCCACTTTGGCGGCGACTGGAGCCGCTCGGCCGACGCCTCTTGCCGGTGACCACGCTGTCACGCTCGGTCTTGTTCGGCATGGTCTGGGGGTGGTTGCCTTGCGGGCTGGTCTACAGCATGCTTCTGAGCACGCCTGCGCAAGGTGGCGTTCTAGCCGGGGCGCTCTACATGGCCCTGTTCGGCGCAGGGACCTTGCCGGTCTTGGTACTGGGCGGTGTTTTTGCCGGGCAGCTCTTTCGGCTCGGGCAGGACCGACGCTTTCAGGCCATCGCAGGCCTCGGTGTGATCCTGCTCGGACTCTTGACCCTGATCGCGACCCTGAATGTGACCTAGAATCAGCACGGAAAACCGGACGTGCCCGAGAGAGCGCCCCGAGCGCATTCGGGCCCACACGAGAACAACGCAAGCGATTTCGGACGTGGTTTCATGACGACACTGATTGGCCGCTCCCCCGCCTTTACCCGACTCCGCAATGCCCTGTCGATGGTCGCCGCGACTGACGTGGGTGTCTTGTTGCTGGGTGAGCCCGGCACCGGAAAAGAGACCCTTGCGCGCGAGATCCATGCGAGCAGCACCCGTCGTGATGGCCGATTCGGCGTGCTCGCCTGCGCGGGAGCGCCGCCCGACGCGCTCGATCGATGCTTGTCGACGTTTGCGCAGGACGCTCCGGGAACACTCTTTCTGGACGAGGTCGGCGAGCTGAATGCGGCGGATCAGGCGCGACTGCTGCACCTCATCATCGAGCAGGACGCCGCCCGCGACGGGTCTCCTTTCGGATCAGGGCTCCGGATCATCGCAGCCTCGGCTCTGGATCTGGATCGCTTGGTTCAGCAAGGCGCGTTTCGGCGCGATCTCTATCTGCGGCTCTGCGTCGTTCCGCTGGAGGTGCCGCCCTTGCGTGAACGGGCGCTCGATATCCCTGCGTTGACGCAGCACTTCATGGCGACGGCCGCGGCCCGGCATCGTCTCGACCCGCCGCGGCTGAAGTCCGGTGCGGAGCGCCTGCTGCGCCGCTACACCTGGCCGGGCAATCTGCGCGAGCTTGCCAACCTGTGCGAGCGTTTGGTTATCCTCCTGCCCGGCACCGAGGTGGGTCCCGAGAACCTGCCCGGCGAGGTGGTGTGGGGGACACCGCAGTCAGAGACGGACATCGGCTTCTCGCTCCCGCCGCACGGGATCGATCTCAACGACCTCGAAGCGGAGCTGATCCGCCAAGCCCTCTCGCTGGCCGGCGGGAACAAGAGCCGGGCCGCACGCCTGCTCGGGCTGACTCGGGATACGCTCTTGTATCGGCTCCAAAAACACTTGATCGCCGGCTAAACCGCGTCCCGGAGTGCTCCGGCGATGTTGGGATTTGGCGAGACGGTTTGAGCGGTCCCCGAAAGCCGGCGCTGGACGCGGTTTAGGAAATAGAAAAATCGAACGTTTTATTTCTGAACCGCGTCTTCACCGGCCGTGCTGGAATGCGCCAAGCCGCGAGAGTGATCGAAATCACGCATGTACCCGCAGACGCGGTTCAGCGCGGTTCAATGGAGTCGCTGACCGCTGCACCATTTGTCGAAATAACGCTGCATCACCTCGCGGACGTGGGGCGGATAATCCAGGGCTTCCATTTGTCCCATGCCCTCGCGGAAGAAATAGGGGGCGTGATCGGGCAGTTGCTCCCCGATCGCGTCGAACGCCTCTTCCATCAGCACGGGCTCATGACTGCGCGTGGCGACGATCCCGCGGTTGATCAGGAGGACGAGCCAGGGGTCGGTCGGGTCGGTCGGGTCCATACCTTGGACGCGGTCCGCGCCGATGCCCTCTGCAATCTCCCCCATCAGGCCATAGAGCTCGGCCAGCTCATCCGGTTGTTCCAATTGGTTTGCGAGGGTGGCCAAGGCATTGACCACCTCCTCCGGGTGTTGCAGCTCGCAGCCCCGGCGCAGCATCCAGCACGCGAAAGGCACGGCGAGGACCTCGACGTCTTGCGCCTGCGACTCGAGATTCAAGCGACGCGCGACCTCGGCGATCTGGCGCAGCAGGCCGAGTCCGTGGTCGATCAGGGCGTCGGGCTCCGCGCCGCTCGCCGTGCGCAACGCCTGCGCCGATTCGCCGCGCGATTCGGCCTCGCTCGCACGGACGGTGTCGAGCAACTGTGCCAGTCCGCTCAGCGGCACCTGAGGTGCGGGCTCGACCGTCTGCTCCGAGTCGTCGTAGGCGCGCTGGATCTCGTCGCCGAGTCGCGAGAGCTCTTCCGCGATATCGCTGAGGTCGACCTTGGGGAGCATGGGCTGATCATCCTGGCAACATGAAATAAGCGAGGCCGCATCGACCGATCCGACCTGCGTTCTGAAGCGGCGCGGCGTCGAGTCGTTGCAAGCGGACTCCGACCCCCATACCTGGAATATAGCAAGCACGACCATCCCCGTCTCGCGCGGTATCTAACGTCGGCCCGAGGCATGCATTCGAGGGATCAGTTAGACTAGAGCCATGATAAAAAGCCCCGATCTTCACAGCCACTCGACCGCCTCCGACGGCACGCTGGCCCCCGCCTCGCTGATGCAGCGCGCCTGTGCGTCCGGTGTACGGGTCATCGCCCTCACCGATCACGATACCACCGAGGGCTTGGCCGAGGCGCGAGTCGCGGCCGACGCACTTGACCTTCGGCTCATCCCGGGGGTGGAGATCTCGGTGACCTGGGGCGGGCGCACCGTCCATATGGTCGGGCTCAATATCGACCCCGAGAATGTTGCGCTTCAGACCGGACTGAGCCGGCTGCTCGCCTATCGCGGTTGGCGTGCCGAGGAGATCGGGCGCCGTCTGGCCAAACAGGGTATCGAAGGCGCTTACGACGGCGCGAAGGCATTCTCGAACGGTCGTCTGATCGGACGTACCCATTTCGCCCGCTTCCTGGTCGCGCAGGGTCATGCGCTCGACCTTCGGGATGTCTTCAACCGCTATCTGGTCAACGGCAAGCCGGGTCATGTCAGTGGCGAATGGGCGACGCTCGAAGAGGCGACGCATTGGATCACGGGCGCCGGCGGTCAGGCCGTCATCGCGCATCCGGCGCGCTACAAGCTCACCCGCACCCGTCTGCTGAAGCTTCTCGGCGAATTTCGCGAGTGCGGCGGTGTGGGTCTGGAGGTGGTCTCCGGGAGCCACAGCCGCGATGAGGTCTTCAATTTCGGCTGCCTCGCACGCGACCAACGCATGCTGGCCTCCGCCGGCTCCGACTATCACGGCCCCGAAAACCCCTGGATCGAGCTTGGGCGTTTGCCCGCACTGCCGCCCGCCTGTACGCCGATCTGGCACGATTGGCCGCAGCTCGACCCGGAGCTCGACGAAGAGCCGAGTCTCCGTCGCGTCGCGGTCGGTTGATCTCGGACCATGGCGCAGTTTTTTCAGATCCATCCCGCGAACCCGCAGACGCGCCTGATCCGTCGCTCGGTCGAGATCCTCTTGGAGGGGGGAGTCATCCTCTATCCGACAGACTCCTCCTACGCGCTCGGCTGTCAGATCGGCGAGAAGTCCGCCATGGAGCGGATTCGCCGCATCCGCAAACTGGATGACAAGCACAACTTTACCCTGGTCTGCCGCGACCTGTCCGAGATCACGACCTACGCCAAGATCGACAACCAGGCGTTTCGGTTGCTCAAGAGTCTTACCCCGGGGCCCTACACCTTCATCCACGAGGCGACCAAGCAGGTCCCGCGGCGGTTGCTTCATCCCAAGCGCAAGACGATCGGCATTCGGGTGCCGGACAACGAGATCTGCCGTGCACTTCTCGGCGAGCTCGACCAGCCGATCCTCAGCACCACGCTGATCATGCCGGACGACGATCGACCCCTGACCGACCCCGAGGAGATGCGCGAGCTGCTCGACAAGCAGGTCGATCTCATCATCGACGGGGGGTTCTGCGGGCTCGAGCCCACGACCGTGGTCGATATGACCGCGGAGCCGCCGAGCCTCATGCGTCTCGGCAAGGGCGATGCGAACCTGTTCGAGGAATGACCCGCGGCAGCGGTGCGCGCCGAGTATAATGCCGCGATGGAAGCCCTGAACCCCTACCAACTGCTGGCCGTCCTCGTCATCCCGGTGCTGTTCGCGATCACGGTCCACGAGGCCGCGCACGGTTGGGTCGCAAGCAAGCTGGGCGATCGCACCGCTCTGATGCTCGGTCGCGTCACCTTCAACCCCATCAAGCATATCGATCCGATCGGGACCATCGTCGTTCCGCTCGCGACCTTTTTCCTGGTGGGATTTCTGTTCGGCTGGGCCAAGCCCGTACCGGTCAACTGGCGCAACCTGCATCATCCGCGTCGCGACATGGCTTTGGTGGCGGTTGCGGGTCCGGGTGCAAATCTGCTGATGGCGCTCTTCTGGGGCGGGATGATCAAGCTGGGCGTGCTGCTGCTGCCGGTCAGCGAATGGATTTCCCTGCCGCTTGTTTATATGGGCGCCGCCGGAATCCTGATCAACGTGTTTCTGATGGTCCTGAATCTGATCCCTCTGCTGCCGCTCGACGGCGGGCGAGTGCTCAACGCCGTGCTTCCGCCGAAGGTGGCCGTATACTTCTCGCGACTGGAACCCTTCGGTCTCATCATCCTGTTGGCGCTGCTGATTACCGGGCTCCTGGGTGCCGTCCTGCTTCCGATCGTGATCGGGACCGTGGGCCTGCTCCCCGGCTCGGCGATCGTGAGAGAGCTCTTCTTCGTCTGATTACGAGGCTGCCAAACCTTGACTTCCGTCTCCGCACACCACTCGCGCGTCCTCTCCGGGATGCGTCCCACGGGCCGTCTTCACCTGGGGCACTATCACGGCGTCCTGAAGAATTGGTTGGAGCTGCAGCACGAGTACGAGTGTTTCTTCTTCGTCGCCGACTGGCATGCCTTGACGACGCATTACGAGGATCCCTCGATCATCCCGACGAGCACCCGCGAGATGGTGATCGACTGGTTGGCGGCCGGGATCAATCCGGGTTCGGCAACACTCTTCATCCAGTCACGCGTGCCCGAGCATGCCGAGCTGCATCTGCTGCTCTCCATGATCACGCCCTTTGGCTGGTTGGAGCGGGTGCCGAGCTACAAGGACCAGCAGGAGAAGCTCAAGGAGCGCGATCTCGCAACCTACGGCTTCCTCGGCTATCCGCTGCTCCAGAGCGCGGACATCCTCATGTACAAGGCCGGGCAGGTCCCGGTCGGCGAGGATCAGGTCGCCCATGTCGAGCTGACGCGTGAGGTCGCGCGCCGCTTCAATCACATCTACGGTCGCGAGTCCGGCTTCGAGGAGAAGGCGGAAGAGGCCAAGCGCAAGATGGGGAAGAAGAACGCCAAGCTCTTCGATCGGCTGCGGCGCAGCTATCAGGAGCAAGGCGATCAAGAGGCGCTGAAGGTCGCGCATGCCCTGCTGGAAGGGCAGGCCAACATCACTCTGGCCGATCGCGAGCGTCTGCTCGGCTTTCTCGAAGGCGGCGGGCGCGTCATCCTGCCCGAGCCGATGCCCCTGCTGACCAAGGCGTCCAAGATGCCGGGTCTGGACGGGCAGAAGATGTCCAAGTCCTACGGCAACACCATCGCCCTGCGCGACGAGCCTGCCGATGTCGAGAAGGCACTGCGCACCATGCCGACCGACCCGGCGCGGGTGCGCCGGACCGATCCGGGCGATCCGGAGAAGTGTCCGGTCTGGCAGTTCCATTTGGTCTACTCGAACGATCAGGTCCGCGACTGGGTGCAGCAGGGTTGTCGCTCCGCCGGCATCGGCTGTCTGGAATGCAAGCAGCCGGTGATCGACGGGGTGCTCGCAGAGCTGATGCCGATGCAGCAGCGTGCACGCGAATATGCCGCTCAGCCGGAGCTGCTGCGCAACGTCATCAACGACGGCTGCGAGCGGGCACGCGATGTCGCGCACGAGACGCTCGAAGAGGTTCGGCACGCGATGTCGTTGGTCATGAACTAAACCGCGCCTAGCGTTCATGCGATGGCGCGACGTGCTCTCGGTGGTGCAGCCATCGTTTGGCGGCGGTGGGGCGCGGTTTAGGGAATTTCAGGGAAAGGCAACACCGGGTGTAGGTGCGAATTTATTCGCACACACGAAGCCATTTAGGTCTTTCGGCATGCGCAGTCGGAATGTGCAGACCAGAAAATCACCTTAAAAATCGAATTGTATTAGGGATTTGAGTATGGCGGACGAGGGTGCAGACCGTCAGCCGCCGCCGGGGCAGCAGCAGGAGATGCCGCTCGAGGCGGCGCCTTTCGCCATGGTGCGGGGCCTGCCGTTTCTGACCTTGCCTGTGGATCTCTACATTCCGCCGGATGCGCTCGAGATCTTTCTGGACGCCTTCGAGGGCCCGCTGGATCTGCTGCTCTATCTGATCAAGCGCCAAAACCTCGACATCCTGGATATCCCGATCGCGGCCATCACGGCCCAGTACATCGAATATGTCGACCTCATGACCGAGCTGCGCCTGGAGCTGGCGGCGGAGTATCTCGTCATGGCCGCGATGCTGGCCGAGATCAAATCCCGAATGCTCTTGCCGCGTGTTCAGGCGGCGGAGGAGGAGGGCGAGGACCCGCGCGCCGAGCTGGTGCGTCGACTCCAGGAGTACGAGCGGTTCAAGCAGGCGGCGCAGGACCTGGATGCACTCCCCAGGCTCGAGCGCGATATCTTTTCCGTCCGCGTCGAGGTGCCGCCCGGCCATGTCCAGCGCGTCCCTCCGGATGTCGATTTCCGCGAGCTGCTTCTGGCGATGCGCGAGGTGATGGCCCGCGCTGATCTCTTCACGCGCCACCGCGTCGAGCGCGAGTCCTTGTCGTTGCGCGAGCGCATGTCTTGGGTGCTTGAGCGTCTGAGCGATGGCGGATTCCTCGCCTTCACGGATCTCTTCGATGTCACCGAGGGTCGCCCCGGGGTCGTGGTGAGCTTTCTTGCGCTCTTGGAGCTGATCAAGGCGGCGACCTTGGAGCTGGTCCAAGCCGAGCCGTTCGCGCCCATCCATGTGCGCCTGCGCGAGAACGCTGCGGGCGAGATCCTCGACGAGGCAGAACTTGCTTAAACAAATTGTCGAGGCCGCGCTGGTCGCCGCGGGCGGGCCACTGACGCTGGATCAGCTCCTGGCGCTCTTTTTGGACGACGAGCGTCCGTCGCGTGCGGAGCTGCTCGCGGTGATCGCCGCGCTGCAGGAGGACTATGCCGATCGCGGTCTGGAGATCGTCGAGGTCGCCGGCGGTTGGCGCACCCAAGTGCGCGCGAGCATCGCCCCTTGGGTCGCACGTCTCTGGGACGAGCGTCCGCCGCGCTATTCGCGGGCACTGCTCGAAACGCTCTCGCTGATCGCCTATCGCCAGCCGATCACGCGCGGCGAGATCGAAGACATCCGAGGGGTCGCCGTGAGCACCCAGATCGTCAAGACCCTGACCGAGCGCGAATGGATCCGCGTGGTCGGCCATCGCGACGTCCCCGGTCGCCCCGCACTCTTCGCCACCACCCGCAAGTTCCTGGATTATTTCGGTCTGCGCTCGCTCAACGAGCTGCCGACCCTCGCCGAGATCCGCGCCCCGGATTTCCTGATCGACGAGGAGTTGAGGCTCGAGGAGCCGACCCCGGACGGCGCGGATGAAAAGCCCCGAGACGACGCTGGTGTATGATCGTAGGATCGCCGCCAGCCGCCAGCCGCCAGCCGCCAGCTTCAATCTGCCGTCCGAGAGCCGAATCCAAGCCACAAGCCTATGGATAGCTGCTCGCTGGAAGCAAGAGGCAGGAGGCAGGCCGCCCAAAACGTTAAACCCGAGAACCCGACATGAAAACCGACCGACGCTCGCCCCAGCCGCCGCCTCCCGCAGAGGAGCCCGTGCGCCTGCAAAAAGCCCTCGCCGACGCGGGCCTGGGCTCGCGGCGCACCATCGAGGGCTGGATCAGCGAGGGTCGGATCCGGGTCAACGGAGATCTCGCCAAGCTCGGCGATCGGGTGACCAGCCGGGATCGGATTCGCATCGACGGTCAAGACGTCAAGCTCAAGGGGCGGCGAGACAAACTTCCTCAAGTCATCGCCTACCACAAGCCCGAAGGAGAGCTGGTCACGCGCCGCGATCCCGAGGAGCGTCCGACGGTGTTTCGCCGTCTGCCCAAGCCCAAAGAGGGCCGCTGGATCGCGGTCGGCCGGCTCGATATCAACACCTCCGGGCTCATCCTCTTCACCACCGACGGCGAGCTGGCCAACCGGCTCATGCATCCCTCGCGCGAGGTCGAGCGCGAGTATGCCGTGCGGATCCTCGGCGACGTGCCCGAGGGAACGCTCGAGCGCCTCGCCGCCGGCATCGAGCTGGAAGACGGGCTCGCCAAGTTCGACGCCGTCACCGAGCGCGGCGGCACGGGTGCGAACCGCTGGTTTCATGTCGTCCTACGCGAGGGACGCAACCGCGAGGTGCGTCGACTCTGGGAGGCCGCCGGTTGCCAGGTGAGTCGCCTGATCCGCGTCCGCTACGGCAATATCGAGCTTGGTCGACGCCTCTATACCGGGAACTGGCGACCCCTGTCCGAGGACGAGCAGAAGACCTTGATGGCACAGGCCGGCCTGACACCGCCGGTCCCCAAGCGCCGGCAGGTCCGCCCCGGGGCAAAACCTTGGCAGTCCAAACAACCGAGCGGCGAGTCCCCCTTCGCGCGCGGTCCCAAGTGGGGTCGACCGCGCGGCGATCGCTGAGTGATCCATCTTAGCCCCTCTCCCCTCGCGGGAGAGGGGTTGGGTAGAGGGGGAGAATGAGCCGGAATGGCTTGGTTGTTTCAGA
>NZ_DATITZ010000187.1:0-3177 GCF_035467215.1 Thiocapsa sp. | reverse complement strand
GGCGCGCAACATCCAGCGCATCGGCACGCTGCTGCTGGCGCAGGAGGCCGAGGAGGCGCGGCGCGAGCGGGAACGACAGCGCCGACGACGCGCGGCTTGACCCTTTAGATCGGGCCGGACGCCTCCTCCGAGGGGAGTGGTGCGCCTGCCGCATGGCGGTGATGCGAGTCGTTCTCATTTAAGCGGCTTGATTGCGCGAATGGGCATCGAATGAGGCTCGATTGAATACACTTGACCCCGGTCGCCATTCAGGACGGGGCGCGGGGACGGGAAAAAACGGGGTTTTCGGTCGGGCACTAGCTTGCTCCGGAAACTTGACGCGTACCGATGTAAACAAGGACGAGAAATCGCTGGACATAAAATGACCATCTAATCAGCGCCTCCTTATCTGGAAATACCGAAAGCCTTCTAAAAATGGGCAAGCGAACGGAATCCGCGCGAGGCCGAACGGATTCAAATGCTCAAAGGCTGGATCGTCCTCCTCATTGAACTCGTCCCCGTCAACGCTCGGAACTTGTTCGCCATCGAAAAAATTCCGCACGACGCCGACGGCTGTCAGCACCATCAGCGACGCAAGACCCGCATCGGCATCGATCGCGAACGCCGCGACGATCATCAACGGCACGGCGAGCATCCACCGGACGCGCCGCGGGATGGTCCGCAAGGCGCGAAAGACGTGTTTCGGTTTCATCATCAAGACCCTCTCTCCACTGCCCCCGACCCTTTGAGCCGTCGCAGCCCGTCCATCACCACATCGTAATCCACGGTGGCGCGATTACCCGCCTTGCCCTCGTAGTAGCTTTGGTTCGACGCGTCCATCGGGAGTCCGGCCCAGACTTTGGACAGTCGATAATTGAACGTCGCGTCGTCGATGCTCCCGCGCTGCCAGCCGTTGAAGCCTGCATCGCGCATCAAGACCAGCCCCATCCGGTCTTGAAGCTCGGGCGTGAACGGCTCGCTGCCCGAGAGACCCATCCGCACCGCGAGGCGAACCAGGGTGTCGTCGAGGATCTGATAGCGGCCGATCGGAGAGCCACCGCGGGTCTTCACCAAGTCCTTCTGCAGATCGCGGACCCGATCGAGCGTCAGCGTCGACAGATCCACCGCATTCTGGCCGGCGTTGCCGTACCAGGCATTGTAGTTCCCGCCGGACTCGGCGCTCGCGATGATGTCCAGCACCCCTCCGGCCGCACCGCCGACGGTCGATGTCGCCGCCCCCGTCCCCGCGTCTGCCGAGAGTTGGGTCGGAGTTTCGGTCGGCGTCGGTGCTCGACGCAACCCTAACGCGGATTGTTCAGTTTTTTTTTCCGTCGCTGCTCCGTGGCGGTTGTAGTTTCCGATCAGACGAAGGTCGGTGTCTTCCCGCGAGACCGCCGCGCGCTCGATCAACTCGGCGATGTGTTCACCCCGAGCCCCGCCCCCGGCTTCCGCGACCACCGCAGCTCGGGCGGCGAGCTGCGCCTGCCCGGGCAGGTCCGCAAACACCGATCCGGTGGACTCCCGAAACAGGTCGTGTTGGGCGGATGTCAACCCGAATCCGGCGACCTCCTGCATCCGTGCCGCCACGATGGTGTCGACGGCCTTGGTCCAGCCGGCTTCTCCGCCGGCAGCCGTTTTTCCGGCCGCGACCGCGTCCGCAACACCGCCCCCGCCGGCCAAGGTGGATCCGAACGCCTTCGCGGCCGCGACCGTCCGATCCAGACTCCCGCCCGCGCCGGCCGCCGTCAGGGTCCCGACCTCGGCCGCTTTGATCAGGATCCCCCCGACCTCGTTGTGAAGGGTCCGTGCCGCGGAGCGCGGCAGGATGGCCTGCCGATCGATGAGCGCACCGAGCCGGTCGCGGTTCTGCGCACGCACCTCCGCCTCGTGCTCCTCTCGGCGGCTCGCAACCGCGTCGCGACTTCGGTCATGGAATTGCGCGACGGCGGACGGATCGCCGGCGCTGCCCGCGATGCGCCCGTGCGCGTCGATCTCGCCGGGCAACCCGGCCACCCGTGCGCTCGGATCGCTCACCCCGGCCCGCTCGAAGGTCTCCCGTGCCGAGCCGAAGCGCGGCGCTCCGTCCGCAAGGCCGGCGTGACGGTTCGGATCGCTGTCGGGTCCGGGTCGATGGGTCCCGAAGAGATCCCCCAGAATGCCGTACCCCGCTTCCTTCGCGCTTTGTGCCTCGGCCGGGCTGAACGTCCGCGTGGTGGCACCCTCCGCATGGCCGATCAGGAGTGCGATCCCGGCCGCCGCCTGCGCGGACTCCGCCGTCATGTTCTTTGCGTACGCCCATGATCCCGCCAGGGTCTGGTGATCCCCGGCGAGGTTGCGCCGATCGATCTCCTGCATCACCCGCGTCATCATCGCCGGATTCCCGGCGATGGCGTGACCGATTTCCGACGCTCCGAAGCGACCCATCGCACCGTAGCGGCTCTCCATGGACCGTGCACGCTCCAGCGAAAGCGATGTGGTGACGACATCGTCGGCGGAGCGGGTCAGGCGCGCGCTCTCCTCGTCCGTGAGCCGTTGCGAGAACACGTTTCGCCGTCCGGTCTGTTCGTCGCTCTTGATCGACTCGGCCAGGCGGGCCTCGAACCCCGCGTCACCCGTGACGCGTCGGGAGATCTCGCCGGCAAGGGAATCGGCGATCGTCTTCTCCACACCGTAGGTGCGCTGAAGCTCGCCCGAGATCGACGCCTTCCCGCTGCGTCCTTGATCGTTTCGCCCCCCCGACAGACCGCCCGCCAGGGTCGCCGCGATGCCCGAGCGCGACACCTCGTCCTGTCGGTAGCCCGAGGCGATCGATTCGGCTTCGGCCAGGAGTGTCTTATCCGTCGCACTGCCCGTCGCCGCATACTCCCATCCCTTGGAGTGCGCATCGAAGCTCTCGCCCGACCGGGAGGCCGTCGCGCTCGCGGCCGCACCCAAGGCGGACGAAAAGCTGGAGCTGGCCTGCTGCACGGCCTGCTCGCCGGAGCGCACGCTGTCCTGCATGGAACGCCCGACATCCGCCGACCAAAGCACGGAGTTGGCGTTCGGCGTCGTCGTGCAGGTGAGCGGGGCGTGGGTCTTGAGCGACCCCATCGACAAGGCGGCCGCGGGATTCACGACATCGGGGCTCGCGATCTTCTCGTTGATGTGGTCGCCGCCTTGCAGGCGTCCCGCCAAATGGGTCGCGGTCACCGCCGAGCC
>NZ_DATITZ010000186.1:0-20882 GCF_035467215.1 Thiocapsa sp. | reverse complement strand
GTCCAGCTCGACCGAAATCGTATCGCCGACCGCTCTGCCCTCGAGCTCGGCCATGACTTGAGACGACAGCACGTCGTTGACACCGTGGACATAGCCCAACGGAAAATCGACAGCCGTCAACACATGGCCCGTCTTGGCGTCGACGACTCGGTACTTGAGCTCGACGTACTTGTTACGCTCTATGGTGTCGGTCATAACGCTCAGAAAATCGACACGGCGAAAATACGCACTTCGCCCTTCTCATAGCCGAGAACCATTCTTCCCAGCCACTCTCCCTCCTTCGCCGTACTTCGCATGCGGTAAAGAACGGTCACATGCTCGCCACGTCGAATGAGACCAAGAAAGTCTCGCTCCTCGACCAGGTTCCGGGACAGTTCGCTGTGAGCGAATTGCTTACCGAGCTCGACCTCGTTTAACCCGAGCAGCAGCTCATAGGAGAACTTCCGGATAAACTTACCGTATTGACCCTTGTTGGAGAACTGGACCAACTCGTCCCACATCGGATGGGCGATCTCGAGAATTTCCTCGTCGGACTTATCGTTGATATTCATTTCGCATCGCCATCGGTGTGCGTCTTGGCAATCTTGTGACGATCTCGAGTTTATGCCACCGGCTTTACAGCGATGAAAACCCTCTCGATAGACGCCAGGTATATTACGTGTTAGAGACGCAAGCGCAAATGACGCTTAACCTAGCGCTCGTCCAACAAGCCTGGAAGAAAACGCGAGAAGAATTCCGAGGCCCCGATTTCCGAGGCCCCGGCTTCCGGAAAGGCTTAGGCAGCCTTAGCCTCTGGCTTGTCCTCGATCAGGTGGTAGCAAGGCGCCTTCTCCATGGTGTACTCACCCGTCTCGGGATCCCGGCGGGAAACCGTGAGCACATGCCAGTTCTCGTCATCCACCTTCATCGCGTCGCCGCGGTAGTAATAACCGGGCCAGCGGGTTTCTTTGCGGAACAGGGTGTGGTGCATGACAGCCTCGGAGGTGAGGTGACGATGCTTCAGTTCCCATGCACGCAACAGCTCGTGGATATTCTCCGCGGCAAGCTTCTCCAAATCCTCTTCGAGAAGCTTGAGCTTCTTGAGACCGATGTGCAGCAGCTTCTCGTTGGTCATGTAGCTGACCGTCACCCCGCCGCAATACTCGTCCATCAACTTCTGCAGGCGATCCAGACCCTGACGGGGGTTGATGTAGTGCGGGTTGACCGAACCGGCGGTGATCTCGTTCCGATAGACCTTGTAGTGCTCCATCGGCTTGTAGATCTCTTCCTTGCGACGGTTGATCTGCTCCTCGGAGACGCGGATGCCCTCCCCCTTACCGTCGTCGATATACTTGCAGGCGGCCTTGGCCGCGAGCCGGCCTTCCGTGAAGGAACCCGACGAGAAGGCGTGCGGCGTACCACCGACAGCGTCGCCCGCGCCGAACAGACCTTCCACGGTCGTCATGCGGTTGTAGCCCCAGAAGTACTCCGGCGGGGAAATGTCTTCGGGACCGGAGCACCAAGCTCCACACCCGGTGGCATGAGAGCCCATGACGTAGGGCTCGGAGGTCGTCAGCTCCGGATTCTCATACTTGGGATCGACATCCGTCGCGGCCCACAACACCGCTTGGCCGACGGTCATGCCCAAGAAGTTGTGCCAGCCGATCTCTTCGAGATGCGGATCCTGGAACGCTTCCATCGTCACCATATGGATCGGGCCGCGGCCTGCGTTCACTTCGTTGATGAACGCGTGATTCCGCAGACAGGTCGGAATCGGGCGATGCGAGAGGTGCGACGCCTCGACGTCCAGGTAGCGCTTGCCGACCATCTTCTCCAAGGCCGGGAACCACTTGGACTCGTATTCCTCGCCCATGCCGTTTTGGGTGTAGGTCTTCAGGTGCAGGAAATAAGCACCGACCGGACCGTAACCGTCTTTGAAGCGGGCGAGAACGATCCTGTTCTCCATTTGGGTCATCTTCGCGCCGGCATTGATCATCAGGCCATAGGCGGAACCCGACGACCAGGGGGCGTACCACACGCGGCCTGCACCTTCGCCGACCGAGCGCGGTTTGAAGATGTTGGACGCGCCTCCAGCCGCGACGACCACCGCCTTGGACTTGAAGACGTGGTAGTTGCCGGTACGCAAATTGAACCCGACTGCGCCGGCGACCCGGTTCTCTTTGGCTTCGTCCATCAGCAGATGGGTGACGCAGACACGGTTGAAAACCTTGTCCGCGGACTTCTTGGCAGCCTCGGCGACGATCGGCTTGTAGGACTCGCCGTGGATCATGATCTGCCAGCGCCCCTCGCGCTGATACGCGCCGGTCTTCGGATTGCGCATCAACGGCAGGCCCCATTCCTCGAACTGGTGCACCGTCGAGTCGACGTGACGCGCCATATCGAACAGGAGATCCTCCCGGACCATCCCCATCAGGTCGATGCGCGCGTAGCGAACATGATCTTCCGGGTTATTCTCGCCGAAACGGGTGCCCATGTAGCAGTTGATGGCGTACAGGCCCTGTGCGACTGCGCCCGATCGATCGATATTCGCCTTCTCGGCAATGACGATCTTCTTATCCTTGCCCCAGTAGCGCGCCTCGAAGGCAGCACCTGTACCGCCCAGTCCTGCACCGCACACCAGGATGTCGATGCCGTCCTCAACGATTGTCTTGTAAGCCATTATTCGTAAACCCCTACTTTCAGTTGGAGCCCGGCGCTTTCGAGCGTGTGCAGACCACCGTCATCGAATCGGATGTACTTCGGCTCGTTGTACAGAAGCTCGCTATCGCGCATTTCCTGACTGGGAGACGGCACGTCTGCCAACTGCGGAATGTGCTTGCCCCAAGGTTTCGTCGTGATCGGCGCCAGGAGATTCATGTCCTTTTCGCCGTTGCGGAAGATGATCCGCCAGGCGATGACACCTTTCTCCTCGTCACGTTGAACCCGGACGGAGTGGCCGAGCGGGGCGAAATCCGCGTAACCGCGGACGTCGATAGCATTGTGCGGACAGGCCTTCACGCAGGAGTAACACTCCCAGCACATGTTGGGCTCGATGTTGTAGGCACGGCGCACCACCGGATCGATGTGCATGATATCCGAGGGGCAGATGTCGACACATTGGCCGCAACCGTCACAGCGCGTCATATAGACGAAGGTTGGCATAATCGTTTCCTCTTCGTGGCTTGAGCTCGCAGCTCTAGATCAATAGTGGGCCGGAGCTTCGCGCTTGATGCCGAGCCCCATGTTCGGCGGATTCGCACCCATGTATTCCGGGATGTCCGGATAGCGCTCTTTGCACGCGGCACTGGACAAATCGGGAATCTCGGGCAATTTGTCGCGGGATCCGTCCGCAACCGCCACCTTCTTCTGGAACGCAGCCGCAGGCTTGAAGAACATGTGCGCGAACTTCGACCACAGGATGGTGCTGAACAGCGTGGTGGCCGCGCCGATGAAGACGATGAACGCGATCATGCTCAGCACGGAGGTCGCACCGCCGACGGCCTGCAGAAAGGACCAGATCAGCGCGAAGGTCGCCATCAGCAAAAGCGAAACGATGAACAAGTCGGACTGGTGTACGTTGTACCACTCGTTACCCTCGGAGCGCACATCGACGCGGATTTTGAACCAGAACCAGTATCCGCCGATGCAGATCGACAGTGCACCCAGATGCCACAGCAGGGGTGTTAGACCCGAGCCCTCGCCTTCGGCAACCGGCAGGCCGAAGATCATGACGGCAGTGGTCACCACGAAAAAGACGAAGCCATACATCGTAAACAGATGCGAGACACGTCGTTGGGGATTCTTGAACTCGCTTGAGGTCAACACCTCGTTCGTCACCGTGCTCAGGGCGACGCCGAGCTTTTCTCCGCCACTGACTTCACGCTTGGCGATCTTCTTGAGCGACTGTCCCCTCTCGAAAAAAAACTTGGCACTCTTCTTATGCATGACATCGAGCAGCGTGCCGCCGATGACCAGAAGGACCATCAGAACGACGTACGCCTGCATGACGCCCGGGTCAAGCGAAAGGCTCTCGGACAAAATCGCGAAAGGGTTACTTGCGATCATTGGATGATGACTCCAAATAAATTGTGAACCTCGGCTACTTCGAGGAAAACGGTGACCCGATCCGCCCCCGCATCAGGTCGACTGGCTACGCCGAAGGAACGGATATCCAACCGCCCCACCGTGAAATCGGCTTCGTTGCGACGCCTTTCGCGACATGGTCCAAGCAGTATAAGCGTTTCAGCACATGCTTCGCGACTCAGACATTTTCGGCGCTCATAACTCCTTCTTATGAGGTCCGCGCAAGCCTCAACTGGGCTCGAATTCCCTGGCCCTTTGTTTCTTAGAGTTTTTTCGAACTCCGCTCGGGTTTCGCTGCGCGTCGCCCTGCGTAAACCACGCTGCAGGCGAAGTACCGGCCCGCCTTTGATGCCCCCATACAAAGAATCCGTGCTGCGCGCGACCCACCGGCGTCATCGAGCCGCAGCGCTTATCCCGACCGCTTCGGAGTCAAGACGTGCGTCGGATCCCGGCCTCGACTGCGCAAGGAGCGCCACACCTCCTCTTCTTACGGCTTCCGGCCAAATGCTCGTCGAGGATCTTCCGAGTCCGTGTTCAAGCTGCCGCCGCCGAACGGATTGTCTTGCGGCGGGTAGACCGCAGGGCTCGGTGGGTCGGTCCGTCCGGTGCGCTGCAACATACCGCGATTGTCGACGACTTCGATGAATCGGGGTGTTGCGTATCACCGCTCTGGTTCTACGCGAGGTCGTTCGACACGCCGAGCGGGCAACCGCGTCACTGGTACAGAACACCATCGCGGCGCCCCATCGAATAGGCCGCCTCCCCTGCCGCCAACCGCAACCGAGCCTCGATCCGGATCTTGTCCATCACATCGTTATCGGCGATTTCCGGATAGAGCGGATAGAAGCGCGCCACGTCCAGCGCGTTCGCCCGCGCCGCCAATTCCATTCTGCGCCGCTCATCCAGATTCACTCCATGCAACATCAGCAAACGGGGTGCCTGGCGATGCAGATAACGTCGACAAAGCTCCTGCTTCTCTTCGCTTTCCCAGTCTTCGCGTATCAAGAAAGGTGGGAAATCTTCACTCTCGTTGTGCCTTCGGGTGAACCATTGCGCTCTTGGTTTGGTACCCGCGCGCTCGGCGACACATCGTTCCAACCGGTAGTTCACCGGTCCATATGAGCTGCTGCGCTCGGCCTCGCTCGTTTCGATCGGCATCACGGCGGCCGGGAGCGCAGTCCAATCAGTGAGTTTTGGAAACGACGCCATCTCCGACGCGTCGACGCAAGAGAAGATCAAGGCGAGCGGCGAACGGTCTTTGGGGTCAAGGAGCCAGTACTCGTATCGATCGGCGGCCTCGAACGGCAGTCGTGCCCCGGTTAGAAACGTCGCCAAATCAAGGATGCGTTGGTCGACCTGGCCATCTTCCGTGACGGGGTTTTCGATCACCCGGTCGAGATCGCAACGCCTGATGTGCGCCGCCCTGGTAAAGCGGCCCTTCTGTCGAGCGGCGCTTGCCGGTGCGCCGCGACCGATTGCATAGATGAACTGAAACTCCCACAAATCGCCATCCATGGACAGCGCTCGCGCTTGATCGGTTTCGGCGATCTGAACTTGCGCCGAGTACGGCTGCAACAGGCGTTGAGAGTGAGCTTTGATCATCTACGGCAGATCCGAAAGAGGCCCGAGGCGAGGAAAACGGTCGATGCGGAGCACGCGACCCGACGGCGGCCGTGCTTCACCCTTTCAAGATTTGAGAATCTAAGCCATCGCGTGGATTTTACTACCGCACAGATGTTGTCGATATTGGCCTGGCCAGGACCGAATAGACCGATCGGCAGGGATCTTTGCGTAGGATCATCCTTGAACGCGGCCTCCGAGCAGCCCGCCCTAAGTTCTCGACGTGGAGCGCGATCGTTTAAGAATTCCACCGCTTGAGCCTAGGTCCGGTAACTTCTCAAAAAGCAGTGCCAACATTTTCAGTGAGCTACGAAAGCTTCCAGATCTTGCGACCGTCCTCGATGCGGTCCTCCAATCGGCGCGTCTGCTCCTGCGGACTGACCTCCAGCCAAGATTTGACGAGGATGATCCCGGAATCCACCATCACCCGCTCGACCAGCGTGGTCATCTGCAGAAAGTGGTTTGTTTGCTCCTCGGTACAGAAGCCCATCACCCGCTCGACGCCGGCACGGTTGTACCAACTGCGATCGAAGATGACCACATTTCCGGCCGCAGGGAAACGCCGCATATAGCGCTGGACATACATCCGGCTCTTCTCGCGCTCGGTCGGCGCCGGAAGGGCCACGACCCGGAAGATCCGCGGACTGACCCGCTCTGTAATCGCCTTGATGGTGCCGCCCTTGCCCGCGCCGTCGCGATCCTCGAAGACGATTCAGACCTTCAGTCCGTGGTGGCGGACCCACTCCTGCAGCTTGACCAGCTCGACATGCAGCGTTGCCAGCTCCTTGAGGTATTTTTTGTTTTTGAGCTTCTCGCTCGCTTCGGAAGAAACAGCGTGGTCTTCGGCCTCGGTGCTGCGTTTGTTGTTGCTCATGCGTGCTGCCCCGTGTGCTGTAGCCGCCGTTTCAGGTGGCAGGATTTGACGGTGTACCGACCGCGGACAGGCGCGGATCCTTGCCATACTCGCGACGCCCGGCCACCAGCGGAGCGGGGATGGCGTCCACCAAGCCGACGACCTGATCGATCGCCTGGATGACCGGCACACGCAGACGTTTGCGGTAACCCGGCAGCAGGCGCAGCCGCGTATCGGTCCCCTCCACGGCGCGCTCGATGGCCGCCCCGATCAGCGACTCGGGATAGCGTCCGCGTGACTCGCCGCCGCGGAAGATGGATTGGAGCAGGTTCACGCCGCCGATCTCCCCGTCTAAATGGACTTTTCAACAGTTCCGATGTCGCCGGAGCAAGCGTATTCTCTTGCTCTCGGCTCGTCACGCGCCAATCGGTGCGGACAGGGTATCAATCCAATCTCCCGGGAGAACACCATGACCGATGCCTCGCACCAAGACGGTGTGATCGTTGCCATTCTCGAACGCTTTGAAAAGTCTCGACTGCCGCGCGCGCTCGATATCAAGGCGAAGGTCGACCGCGGCGAGCGACTCGACGACACCGATCTCGCCCACCTTCATGCGGTCTTAGAGGATGCGGAGAGCATTAAACGATTCGTAGATAAGCGCCCCGACGTGCAGGGGATCTACACGAGCGCAGTGGCGCTCTATCAAGAGATCACCAAGAAGGCGCTGGAGAACGAGCAATCGGCGTAGAGGCTGCGCCATTGCCGAACCCAAGCCGGGGACTCACGCGGCGTAACCGCGAATGACGCGCACCGGTCATCCTCGTTCCGGCATCGCTGCCGGGGAGCGGCTCGGTGCTCCGGACCTCAGGTGCCGCCCTCCAACGCGCAGGACTCGCCCGTGCCGATCCAGAAATCCAGGCTTTTGTGCAGGAAATCGTCCCACGGCATGTAGTGCGAGCCATCGCACGAGAAGTTCAGCCCGACGATGCCGTTGTAGATGTTGAGCGACCCGGAGCGCAGATAGATGTTCTCGTCCATGAAGCGCAGCTCCCGGAAGGTGCGAAAGACCTCGGCGACCCGATCCAACGGAATGGCGACATCGAGCGGATAGGGGCGCTGGGGATACGCGAGACAGGTGCCCGGATCGGCGAGATCCTCGTAGTCGAGAATCCGGAACCGAAAGGGGTCGTCGGCAAGCCAGAGTGTGGCCCGCGAGCTGGAGAAATGCAGCTTGCCGTGAAAGACGCCGTGCGCGGCGATCAGCTCGACGATGAGCGCGAGGATCTCGTCGATGTGTCCGTCCATCAGGCTGTCGACGCGCTGTTGATCGAACAGCCCTCCGCGGATCGCCGGATCGCCTTTGAGCTGCAGCCACTGCTCCGGCTGCTCGTAGAGCTCTCGGGTGAGCGGAAGCTCGCGCAGATCGAAGTCGGCACCCAGATACCCCAGCAGCGCGCCCTCCTCGTCCTCGATCCGCTGGATGGCGGTGAGCGACGGACGGCGGGCGTTGCGGCTGATATAGACGGGGGATAGCGAAAAGCGCTCGCCGGCGAGCGCATTGATCATGTAGGGACGCTCGCGCCGGTCCCGGCCCCAATGCTCAGGCAGCAGGCCCTGCGGGGAGACGTTCGCGGTCAATTGGCGGGCATCGCGGTCGAGGGCGTAGAGATACTTGCAGGATGCGAGCGTCGGCAATGCCGCGAGCAGGATCCGCTCCAAGGCCGTGCGGTCCGACCAGGCCGCGCGACAAGGCTCGACCAGCCGGGCGAGCGATGTCGCCAGTCGGCCCTGCAAGAGGATGCGTTGACGTGCGACGACCGTTTTGAGCGCTTGGCTCATCGCAAGGACCTCCCGGTTCGAGTGAAGGGCGGATTCTATCCGGAATCGGCCGGACGGACCGGCCGCACTTGAGGCCACTTGATGCCCCGATCGGGTACGTCGAGAAATACGAACGAATTCCAGACCGAATCGGAAGGATTAGGCGTTTGGATTCGAGTCGAAATCAACGACATTCTCGTTACGATCAAAAAAACCCCGAAGGAGACTCAAAATGCGCATTCCAACAGCAGCCGATGTATCGAACGTCGTCAATACAGCGATCCGTGTTCGCGATCGACTCGCGGCGATGGATGCAGGGAAGATGGCCACGCGCGCTGTGGGCGGCGCCGTTGTTCTGACCGCATCCTTTCTGGTCGTCGCCAACCCGCACGCCACACCGACCCCGGATCCGAGCGCGGTCGTCGCGTCGCGGATCGCACCTGTAGGCTCGGTGCAGATCGGCGGTCCGATAACCGCATCGGCGGTGGAATAGGGTCGACGTTACGCGATCGGACATCGCCGATTCGCCGTCGCGGGTCAATAGCCTCGCGAGCCGCTCAAAAGGCGCGAAGGACATCGAAACCTTCGCGCTTTTTTTGTTCGGACGGCAACCGATCCAGGCGTACTGCCGCTCGTTCGCCGCAACGGCCGCTATAGAACCTCCCCCTGCAGCACCCGGTCGAAGCTGAGCTGGCCGTTCTCCAGACCCACCTCGATCAGATCGCCGGGAGCGAACTTCCCGGACAGGATTTCTTGCGCGAGCGGGTTTTCGAGCTGCGCCCGGATCGCGCGCTTAAGCGGACGGGCGCCGTAGACCGGATCGAAGCCCGCCTCGCCGAGATGATCCAGGGCGGCATCGCTGACCTCCAGCGCCATATCCCGATCGGCCAAACGCTTGCGCAGATAATCGATCTGGATGCGCGCAATCGACCGGATCTGCGCCGGCTGAAGCGGATGGAAGACCACGATCTCGTCGAGCCGGTTGATGAACTCGGGCCGGAAGGCGACCCGCACGATCTCCATTACGGCGTCCTTCATCTCGGCATAGTTCGCCTCGCCGGCGACCTGCTGGATCACGTCCGAGCCCAGGTTCGAGGTCATGACGATCACGCTGTTGCGAAAATCCACCGTGCGCCCCTGCCCGTCCGTCAGACGCCCGTCGTCCAGAACCTGAAGCAGGACATTGAAGACATCCGGGTGGGCCTTCTCGACCTCGTCGAGCAGGATCAGGCTGTAGGGACGGCGCCGAATCGCCTCGGTCAGATAGCCGCCCTCCTCGTAGCCGACGTATCCGGGCGGCGCGCCGATGAGCCGCGCAACCGAGTGTTTCTCCATGAACTCTGACATATCGATGCGGACCATCGCCTCCTCGGTGTCGAAGAGGAAGGCCGCAAGCGCCTTGCACAGCTCGGTCTTGCCCACGCCGGTCGGCCCGAGAAAGAGAAATGAGCCGATCGGCCGACCCGGATCAGACAGCCCCGCACGCGAGCGTCGGATCGCGTCGCTCACCGCACGCACCGCCTCGGCCTGGCCCACCACGCGCTTCTCGATCTCCTGCTCCATGCGCAGCAGCTTATCGCGCTCGCCTTCGAGCATGCGCGAGACGGGGATGCCGGTCCATTTGGAGACGATCTCGGCGATCTCCTCCTCCGTGACCTTGTTGCGCAGGAGTCGGTTCTCGCCCTGCTCGGTGTCGGCCGCTGCGGTGAGCTGCTTTTCCAGCTCCGGGATGCGCCCGTACTGCAGCTCGGACATGCGCCCCAGATCGCCGGCGCGTCGCGCCGTCTCCATCTCCACACGCGCGCGGTCGAGCGCCTCCTTGATGTGCGCCGTCCCCTGCACCGCCGCCTTCTCCGACTTCCAGATCTCGTCGAGATCGGAGAACTCGCGCTCGGCACGCTCGATCTGACTCTCCAGATCGTTCAGACGCTTCTTGGACGCCTCGTCGGACTCCTTCTTCAGTGCGACCTGCTCGATCTTCAGCTGGATCAGACGCCGATTGAGCCGATCCATCTCCTCGGGCATGGAGTCGATCTCCATGCGGATCTGGGAAGCGGCCTCGTCGATCAGATCGATCGCCTTGTCGGGCAATTGGCGATCCGAGATGTAGCGGTGCGAGAGCACGGCCGCGGCGACGATCGCCGGGTCGGTGATCTCGACCGCATGGTGGACCTCGTAGCGCTCCTTGAGTCCGCGCAGGATGGCGATGGTGTCCTCGACGTTCGGCTCGTCGACCAACACCTTTTGAAAGCGTCGCTCCAGCGCCGCGTCCTTCTCGACATATTTACGGTATTCGTCGAGCGTTGTGGCACCCACGCAATGCAGCTCGCCGCGTGCGAGCGCCGGCTTGAGCATGTTGCCCGCGTCCATCGAGCCCTCAGCCTTGCCCGCGCCGACCATGGTATGCAGCTCGTCGATGAAGAGGATGATGTTGCCTTCCTGCCGACCGATATCGTTCAGGACCGCCTTGAGACGCTCCTCGAACTCGCCGCGGAACTTGGCCCCGGCGATCAAGGCCGCCATGTCGAGCGAGAGCAGGCGCCGACCCTTGAGCCCTTCGGGCACCTCTCCGTTGACGATGCGCTGCGCCAGACCCTCGACGATGGCGGTCTTGCCCACGCCCGGCTCGCCGATCAAAACCGGGTTGTTCTTGGTGCGGCGCTGCAGGACCTGGATGGTGCGTCGAATCTCGTCGTCGCGACCGATGACCGGGTCGAGCTTGCCCTGCTCGGCACGCTCGGTCATGTCGATCGTGAACTTCTCGAGCGCCTGGCGCTGCTCTTCGGCGTTGGGATCGTTCACGCTCTGACCGCCGCGCACCCCCTCGATCGCCTTCTCGATCGCGCCCTTGCTCGCGCCCGCCTCGCGCATCGCCGAGCCCAGGGCCCCGCGATCCTCCAGCGCCGCCAGCACGAAAAGCTCCGAGGAGATGTACTGATCGTTACGCTGCTGAGCGAGCTTGTCGGTCTGATTCAGGAGCCGATTCAGATCGTTGCCGACATGGACATCGCCGCCCGCGCCCTCCACGGTCGGCAGTCGGTCGAGCTGATCACCCAGCGCCGAGCGCAACCGATTGACGTTGACGTCGGCGCGCGTCAGCAAATGGCGCACCGAGCCGCCCTCCTGATCCAGCAAGGCGATCATCAGATGAAGGGGCTCGATGAACTGGTGATCCCGTCCCACGGCCAGGCTCTGCGCATCCGCCAAGGCCATCTGAAACTTCGCGGTCAGCTTGTCCATTCTCACGGTGAATGACTCCTGAGTTTTTATATGGTCATTGCGGAGGTGGGGAATAGGCCGGGGGCAATCAAGCGGGCTTGGCTTTCAGCCGCCTGCCTCCCGCCTCCTGCCTCCAGCTTTCATTAGGATCAGCCGTCAGCCAGCCGCTTGAGGATGCCGGCATTCACTGAGTCTGATCAAGCCGGAAACCACGACCGAACCGAAACCGAGGCAGGGAAACCAATGGCTGATAGCTGAAAGCTGGAGGCTGGAGGTTGGAGGCTGGCTGGAAGCTGGAAGCTGGAGACCAGCGCCCCTCCGCTGTATCATCTCTGCGTGAACCTCCGAGACCTCAAATACATCCTCGCCGTCGCCGAGACACGCCATTTCGGGCGTGCCGCGGAGCGTTGCTTCGTGAGTCAGCCGACCTTGAGCGGGCAGATCAAGAAGCTCGAGGACGAGCTCGACGTGGTCATCTTCGAGCGGACCAATCGCTCGGTCGAGATCACGCCGGTCGGCGAGGCCATCCTCGCGCATGCCCGGCTCGCCTTGGAGCAGGCACAGGCCATCGAGCAGGTCGCTCGAGCCCATCAGGATCCGCTTGCGGGTCCGCTGCGGATCGGGGCCATCCCGACCCTCAGCCCCTATTTGATCCCGCAGATCCTGGTGCCGCTGAAGCGCACCTACCCGAATCTGAAGTTGATCCTCTCCGAGGAGATCACGGATCTGCTCCTCGGCCGGCTCACGCGCCATGAGATCGACGCCGCGCTGCTCGCCACACCGGTCGACGACACCGATCTGGATTCGATGCCGCTGTTCGACGAGCCCTTCTGGCTCGCCCATCCGCGCAACGATCCCTTATACGAGAAGGACGAGATCACGGCGAAGGACCTGGAGGAGGTCGACCTTCTGCTGCTGGCCGACGGCCACTGCCTGACGCATCAGGTCATGGAGGTCTGCCGCCTTGCGGAACGGCCGACCAAGGGCGAAATGGCGGACCTGCGTGCCGCGAGCCTGGAGACGCTGCTGCAGCTCGTGGGGGCCGGCTTCGGTTGCACCCTGGTCCCGGCGCTGGCGATCCGCGGGGCCTGGATGACCGACAGCGGCATCATCGCCCGCCCGTTGGGCAATCTTCCGGATGCGTTCCGCCGCATCTCGCTGGTCTACCGGCGCAGCTTTCCCAGACGTGCGGCGCTGCAGGCCTTCGCCGACGTCATCCGCCAGAACCTCCCGAACACGGTAAGACGCCTGGGTTGATCCCGCTCAGGGCATCAACCCTTTGCTTGCCGCTCGGCACGGCGTGCTTTCACCGACATTCCAGACAAATTCGTTGCCGTTCGGCGCCGGAGTGCATTGCAAACCCCGACGCTGCACGCAACTTGGTCACACAGCAGTGTCCAGAGATTCGTTGCGGAAAAGACCCATGAGTGTTGCGATGCCGACAAAACCGCCCACATGCGCTACACTACACGTGGGGTCGACGACAAATCGGATGATTTGGCTTGTTGCAAAATGGATACAGAATCCGTGTAGGCAAGGGCTTCGGCGGGGTGGCAAGGTATATGCGTTGGTCAACGCAAGTGGACATCGTCCGCCTTCCGACCCATCGTCAGGGGATACGCATCATGAGCACACAACGATCACTGGCCTTTTGGGAGCTCTGTCGTCAAGGACTTCCGCTGCTCGCGGATGCCGCAAACGACTGCTGGGAGCACGGCAACCGGTTCGAGCTGCGCAGCGACATCGCGGTCACGAGATCGCTGAAGGTCCTCATCGACCGGTGCAACTGGGAAATCGAGCGCAAAGCCCGCGCGGCCTGAATCAACATCGAACCCACGGGAGCCACCGATCCTGTCGGCGCATGGACGCGCCGCGTGATCGGCCGATGCCGATCGGAAAGGATGGCAGAATATCGGCATGGTCTGCCTGTGCCCGATCGCCGGATCCGGCGCGCGGATTCTGCCTGAGCTGCGGCAGCGCTGCCGAAGCAACCAGACCCGCCGGGGCCGAGGTTCGAGGGACTCGCAATGGGTGAGCTCGAAGGTTACCTGATCGTCGAGACACGTGCCGATCGACCGGGTCTCGTGCGCGTGTTCGGTGCACCGCAGGCACCATCCCTCGCGGAGATCGAGACATGCGACCCGTCCCGACCGCGTGTCTGCTATGCGGCCTTCTTTCCTGCGCTCCACGTCGCCCGAATGCACGCTCAAACGGCGCTTCGGCACAGCATGGTCGATGCGGAGGCCGGCCTCTATCGAACCGATCCCGTGACCGCAACGGCCGCCGTGGATGCGATCGATTTGGTCCATCGACGCATCTTCATCGCGCCCGAAATCGAATCCGATCCACGCCTCTTCGCTCAGATCGAGAAACGATTCAAACGCCGTCGCTTGGCGAACCGCATCTGGACGGCTGTCGGGATCCTGGCGATCATCCTCCTCGTCCTCTTTGCCCAGATCCCGGTTTTCTGAGTCCCGACCCGTGCGCATCGTCGAAGTCATCGCAGATCGCAAGCACGCCAAAACGCTCTCGGGCATGGCGAAGTTCTACGGCGCCGAGGATTTCTGGTGGGGCGGCGACGCAGAGGACGGTCGCTGCAGCATCCGGATGCTGGTCTCCGACGATCACCGACAAGCACTGATCGACTCGCTGCAGGATCTGTTCACGGCCAGCGACAACGCGCGCATCGTCATTCAGTCCATCGACGCGGTCTTGACCCACGAGGGACAGGACGACAAGGACCTCGAGAAGGATAAGGCCAAGTCCGTTGCAGCCACCCGCGAGGAGCTCTACAGCCAGATCGCCAAGGGCGCCCAGCTCGACAGCAATTTTCTGGTATTGACGGCCCTCTCCACGCTGGTGGCGGCCATCGGTCTGATCGAGAACAGCGTCGCGGTCGTCATCGGCGCGATGGTCATTGCACCGCTGCTCGGACCCAACATCGCGCTGGCGTTCGCGACATCGCTCGGCGACAAAGAGCTGACCTGGCGCGCCTTCAAGACGAACGGGGCAGGGATCGGTCTGTCGACGGTGATCTCGGTTGCGATCGCCTTGATCCTGCCGCTCGGGCTCGACAGCACCGAGATCCTGTCCCGCACGGATGTCGATCTCGGCGGCGTGGTCTTGGGACTGGCCTCGGGTGCCGCGGCGGTGCTCTCGCTCACGACCGGCTTGTCCTCCACCCTGGTCGGCGTCATGGTCGCCGTCGCCCTGCTCCCGCCGACCGCAACCATGGGGATGATGTTGGGCGCGGGACGGTGGGAAGAGGCGCTCGGCGCCTTTCTGCTGCTGATCGTCAACGTCGTCTGCGTTCTGCTCTCGGCGAAGGTCGTCTTCCTGCTCAAAGGGGTACGACCGCGCTCCTGGACCGATCGCAACCGGGCGAAACAATCCAACGCCATCTATCTCTCGCTCTGGGCGATCCTGCTCGCACTGCTGATCGGCGTCATCCTGATCCGCGCCACCGGTTGGCACATCCCCTGGTAATGCTCAATCGTCGCTGAGAGGCGCGAACAAGAGATCAAGATCGGCCGGACTCAAGACGCCGGATGCCACGCCGCCGCCGGCCAACATGGCATCGGCGAGGGCTTGTTTGCGTGCTTGCAGATCCGCGACCCGCTGCTCGACGGTCCCCTCGGTCAAGAGCTTGTAGACGAACACCGGCTTGTCCTGGCCGATGCGGTGTGCGCGGTCGGTCGCCTGACGCTCGGCCGCGGGGTTCCACCAAGGATCGTAGTGGATCACGGTGTCCGCGGCAGTGAGGTTCAGCCCGGTGCCGCCGGCCTTGAGGCTGATCAGGAACAGGGGCACCCCCTCGGCCTGGAAGCGATCGACTGGACGATCCCGGTTGCGGGTTCGCCCGGTCAGCTTCACGAAGTCCTGATCCTCGCGCAGTCCGCGTTTCATCAGCTCCTCCTCGATCAGGGCCAACATGCTCGTGAACTGCGAGAAGAGCAGCACGCGCCGCCCCTCCTCGAGCAGTTCGGGCAGCAGGGTCATCAGCAGATCCAGCTTGGCGGAGCCTTTGACCCGGCGCGCGCTTTCGAGCGACACGAGACGCGGATCGCAGCACACCTGGCGTAGCTTCAGCAGTGCGTCCAGGATAATGATCCCGCTGCGCGCAAGACCCTTGCGCGCCACCTCCTCGCGCACCTTCTCGTGCAGCGCCAGACGCAGGGTCTCGTAGAGATCGCGCTGATCATCCGCAAGCGGGACCTCGCGGATGATCTCGCTCTTAGGCGGCAGCTCGGCAGCGACCGTTTCCTTAGTGCGACGTAAGAGGAAGGGGGCGACCCGCCGACGCAGCTCGTCTTGACGCACATCGTCGCCATGGCGCTCGATCGGGACTCGGAACAGCCGCCGAAAGCGGCGCTCGTCGCCGAGCAGCTCGGGCATCAGGAAGTCGAGCAGCGACCACAGCTCGCCGAGATGATTCTCCATGGGCGTGCCGGTCAGGCAGAGCCGATGGCGGGCGTTCAACCCACGGGCCGCTTGTGCGGCCTTGCTGCGCGGATTCTTGATGTTCTGGGCCTCGTCGAGGATCAGCAAATGGAAATCCTGCTTCGCGAGTGCGTCCAGATCACGCGGCAGCAGCGGGTAGCTCGTCAGCACCAGGTCATGATCGGAGATCGACGCGAACCGGGTGTGTCGCGTCGAGCCGTGCAGCGAGAGAACACGCAACGCCGGGGCGAAACGCTCGGCCTCGCGGCGCCAGTTGAAGAGGAGACTCGTCGGCGCGACCACCAGGCTCGGGTGATCGGCCCGCCCGCTTTCCTTCTCGACCAGGAGATGCGCCAAGGTCTGCACCGTCTTGCCGAGACCCATGTCGTCGGCGAGGACACCGCCGAGCCCGTACTCGCGCAGAAACTGCAGCCAATCGAGCCCTTGGCGCTGGTAGGGCCGCAACTCCACGGTCAGCCCGACGGGCGGCGCGATCCCCTCCAGCCCTCGGAAGTCACGCAGCCGCCGACCCCATTCGCGCACCGATTCCCCGCCCCGCCAGCGCAGCGCCGGGGCCGCTGCCTCCAGCTCGGCGAGCTGGGCGGCATGGACGCGCGACAGACGCAAGCGGCCCCTGCTCCCCTGCGATCCCAGCGGACCCTCCGGGTCGTACAGCTCGATCAGGGTCGAGAGGATGGGCCGCAGACGCTCCACCGGCATCAGGATCAGCCGCCCGTCGGGCAGACGCATCTGCAAGCGCGTTTCGGCGTCCATCGCCGCGAGCGTTCGCGTGGAGAGGTCCACCTGATAGCGCCCGATCATCTCCACCAGCAGCGGGAGCAGGTCGACCCGCTGTCCGTCGACCTCCACGCCCAACCCCACGTCGAGCCAGCTCCCGCCCTCGCCTTCCGCGATGTCCATCTCCCAATCGCCGATCTCGGCGATCCGAAAGTGGAAACCCTCCCCGATCTCGATCCGCCAGCCCTGCGCCGCGAGGTCGGGCAGCGCATCCTGCATGAAGTCGAGCCAGGTGTCGGGGTCCGCGCGCTCGAACCATAGGCCATCGGCATCCGACGCTTCCGTGGCACGACGAAAGCCCGACGCCTCGAGCACGCCGATCGCCGTCCGTTCGGCTTCTGGCTGACGCTCCACCTCGACGAGCACCCCCTGCTCGACGCGGCGCAACACCGGGGCACGGTCGCGTGGATCGACCGAGGTGCCGCCATAGTCGAAATCGAGTACCGCGTGATGTGCCCACTCCGGCGGACGTTGGATGCCCCAGTAGCGCCCCACGCTGCTTGCCGCCAGATCGACGCTGCGCAGGCGCAGGCGGGGGACGGGCATCTCCGAGCCGCTGCGACGTCGCTCCGGGCTCTTGGGCAGGTGAACCGAGCGCCCCTTGAAACGCTCCCGCGCCGCCTTCTCCAACGCCTCCACCGACTCGGGCGCCACCACCGGGGCCGCCGCCAAGACGCCCGCCTCGCGGTCATCCAGGCCGGTCTCGAGCGGACCGCAGTCGCCGGTGTCCGGATCCAAATACCAGGGCGGCGACATCGGCAACAGCAAAAGCCCCGGACGGTCGGCCTCGAGGATCACGCGCAACCGGGCATCCTCTCCCAGGCGCCACTCCAGCCGCCCCGCGAGCGGACCCGCGTCGCGCAGGAGCGGACCGTCGATCGTGCGCAGGTGACCTCGCCCCGTGCGCGTGATCGCGGCCATGACGTCCGCACCGGTCAAGGTATCCAGATAGGCGACGCTCGGGTCGCCGCCGCCCCGCGCGACCGCGAGCAAGCCCATGATGCGTTGATCTTCCGGACCGATGAAGCTGGCCTTGGAGTGACCGAGGATATTGAAATCCTGGGGTTTACCGTAGCCCCCGGCGAGCAGCTGCCGCGCCTTCGCCGCACGCACCCCTGTGCGCCTGACCCCGAGGTGCTCCTCCGGGTCGATGAAATAGAGGATCCGATGGGGTTCTTCGGCCGGAACGCCCGTCGCACGCTCGATCTGATCGAGCCAGCTCTTTAATTGGAACGGCAGCGCGAGTGCCTGGGCCGGCACGATCGCGCTCGCGGTTCGTGTACCCAACGACAACAACACCGCAGCCACATGCTTGCAGTTGTAGCCCACCGGACAGGAGCAGTGCCCGACCACCGTCAAGGCGCCGTCGGCCTGCTCGCCGAGCTGCACGAGGCACTGATAGATCCGCCCGCCCGAGCCCCGCACCCGCCCCGTCACCAGCCCGCGCGCGGGATCGTGGTCCGCGCTCAGCACGCGCCGCTCTTGCAGATAGCGCCTACCCCGTTCCAGGTAGGCCGGGGGGATCGCGTGTTTCAAGGTGTCGGGATCGAGCAACAACGGAACGGAAGGCATCGCGTGTCTTGAGGGTTACAACGGGAAAGGCGCGAGACTACAACCTCGAGGAAGACAACGGAAGGCAAGGCGCACCGTCGGGTTCGCGTTGGCCGGGCATCGGGTCCTGACCCAGGTGCGCAACGATCTGTATCGGCATCTGCAGGGGCTCTCGCTGTCCTTTCACGATCGCGCCAAGACCGGCGAGCTGACGCTGCGCATCATCGGCGACATCGGCATGCTCAAGGAGGTCACGGTGACGGCGACCCTGCCGCTCTTGGTCAGCAGCCTGGTGTTGGTCGGGATGATCGGCGTGATGCTTTGGCTGAACTGGCAGCTCGCCCTGGCGGCACTGCTGCTGCTGCCCCTCTTGTGGCTGACCACGCTGCATTTCGGTCGCCGTATCCAGGCGGTGAGCCGCGAGCAACGTCGGCGCGAGGGCGCAATGGCCGCGAAGGCCGCCGAGTCCATGGCGGCGATCCGCGACATCCAGGCCCTGTCGCTCGAAAAGGGGTTCGCCGAGTCCTTCTGCAGCGAAGGCAACCGGGATCTGAAGGAAGGGGTCAAGGCCAAGCGCCTGGCCGCCAATCTGGAGCGCGCGGTCGATGTGCTCATCGGTGTCGCCTCCGCGCTGGTGCTCTGGCTCGGCGCCGGCTGGTGCTGGCCGGTGCGCTCACCCCGGGAGATCTGATCGTCTTTTTGGCCTATCTCAAGACCGCCTTCAGACCCGTCCGCGAGCTGGCCAAGTACACCGCACGCCTGGCCAAGGCATCGGCCGCGGGCGGGCGGGCGGCGATCGTCGGCCCGTCAGTGGCGGGGAAATCGACCCTGCTCAGTCTCCTGCTGCGCCTGCATGATCCGACCGAGGGCCGCGTGCTCATTGACGGCGTCGACATCCGCACCTACCGGCTCGCCTCGCTGCGCGCTCAAATGAGCGTGGTGCTCTCCGACAGCCTGCTCTTTGCCGCCAGCATCCGAGACAATATCGGTTACGGCGCGGCTGGTGCAGACGCTGATGGCGACCCCGGCTGCGATGAGGCAGCGATCATTCGAGCCGCCCGCCTGGCCAACGCCCACGACTTCATCGAGGCGTTGCCGATCAGATCCTGTTGGACGCCGACAGGGTCGCGATCATCGACTATGACCAAGCCGGAGCGGGCGACCCCGCGGCCGATCTCGGAAGCTTTATCGCGCGACTCGAAGACGACTGCCTGGCCGGACGGCTCGAATCGGCGCGTGCCGAGGAGATCGCCGCCGACCTGATTCAAGGCTACTGCCATGAGGGTCGATGCGATCGACCGGTCCAAACGGATCTCTACGTCGCGGCCGGTCTACTGCGCCTTGCGCCGGAGGCCTTCCGCAGGCGCGAGTGCGACTGGCCGGAACGCATCGAGCAGACGCTCCTGCGCGTGGAGCACCTTCTCGGAAGCCAAACAGAAAGACCATCAATCGAGCCGCACGCACCCCGACGGAGGAGGTCGACCGCATGAGGATGCCGACGAATGAATCGCGACCGACGGTGGATTCGAGCGTCGCCCCCGCCGATACCCGAATGTCGATGTTGCCGCTCGCCTTGAGTCCGGCACGGATGCAACGGCATCTGCGGATCTGCCCTTCGCTGAGCCGACGGCTCGATGCCCACGCGCCCGGGCTCGCCGTTCAGAGCGTCCGCATGCGCCGGCACAAGCCCGTTGTCCCCGCGGATCGCCGCCGCGATCCACAAGCTGCATGGTGCGGATCCGATCTCGGACCGCCGCCACACCATGCGCGACGAGCTGCGCATTCTGCACCGAGCACTCGGCGAGGTCGCAACGCAAAACCCGACCTGGGCGGATCGGATCAATCGGCTCTTCGCCGCCTGCGAGCGTTTGGGCGACTCGCTCGAACCCGGCACCACGTGCCCGAGCCATCGCGACTGCTATGCCGACAACCTCGTCCTGGACGGCACTCGGCACTATCTGATCGATCTCGACCTCTTCTGTCTGGCCGATCCCGGTCTGGACAAGGGCAACTTTATCGGGCACGTCACCGAGCTGAGTCTGCGGACCTGCGGCGATCCGAATGCGCTGGCCGACCTGGAGCTGGCCATCGAAGAGGCCTTCGTGCGCCTCGCCGGCGAGGCATGCCGGGCCGCGGTGAGGACCTATGCCCTGCTGACATTGGTCCGTCACATCGCAATCAGCCGCCGCATCCCGGAGCGACGACCCTGGACGCCCGCGCTCCTGGAGCTTTGCGAAGAGCGACTCAGCGTCGCCACGAGACGATCAAGGTAAGAAACGATTCAAACACAACCGAAACGTAGGATGGGTAGAGCGAAGCGAAACCCATCCTCCCCGCGCCAAGGGCATCGGACGGAAACCCGGCAGCGCGGCGGTTTGGAGGATCGGGTCAGAGGGGCCGAAGCCCCGTCTGCCCACAGAACCGTGCGTACGGGTCCGTACACGGCTCCTCACGTAAGGCGTATCCACCGATCGACGTCAAACCAATGCGGGAGCTGCCGGGAGGAGCGAGTCACCTGTCC
>NZ_DATITZ010000185.1:0-17053 GCF_035467215.1 Thiocapsa sp. | reverse complement strand
ACCGAACACCACGGGGCACCTTCTCGGTGCTCAGCAAAGACAAGGACAAGGTGTCGTCTCGGTATACGAACCAGCTCGGCATGCAGGCTTGGATGCCCTACTCCATCCAGTTCTACGGACATTATTTTCTGCATGAGGGCTGGCTTCCGGGTTATCCGGATTCACACGGTTGCGTGCGCGTCGGCGAGAAAGACGCGCGTTTTCTGTTCGAGCGCATGAAGGTCGGCGATCTCGTGAGCGTCGTCGACTGAGCGTACCGAGATCTGCCGGAGCCGGATCTCGTGGATTCTCGAAATCCGATCGGCCCCGATTGACCCGCGCCCCTGAGGGCGGCGAAGATCCTCGGCTCGATAGCTGACAGGCTCCATCGGATGAATCACCGCAACCTCATGCAGGCACTCCTGCTCCTGCCCTTCGTCACCTTCGCGGGTATCGGCAGCGCTCAGGAAATCAAACTCGAGCTCAACAAGATGGAGCCACAGCCCGAGACGCAGGCCTGTCGCGCCTACCTGGTCTTCGACAACAGCGCCGGACCGGCGATCGAGGCACTTCAGCTGGACCTGATCCTGTTCGACCAAACAGGCGTGATTGCCCGACGCCTGGCAGTGGATACCGCACCTTTGCGGGCAGCGAAGACGACCGTAAAGCTGTTCGATATCCCGGATCTCGACTGTGCCGACATCGGACGCATCCTGATCAACGAGGTGCTCGAGTGTCGCGACGCCGAGGGCCCGCAGACCGATTGCATCGAGCGCCTGACACTGTCGACGCGCGCCGAGGCGCAATTGGTGAAATGACCGATGACGCCGCACCGCGCCGAGGCCAGCCCCGAGGCCAGCCCCGAGGCCAACACCGAAGAGTGACCCGATGTCTGAAACCCTGACTGCCGCCGCACTCGCTCCGCTGACCGCCGCGGCGGCCGAGGTGTCGGATCCGTTGACGACAGCGCCATCCTGGCTCGGCATGATCATGCCGTCCCCGCTCGTGACCGTCATCCCCGAGCCGCTGCGCGCCCTGCTCGACGCCGGCGGACCTGTGATGCTGATTCTGGCCGGGATGTCGGTCCTCGCCTTGACCATCGTTCTGATCAAGCTCTGGCAGTTTGCCCGCTTGCGAAACGGCGGTGCCGAGCACATCGAGCCCGCGCTCAACGACTGGCAGGCCGGTCGACGTCGCGAGGCGGTCGAGCGGCTCGCGCAGGCACGCAGCCCGCTCGCCGAGGTGGTTCGGACCGCCATGCTGGGAAGTCTCCACGCGAACGATCCGGCGGCGCTGCGCGAAGAGGTCGAGCGTCGGGCACAGGGGCTGCTGACGTCCTTGCGAAGCCATCTTCGCGGGCTCGAGGTGATCGCGAGCTTGAGTCCGCTGCTCGGTCTGTTGGGAACCGTGATCGGGATGATCGACGCCTTTCGAGCCCTCGAGGCGGCCGGAAATCAGGTCGATCCGTCGGTTCTGTCCGGCGGGATCTGGGTCGCTCTGCTGACCACGGCCGCGGGGCTGTCGGTCGCCATCCCGAGCGTCGTCGCGCTGAATTGGCTGGAGCGTCTCCTCGAAGGCGTGACCCGCCGCTTGGAGGATCAGGTGACGCGCGTGTTCACCGGGGGGCTTCAGCTCGAGGAACCGGTCGTCGCGCCGCAACGGCCGGTTGCTGCGCCAAGGATACCCGATGCGCTTTGACGCGCCCGCACCGCATCGCCGACTCATCAGCCTGACTCCGTTGATCGACGTGGTCTTCATCCTCCTGGTCTTCTTCATGCTCGCCTCCAGCCTGATCAAATGGCAGGCTGTGGAGATGGGCGAACCGGCCTCGGCGAGCGCCGGGACCCCGGTGATCGGGTCTTGGCTGTTGCGTGTGCAGCCGGAAGGACTGGACCTCAACGCCGAGGCGATCGCCACCACCGAGCTTGCCGGACGGGTCGCGGCGCGGATCGGCGAAGACCCGGCGCAGCGCATCCTGGTCCAACCGGCGCCCGGCGTCAGCCTGCAGCGCCTGGTCGACGTCTTGGACCTCCTGCGCGAGGCCGGGGCAACGAACCTGACCCTGTTGCGCCTCTGAATCCCCATGCAATTGAAACGCTCCAAGCCGGCAGCCGACAGCGAAGCCAATCTGATTCCGCTCATCAATGTCGTCTTTCTGTTGTTGATCTTCTTTATGTTGGCCGGCCAACTCACCCCGACCGAGTCGATTGCTCTGGCCCCTCCGCGCTCGGACAGCCCGCAGAGCGCACGAGCAGCGCCGCTTGTCTTGCTGATCGACCGAACGGGACGGATCAGCCTCGACGGCGAGCTGCTCGACGACACGACCCTTGCGGAGAGAGTCGCCGAAAAACTCGCGGAGAGCCTTCCGCACGTTCAGATCAAGGCGGACGCGACCCTCGAAGCACTTCGCTTGGTCGATCTGCTCGAGCAGTTGCGCGCGGCCGGGGTCGAAGACATCGACCTCTTGACCCTGGCGCGAGATGAATGAGCCTGGAGTGATGGAGCCTCGACGCTATCAATGGGTGCTCGCACTCCTCTTCGCCCTCGCCGCCCATCTCGTCCTCGCGCAACTGCTCGAGCCGCCGGCCCCGATCGAGCTGGACGATCCCGGCATCCGCATCTCGCTCGGAGGGGCCGGACCTGCAGGCGGCGGCGCAGCGGGGGCGGCCGAATCCATTGCAGCCGAGGTGGTCCCGGCGACGATCTCGGAGGCGACCGCGATCCAGGCCGTCAGCGTCCCCGCCCTCGCCCCTGAGCTCGCCACGCCCACCGAGACCATCCGGGCCGCCGAGCCCGCGCCGGCTCCGATCACTGCCGTGGAGCCCGTGCGTCCGAAGCCAAAGGCCGAGCCGGTCCGCAGCCGCGAGACACCGCCGCCACGGACCGCTCGAGCCGCGCCCAAGCCCAAACCCGAGACGGGTCCGAAAACGACGAAACCCCGATCGACCTCGGCCAAGACAGCATCCGTCGATGCGAACACCGGCGGAAAACCAGGCGCAGGCGGCAAAGGTGCCCCGTCCGCGGGCGGAGCGGGGGGCGGCGGAACGGTCGGAAAGGCCGACGGGGGCAAATCCAAAGACCGTTACTACGCTCAGCTCGCGGCCTGGCTGGAACGTCACAAGCGCTACCCTTCCCAGGCCCGGAAGATGCGCCAGGAAGGCGTCGTCAGGGTCCGCTTCGTGATCGACCGCAGCGGGAAGGTCCTTTCGCATCGCATCGAGACAAGCTCCGGTCATACCGCACTCGATCGTGCCGCGTCGGAGCTGCTGCGGAGGGCGTCCCCCATGCCGGCGATCCCGGCGAGCATGGGCCGTTCCAGGCTCGAAATCGTGGTGCCGATCGCGTACCGATTGCGTTGACACGCCTCGGCAAGGTGACCGTTCCGGCGCAGCTCGGGCAATCCCGTTGGACGTCTCGCGCGCTTTGGACATAAGCTTTCCGCTCCGCCCGCCGATTCGCCAGCCATGAGCCCAAACATTGTCTGCGTCGCCGACGAGAGGAACCAAGACCCCGATGTCGCCGCTCGCTCGGCGGACCGCCCGAGGCGATCAGGGTCGGCCGTGATCCTTGGGTCTTGTCTCTTGCTCGGCGCTCTTCTGGCACCGGCCCCAGCCTGGGCCGCCTGCGATCAGGGCCAGGCGCTCACCCTCCTGCACTTCAACGACATCCACGGGCAGCTCGAGCCCTACGAAGACCCGCGCGACGGGACCGAGCGCGGCGGCATCGCACGCCTCGCCGCAACCGTCGCCGAGGTTCGGGCGGAGGATCCGAGCCGCCCGGCCGTCCTGTTGTTCGCGGGCGACCTCCTGCAAGGGACACTGACCTCGAGCCTCTTCCTGGGCGTGCCCGACGTGGTGCTTCTCGGGCGCATGGGTGTGGACGCCGCGGTCATGGGGAATCACGAGCTGGACTACGGTCAAGAGATCTTTCGCCGCTTAAACGAGGAGGCCGAATTCCCTTTCCTGAGCGCCAATGTGGCGTCCGACCCACAGCCTCTGCCTGTGCTCTCTTCGGTCGTGATCGAGCGGCCGGATGCGCCGAAGGTCGCGGTTCTGGGACTCACGACACCGGAGCTGACCACCGCGACCCATCCGCGCAACATCGAGGGCATCAGCGTGGAGGAGCCGGTCGCTGTCGCCCGACGCCTGGTGCCGGCGCTTCGCAACGCGGCCGACCTGGTGGTGGTGCTCTCGCACCTGGGGATTGCAGACGATCGCCGGCTGGCCGAATCCGTGCCCGGCATCGACCTGATCGTCGGCGGCCATAATCACAACCTCTACGAACAGCCCGTGTTTGTGGAGAATGTCCCCATCGTACAGGCCGGAGAACGCGGCGGCTGGCTGGGACGCATGGATTTCCGCTGCCGCGAGGGCCGTCTGGCGGGAACCGGCTACACACTGATCCCGATCGATGCCGCGAGCCCCGAGGATCCGGAGATCGCGGCGGAGGTCCGACGCATCACGCTGGACGCCGAGCGGGAGCTCGATACGGTGGTCGGTTTCAGCACGCAGGAGCTCAGCGCCTGGCGCGAGCTGATTCGCCGAGAAGAGGCCCCCTTCGGAAACTTCGTAACTGATTTGGCGCGAGAAATCACCTTGGCCGATGTCGCACTGCTCAACGGCGGCGGCTTTCGGGCCAGCATCCCCGCCGGACCTGTCACACTCAAGTCGATCTATCAGGCCTTCCCATTCCGCAACGAGCTGGTTCTGGGCGAGTTGACCGGCGCCGGGCTGCTCGCCGCACTCGAGCGCAGCGCCGGACTGGACCCGTGGGGCAACCCCGGTGGCTTTCTCCAAGTCTCCGGGGTGCGCTACAGGATCGCGGACGGGCGGCTTGCGAGCGCCACTGTCGGCGACCTCCCCATCGACCCTGCCCGCCGTTATCGGATCGTGACCTCCGACTTTCTCGCCGCCGGCGGAGACGGCTATGCGATGCTCGAGGAGATGACCGATCCCGTCATGACCGGACGCCTCATCTCGGACATGGTCATCGAGGGCTTCCGCATCGAAAGCCCGGTGAGCGCCAAGACCGACGGGCGGATCATGCGACGCTGAATCTCGGCGCACCTCAAAGCGCCCCTCGCCAAACTTTCCCCTCATACCAGTAAAGGTCGACGCCCGCCATTCGGCAACGTCGACGCCTCCATTACCGTACACATAACGGCATCTCCCGTTCCCCTCGGTGCTTCGCCCGACACGGCGTCGCGCAGTGCCGAGTCTGTGGACCTGCGGGTTCAGGAAGAGCAATCGCGCGATCGAGAGACGACGCACGTGCTCAAGGATGTCGGGTCCTTCATCGCCGACGTCGAATAGGACTCGAACCGGGCCGTGTCAGATGCCGCAGCGCCTCTTCCGAGGCGCTGCGGCTTTTCGTTATACGAACGCAGCGCGGAAACGTTCCAGGAAGGTGTCGTACTCGGCCTCGGGCAACAGATTGACCCCTGCCGCCGCCTTTCGCCCCCCGCCGCTCGGAAAACTCCGACAGAGCACATCCGCCCCGTCCGGGCGCGCGAGCGGCGCGCGGACACTGACGAGAAATCCGCCCCCGGGCAACCCGGTCAGCATGGCATGCGCCTTCTCGGGAGCCTGTTGGGCCAGCTCGTTGGCGAAGACGCCGCTGGCACGGCGGGCCCACGGTTGGGCCGGAAGGATAAAGAGACGGTGCCGCTCGCTCTCGAACCCGGGGGCGACGGCGCGCGCCCGAGCCATGTCGTCGGCATAGCCGTCGCGCAGGGCGGCAAACGTCGGATCCTCGACGATAAAGGTCAAAGGATCGGCGTAGGGCTGCAAGCTGCGGAAAAGCACGTCAGGTGCAAACAAGAGGTCCTCGACCGTCTCGCCGTAACCGTTGTAGTTGAGAAAGATGCCGAGATCGCGCAGCAGTCCGAGCTCCCCTTCGGTCAGGCCCAAGGGCTCGGCGGCGCGTCGGGCGGACGCGTCGAAGTTGTCACCGAAGGTCCCGACCACGGCCCATGCCCGTTGCGAGCCATTAAGATAATCGTCGACCAGCAGACTGGTCCCCTTGTCGGGCAACGTCTCGATGTGGACATCCAGCGCCGGATGGGCCGGAATCTCGCCGGCGAAGTGGTGATCGAAATAGCGGATCCGCGCACCCTGCCCCAGCAAGCGCTCGACCGCACCGCGATTCTTGTCGAACGAGATATCCATCGCGGTGACCTGATCGCCCTCGACCGCCTCGACCCGCTCGAGCAAGGCGATGTCGCGTTTCACACCGGTGACCAGGATGCTCTCGATCGGCTCGGCCAGACGCAGTTGCTGCAGGGCACAGAGGCCGTCGGCATCGCCGTTGAAGACATCGTAATGGCTCATTCGGAAAACCGTTTGCGCGCGGAAGGAGGTCGGCCGATTATCCGCCGAACCGCCCGGCCGATCCAAACCCGCAACCGCTCACGCCGAACACGGCTAGCCGGCGTAGCCGGCGTTGCTCGAGGCGTTCCCGATCGGTAGACTTTGCAATCCACTCAAGTCTCCGACGGGGACGGGCCGCGAGGCGAGCCGACGGGCAGATTGTCCCGAGAACCCCAGCTCGCGATTCCGGCGATCCGACCCAACCCCTCTATGCATCCTCTATTTGGAACCACCATGGCCATCGAGCAGACGCTATCCATCATCAAGCCCAACGCGGTGGCGAAAAACGCCATCGGCGCCATCCTGGGCCGTTTCGAAGCAGCCGGGCTGCAAATCGTTGCCGCGCGGATGCTCCATATGAGCAAGGAGCAGGCATCCGCCTTCTACGGAATCCACCAGGGCAAGCCCTTCTTCGACGAGCTGGTCGAGTTCATGACCTCCGGTCCGGTGATGGTTCAGGTCCTCGAAGGCGAGGACGCGGTCGCAAAGAATCGCGACATCATGGGCGCCACCAACCCGGCCAATGCCGCACCCGGCACCATCCGTGCGGACTTCGCCGATTCCTTCACCGAGAACGCGGCGCACGGCTCGGATGCCGCGGATACCGCGGCCGTGGAGATCGCCTTCTTCTTCCCGGAAGGCGTTTGCCCGCGCACCCGCTGAGGATCCCCGTGACCAACGCCGAGCTCAAGCCCAACCTCCTCGACCTGGATCTTGCCGACTGCGAGAGACTGGTGCTCGGGCTCGGCTTCAAGGCGTTTCACGGACGCAGCCTCTTCAAATGGATCCACAAGCACGGCGTCGTCGACTACGGCGCCATGACGGATCTGTCACGGGGGTTGCGCGATACGCTACGCGAGACCGTCGAGATCCGCCTGCCGCGCATCATCCACGATCAGCCCTCGGCCGACGGAACCATCAAATGGATCATGGAGCTTGAAGACGGTCAGCGCATCGAGACCGTCTTCATCCCGGAGGGACGCCGCACGACCATCTGCGTCTCATCCCAGGTGGGGTGCGCGCTCAACTGCTCCTTCTGCGCAACCGCCACTCAGGGCTTCAACCGCAACCTGACGGTCGGAGAGATCGCCGGTCAGATCTGGCATGCCACCCGGCAGATGGGTTCAGCACCGTCCAACGTGGTCATGATGGGTATGGGCGAGCCGCTCGCCAATTTCGATGCCGTCGTCAAGGCGATGGACATCATGCAGGATGATTTCGCCTACATGATCGCCAAGACGCGCCTGACGCTCAGCACCTCGGGTATCGTCCCGAATATTTATCGGTTGCGCGAGGTGAGCGACGTCTCGCTCGCCGTCTCGCTGCATGCACCCAACGATGCCCTGCGCGACGAGCTGGTCCCGATCAACCGAAAATATCCGCTCGCCGAGCTGCTGCCGGCCTGCAAGGCTTACGTGGGCAACGACAAACGCCGCCGCATCACCTGGGAATACGTGATGCTCGACGGCATCAACGACAGCCTGGCGCATGCCAAGCAGATGATCCGCCTGCTCGAGGGGATTCCGTCGAAGGTCAACCTGATCCCCTTCAACCCCTTCCCCGGAAACCAGTACGCCACCTCGCCGCCCGAGCGCATCGAGGCCTTTCGCGCGCGCCTCGCCGGTGCCGGCATCTTCACCATGACCCGCAAGACCCGCGGCGACGAGATCGCCGCCGCCTGCGGGCAGCTCGTCGGTCGGGTCGAGGATCGCACCCGTCGGCTCGGGCGCGTCGCGGTCGCGATCCCTTTGAACGGCGGGGCTCGGATTGAGAAGGCGGCGACGCCATGACGAGTCAACCCGCCGGCCGGCTCACGACGAACGCAGTCCTGGTGACGAGCGCACTCTGTCTCGGCTTGGCCGGCTGCGCGAGCAAAGCCACACAGCCAGACTCCGATCCGCTCGGGCTCGATCCGCAGGACAGCCCCGCGGCCCTTTACGTCGAGATGGCCGAGGAGTACTACAACCGCGGCCAGACCGAGGTCGCATTCCGTCGCGCTCAGCAGGCGATCGAGGCCGACAAGAATTACCCCAAGGCCCACGTGTGGCTCGCATTCATGTACGAAGAGATGGGCAAGCCCGACCTCGCGGCCACGCACTACGAGCGCGCCGTCAAGCTCGCGCCGAACAACTCGGATGTCCTCTACGCCTTCGGCGCCTATCAGTGTCGACAAAAGCGCTACACCGAGGCGGACGTTTACTTCAAGAAGGCGCTGGACAACCCACTCTACTCGACGCCTTGGGTCGCGATGACCAACGCGGGCACCTGTGCGGGCAGCGCCGGTGACGCGGTCAAGGCGGAAGGCTACTATCGCGCTGCCGTCACCGCCAACTCCGGCTTCGGCCCGGCGCTGGTGAAGCTCGCAGAGATCGAGCTCAAACGCGGCAACATGCAGGGGGCAAAGCTCTATCTGGATCGCTACTTCGAGCCGACGACCTTGCGCACCCCTGCGACGGCCCGGGAGGCACTCGCCACCGCGGTCACGACCGAACGTGCACTGGGTAACCGAGCCCGCGCAGCCGAGTACGAGAAGGCGATGCGCGCAAACTTTCCGGATGCGTCCGAGACCCGCGAGCTGTAGGGACCTCAAGAGTGACAAACCAGACACAATCGACCGACCCGAACGACCAGAACGTGGTCGAGTTCGGCGATAGCCCGGGGCGACGCCTGCGGGTGCAGCGCCAATCGCGTGGCCTGGCGATCGAGCGGATCGCCTCGCAGCTGCACCTCAAGCCCGAGATCATCGAGGCGCTCGAACAGGACCGCTTCGACCTCTTGCCCGACCCGGTCTTCATCACCGGCTATCTGCGCAACTACGCGCGCATGCTCGGCCTTGACCCGACGCCGCTGATTGCCGCCTACCAGGCCCACGCCGGGACACCGAAGAGATTGGAGCCCGCCCGCCCGATCCCGGGGTCCGATCGCGAGTCGGGCGGCACCCGCATCCTGGTGCGCCTCGTCAGCCTCGCCTTGGCCGCCGCGGTCGTCGCGATGATTGCACTCTGGTGGCACGATCGCCCCGAGCTCGCCCCGGAGCTGGGCCTCGACACGACAGACCCGGATCCGCTGGTCATGGATGCCGAGGGCAGTGGCGATAGCGAAGGCATCGATACACCGGCTCCCGAGCTCGCCGAGGAGACACCCGAAGCGGTGAGCGAATCGACCCCGACGGACGGCCTCGCAACAACGATGACGCCCGAGCCGCCGATCGCCGAGCCGTCCGACGTCGACCCCGATCGACCCGGCACGCGCCTTGACTCGCCCGCATCCATGACCGATTCGGCGCCGGGATCGTCACCCGAGCCGGTGACCGAGCCGACAGCCGGCCCGCTCGCCGAGACCACAAGCGGGTCGATTCAAACGGCCGCGACGACTGATGCCGACACCCCGACGCCCGCCGCCGAGCCCACGACGGCGACGGGCATCGTCCTCGAATTTACCGGCCCCTCTTGGCTCGAAATCCGCGACGCCGCCGGACAGCGCCTCGTCGCCGGCGAGATGAAGGCCGGGGATCGGCAAGAGGTGACCGGGCAAGCCCCTTTCCGGTTCACCGTCGGGCGGGTCAACAACAGCAGCATGACGGTCGACGGCAAGCCCTTCGATCTGGAAGGTCGTTCGCGCGGCAACGTGGCGCGATTCTCGTTCGATCCCGCATCGCCCGAGTGACGGTGCGCTCAGGCCGAACCCATCCGAGCGTCGCCCGCACACATCGAGCCGCCGAACATGAGTAAATACATCCAGGCCATTCGCGGGATGCACGACATCCTGCCTGAGGCCGTCGCCACCTGGCATCGCATCGAGGACGCCGCGCGCTCCATCCTTTCAGGCTACGGCTATGCCGAGATCCGCACGCCGATCATCGAGGTCACGGATCTGTTCAAGCGCTCCATCGGCGAGGTCACCGACATCGTCGAGAAGGAGATGTACAGCTTCGAGGATCGCAACGGCGACAGCCTGAGTCTGCGCCCCGAGGGAACCGCGAGCTGCGTGCGCGCCGCGATCGAGCACGGGCTGCTCGTCCAGCCCCAGCGCCTGTGGTATCGCGGCCCGATGTTCCGCCACGAGCGCCCGCAACGCGGCCGTTACCGGCAATTCAATCAGATCGGCGCCGAGGTCTTCGGGCTCGCGGGTCCGGATATCGATCTTGAGCTGATCCTGCTCACCGCACGGCTGTGGCGTGCGCTCGGACTGAATGGCCTGCGTCTGGAGATCAACAGCCTCGGCGACCCCGAGGAGCGCCGCCTGTATCGCGAGCAGCTGGTGACCTATCTGGAGGCACGGCGCGAGCATCTGGACGCCGAGAGTCTGCGGCGCCTGCACACCAATCCACTGCGCGTCCTGGACTCCAAACACCCGGAGACACAGAAGGTCGTCGCCGATGCGCCGACGCTGATGGATCATCTCGGCGAGGAGAGCCTGGCCCATTTTCAGGGCGTTCGCCACGGTCTCGATCAGGCGCGTATCCCCTACCGTCTCAATCCGCGGCTGGTGCGGGGTCTGGACTACTACAACCGCACGGTGTTCGAGTGGATCACCGAGGATCTGGGCGCCCAAGGCACCGTCTGTGCCGGAGGCCGCTACGACGGATTGGTCGAGCAGCTCGGTGGCCGCGCAACCCCGGCCGTGGGCTTCGCCTTGGGCCTCGAGCGCTTGGTGGAGCTGCTCGCGCTCGCGGGTCACGCCGGCGAGCCTGCGGTGCATGCCTACCTGGTCGCGGTCGGCGATCAGGCCCAGCTCGAGGCCCCGGCCCTGGCCGAGCGTCTGCGCGATGCCCTTCCCCGTCTGCGACTCATGTCCCACTGTGGCGGCGGCAGCTTCAAGAGCCAGTTCAAGAAGGCCGACAAGAGCGGCGCAACCTTCGCACTCGTCCTCGGCGAGGCGGAGCTGGCGCAGGGCATCGTCGGCGTCAAACCCTTGCGGGACGACAGCGGTCAGCAGGAGCTTGGGTTCGACGATTTGGTCGATTTCCTGGCCCGAGAGATCGAGAACCCGGATTGATGGCGGCGGGCGATAACGCCGGCCGGGCCGCACGGGAATCCACGACACCACGGAGAACGAAGTGAGTTACGAGACCGACGACGAAAAAGTCGAAGCCATCAAGGCCTGGTGGAAAGAGAACGGCGTGGCGATAGTCATGGGCATCGCCATCGGACTGGGTGCCATCGTCGGCTGGCGCTACTGGGGCGATTATCGCGACAGCGTCGCCGGCCAGGGCTCGGCGGTCTTCGACCAGGTGCTCGCGAACGCCGCGACCGGTCAAACCGAGGCGGTCGTGACCCAGGCCCGCATGCTGAACGACGAGTTCTCATCGACGCCCTATGCGGCGCTCGGCGCGCTGGTCGAGGCGAAGGCGCTCTACGAGTCCGGCCAAGCCGAGGCGGCCATGACCGCCTTGACAGGGGTGATCGCCGCCGCCCCGGACCCCGCCCTGGCCCGCATCGCAGCGCTTCGCCTGGCGCGGATCCAGGTTGCGGAGGGGCGTCTGGACGAGGCGGCCAAGACCGTTGCGGATCACGACACCAGTCCCGAGTTTGCCGGCGACTTTGCCGCGGTGCGGGGCGACATCGCCGCGGCACGCGGGGATACGGTCGCGGCGCGCGCAGCTTACGAGCAGGCGATCGCCGAAGGGACCGGGTTCTCGCAGTTGATCCGTCTCAAGCTCGACAACCTACCCGCCGCCGGATAGCGGTCGGAGAGCCGTCTATGGTCACGCAATCGAAAGCGGGCGCCGCCCGACTCGGGGTACTGCTTCTCGCCGGCCTGTTGAGCGGTTGCGGGATGATCCCCTGGATCGGCGCCGACAAGGATCCCACACCGCCGACCAAGCTCACCGAGATCGCGCAGACGGTCGGCTTGACGACCCTCTGGTCGGCGCGAGTGACGCGCGGCACGGCGGAACGACGGCTCTATTTGGTCCCGGTGCTCGCCGCGGATCGCCTCTATGTCGCCGATCCACGCGGTCGGCTGGTCGCCGTCGCCGCGGACAGCGGTCGCGTCCTCTGGGAGCGCGACACGGATCTGCAGTTCAGCGGTGGACCCGATGTGAAGGGCGACCGCTTGGTCATCGGCACCAGTCGGGGCGAGCTCATCGCCTTCTCCAACAGCGACGGCAAGGAGCTTTGGCGCACACAGCTCGGCAGCGAGGTTCTCTCGGTCCCGCGCCTGACCGACACCGCCCAAGTGATCGTCCACACCCTGGACGACAGCATTTACGGGATCGATGCCAACACCGGCACCCAGCAATGGCGCGTCAATTATCCGGCGCCCGTGCTCACCTTGCGCGGCAGCAGTAGTCCGGTCATGACGCCAGCAGGGGTTCTCGTCGGGCTCTCCGGCGGCAAGCTCCTGAACCTCGATCCGGCCGACGGCACACCGCTCTGGGAGGTCGCCATCACCCGTCCGAGCGGGCGTTCCGAGCTCTCGCGCATCGCCGACATCGATGCCGACCCGGTCGTGATCGGGACCATCGCCTTCGTCGGCTCCTACAACGGCGATCTGGCCGCCGTCGACATCAGCACCGGCACCATTATCTGGCGACGCGAGCTCTCCGCACACGCCGGACTCGTCGCCGATGCCTCCGATCTCTTCATCACCGATTCGAGCGACCAGATCTGGGGCGCCGACCCGAACGACGGCGCCGGGCGTTGGCGGCAAGAGGGTCTGCGCTACCGTCAGGTGACCGCCCCCGCGTTGGTGGGCAACCTGATCGCGGTCGGCGACCTCGACGGCTATGTCCACCTGCTCACGCGCTCCGACGGCCGTCTGGTCGGGCGCACCCGCATTACGGGCAAAGGGGCGATCACGGCACGACCCTTGGTTGTCGGCAACCGTCTCTATGTCTTCGCCGACGACGGCACACTGGCCGCATTGAGCATCGGCGGTGCGCCCGCGGCCAAGACGAGCCTGCGCGGCAGCGCGCCCGCCGATGCGGGTGCCGCCTCGCGCGATGTCGACACCGCACCGGCCGATTCGCCGGGATCCGCACCACCGGAGTCCAGCCCCTGAACGGCATGCTGCCCGTCATCACACTGATCGGCCGCCCCAACGTGGGCAAGTCGACGCTATTCAATCGACTCACGCACACGCGCGATGCACTGGTTGCGGACTTTCCCGGCCTGACCCGCGATCGCCAGTACGGGATCGGCGTCGTGGGACCGAGCCGCTATGTCATCGTCGACACCGGCGGCATCAGCCAGGCCGTCGACGGGGTCGAGGCCCTCATGGAGCGCCAGGTCCAGCTCGCGATCGACGAGGCGGATCATCTGCTCTTCCTCGTCGACGCGCGCGACGGCTGCACCCCGGGCGACATCGAGATCGCCGCACGGCTGCGCCGCATGGGCAAGCCGGTGAGCCTGGTGGTCAACAAGAGCGACACCATGGACCCGGTGCTGGCCACCGCCGACTTCCATCGGCTCGGTCTCGGCGAGCCCAGGGCGGTCTCGGCCACCCACGGGCGCGGCGTGCAGGACCTCATCGACGCCGTCTTCGCCGGATTCCCGGCGACCGACGAGGAGGGGATCGACGCCGCCCAGACCGAGGAAGGGATCCGAGTCGCGATCGTCGGGCGCCCGAACGCAGGCAAATCGACACTCATCAACCGCATCCTCGGCGACGACCGGCTGGTCACCTTCGACAGCCCGGGCACCACGCGGGACAGCATCTTCGTCCCCTTCGAGCAACAGGGTCGCCATTACACCCTGATCGACACCGCTGGCATGCGCCGACGCGCCCGGGTCGACGACGTGATCGAGAAGTTCAGCGTCATCAAGACACTCCAGGCGATCGACGCAGCCAATGTCGTCATCCTGGTGCTCGATGCCCACGAGGGCGTCGGCGAGCAGGACGCCACGCTCGCGGGACACATCATCGAGCGCGGTCGGGCACTGGTGGTCGCGATCAACAAATGGGACGGGCTGGATCCGGACCAACGCGAGCAGATCAAGACCCAGTTCGCGCGCAAGCTTGCCTTCCTCGACTTCGCCAAGATGCACCTGGTCTCCGCACTGCACGGCAGCGGTGTGGGCCTTCTGCTCGATGAGGTCGAGAAGGCCTACGCCAATGCCACCCGCAACCTCTCGACACCCGAGCTGACGCGACTGCTCGAGGACGCCGTTCAGGAGCATCAACCGCCCCTGGTACACGGCAGACGCATCAAGCTGCGCTATGCCCACCAAGGTGGGCGCAACCCGCCCATCATCATCATCCACGGCAACCAGACAGAGTCGGTCCCGGACACCTACCGGCGCTATCTGATCAACCGCTTCAGGCGCGAGCTCAAGCTCCTGGGCACCCCCTTGCGGATCGAGTTCAAGAGCGGCACCAACCCCTTCGCAGGTCGTCGCAACAAGCTCACGCCCAGCCAGATCAAGAATCGCCAGCGACTCAAGACGTTTGTGAACCGCAAGCGATAGGGGCATCGGTGACATGCGACGCGAGAACTTTCGGAGACCTCACATGCTCTATCCTTTGTTGCTCGCACTCGTGCTGCTCCCTTCGCCCTCCTTCGGTGCCGATTACTACCTGAGCAACGCCGGCCGCGATACGAACTCAGGGGCATCGCCTCAAGCCCATTGGCGCTCCTTAAACAAAATCAACGACCTCATTCTCTTTCCCGGCGATCGCGTCTTCTTGCGGGGAGGGGACAGCTTTTACGGAAATGTGTTCTTCGACGCGTTCGATCGAGGAACAGCGGCCGCCCCGATCCGTGTCGGCTCTTATGGAACCGGGAGGGCAACGATCTAGGCCGGGGAAGGCGATGGCATCTTTGCCTACAACACCGCCGGTTTCGTCATTTCCAACCTCAACGTCAGGGGATCCGGCGCGGACGCCAACGACGGCGCCGGCATTATCTTCTACACCGACCTACCGGGAGGCGTGAAGCTCAACAGCATCTCCTTGAGCAAGATCGATGCAAGCGGGTTTCATTATGCGGGGGTCGAGATCGGCGCGTGGAACGGAACGACCGGGTTTACGAATGTCGCCATCAACGGCCTTGCTCGTAACCGGCCATCGTGGCACGTGGCGCAGAGCGCCAGGGGCAGGCGTGACACCGCAGAGCGGGTGTCACGAGCGACTGATGTCTTGGGTCGCCGGTCTTGGGTCTTGCGAGCGAGGCCTCGTCTCGCTAAGGAACCTGCCGTATGCTTGTTCTCGCTCATCACCCCACCGCAGACCGCGATCCGCCGACCGACCCTGAAAGCCAACAGCGACAGCATGATGGACGATCACGCCCCCCCCGCAAGCCCCCCACGCGTCCAGACGCTCGGCGCCATGGGTGCGCAGATCAAGCAGGTCGTGTCCTTGCTCGGGCGTTTCGGCCTGAGGTTCCGCGTCCATGACGCAGGCCAGCCGATTCCGGGCTCCTATTGGGGTGAGTCGGAAGCCGGCCTAGTCGGCGACGTCCTGCATGCCACACCCGAGACGCCTCTGCACTCGGTTCTGCACGAGGCGGGGCATTGGATCTGTATGGACCCGGATCGGCGCGCGCGCCTGCATACGGATGCCGGTGGCGACGACCCGGAAGAGAATGCGGTCTGTTATCTCCAAGTGCTGTTGGCGGATGCGATCCCGGGGCTCGGGCGCGAGCGCCTCTTCGCCGACATGGATGCCTGGGGCTACAGCTTTCGGCTGGGCTCGACCAAGCGTTGGTTCGAGCAGGATGCCGAGGATGCGCGACTCTGGCTCTTGGCGCATGGCCTCGTCGATTCGGCGGATCGCCCGACTTGGCGGGTGCGCCAATGTCCTCCGCCGCCCTATACTTGACGTATCGGATCCCCGAAGATGTAGGAGTCACCGATGCGTATCGCTCACCTGCCCGCCGCGGTTTTGATCATCGTCGCTTCCGCCCCGTCCTTCGCATGGGGTCCTTACGGACCGCCACCGCCCGGACCTTACGCTCCCGCTGCCCCATGGGCCGGCGGATGGAGCAACCATGGCCCCTTCGTGGACCCGGGCAACCCTTACGCGCCGCAGTCTTTCGGACCACCTCCGTTCATGGAGCCGCCGGGGCTGCCTGTGCCGCCGAGTAACCCCTTCGCCGCACAATCGAACGGACCTTCCGCGCAGCCCGCGGCCTTGAGCCGGCAGGCGAGACATCTGTCGATCTCGCGACGAGCGACCCCCGACGCCTATCTCGTCGAGATCAGGCTTGCAAACATCGCTCCCGAGCAGGTCCAAATCAGTTCAAGAGGGCGCGGATTGAGGATTGCTTACCGGACTCGGGCCGAGGAGTATCAAACGGATAGCTTCGACGCGGGCTACGGCCGGGGCTACAGTGTCATGCGCGGGTCGGCGAGTCAGCGTCTGACCTTGCCGCCGGACGCCGACGTCGCGTCCATGTCGCGCGAGGTGACCTCGGACCGGATCCAGCTGCGTATCCCGCGTGTGGATCTGCGCCGAGCGGCGCCTTGGCTTGGTCCATCGGTGCCGGAGCAGAACGCCGAATCAGATCGGAGCGCAGCTGCACCGGAGTGAGCAGTCATCCATTAGCCGAGGTGGTTTCCGGGGAGTATCGACCAACGCGGGCGACTAAAGTCGCCGCTACCCCTGCCCGGCACTGCGCTCAAGCCGGGTGACCGCGGGTGATCGCTCACCCGCGGTTCCCACAGATCCGGACGTGCCCAATTCAGGCATCCGGCTCCTCGGCCTAAACGTTCGCTACGTGGCATAAAGGCTGTGGACCGCACGCGCGGGCGGGAGGGGATGAC
>NZ_DATITZ010000184.1:0-7256 GCF_035467215.1 Thiocapsa sp. | reverse complement strand
AGACCGCGAGTATCTCGCCGGACGTCAACGACCCGGGCGCACGCAACACGAATTTCGACGAGCTGGTCGCGGTCTATGCCGAGGCGACCCGAGCGCTCATCGCCGCGGATGTCGACATCATCCTGATCGAGACCATCTTCGACACGCTCAACGCCAAGGCCGCGGCCTTCGCGGTCGATCAGGTCTTCGAGGAAGACGGCGTCATCCTGCCCGTCATGATCTCGGGCACCATTACGGACGCGTCCGGGCGCACCCTCTCGGGTCAAACCGTCGAAGCCTTCTACAACAGCCTTCGCCACGTCAAACCCTTCGCCATCGGGCTCAACTGCGCCTTGGGCCCGGATCTGCTCAGACCGCACGTCGAGGATATGGCCCGGATCGCCGAGTCCTACACCACCTTTCACCCCAACGCCGGACTGCCCAACGAGATGGGCGGCTACGACATGACGCCGGATCAGATGGCCGAGCAGATCGAAGAGTGGGCGGGGTCGGGGTTCCTCAACATCATCGGCGGATGCTGCGGGAGCACGCCGGATCATATCCGCGCCATCGCGCATGCCGTGGAGGGTAAAACACCGCGCCGACCGGTCGAATGTGATCACCGGATGCGTCTGTCCGGGCTCGAGGCATTCAACGCTTGAACGGCGTCCCAGAATACCTCGTCGATGCGTCGACCTTGCTCGCCGGGGTCGAGGATTCGGACCTGCGACTGTTCGACTGTCGCTTCTCGCTGGCCGACACCGAGGCGGGACGTCGAGCCTATGCGGAGGGCCATCTCCCGGGAGCCTATCACGCCGATCTCGACGCGCATCTGTCCTCCCCGATCGGTCCGACGACCGGGCGCCATCCCTTGCCCGATCCAGCGCGCCTCGCCGCCTGGCTCGGCGACTGCGGCGTCTCGCCGCGGACGCGCGTCGTCGTCTACGACGATGTGGGCGGCGGATTCGCGGTCAGGCTCTGGTGGCTGCTGCGTTGGATCGGGCACGACCGGGTCGCCCTGCTCGACGGAGGGCTTCAAGCCTGGATCGCCGCAGGCGGCGCGCTGACGCGCAAGGTCCCTCGTTATGAGAAAGGGGAGCTGACCGCAAGTCCCGACGACACCCGATGGATCACCACCGAGGCGCTGGCCGCCGAGCTGGCCGCCGATCCGACCGCGGGCCGGCCGACCCTGATCGACGCACGCGCGCCCGAGCGCTTTCGCGGTGACCAAGAGCCCATCGATCCGGTGGCGGGCCATATCCCCGGCGCCATCAATATGCCGCTGATGGACAACCTGGATGCGGACGGGCGGTTCCTCTCCGCGGAGCGTCTGCGCGAACGCTTCACCCGAGCGATCGGCCAGGCGCCCCCGTCATCCGTCGTTCACAGCTGCGGCTCGGGCGTGAATGCCTGCCACAACATCTTGGCGATGGAGATCGCAGGGCTGAATGGCTCGCGACTCTATGCGGGTTCTTGGAGTGAATGGATCCGTTCACCCGAACGACGGGTGGCGACCGGGTCGGACTGACGCGGTGGCGCCGGATCCCCGGCGACGGCATTGCCGGTGCCGGGGTTGCGGGCGTCTCCGTGTCCGCCGGGCACGAGATCCGGAACAGGGATCATCTCAGCGCGTCGATGCCGGCTCCGAAATTGATATGAAACGCGGCCCCGTCCACGACCAGGGCCGGCACCGATTTGACTCCGAATTCCTCCGCCTCCTCCAGGCGCGAACGATCGTCGCCGAGATGGACGATCTCGAGCTCATACCTCGCAGGGTCGATGGCACTCGCGAGATTTTGCTCGGCCGCGATGCAGACAGGACAACCGGCATGATAGAAGATCGCTTTGCTCTTCATTGTGGTCTCCGTTTGGATGGATGGCCTCGGCGTGCCGCAGAAGCCTGATAGTGATGTTGGGAGCATCAGGCTTGATCGAACAGCGGGCACTTTTCGGTGAGCGGAGCACTTTTTGGTGTAATTTGCTGATGCAGAAGACGATAAAAAAACCATCGCCGCGGCTTCGATCGACCTACAAGAAACTCGAAGACGTGGTCGGCTGCAAGTGGTCGGTCTCGGTTCTGCAAGCCATCGGCGCCGGCATCGCACGGCCCGGAGCCTTGGAACGCCATATCGACGGGATCTCCACCAAGGTCCTGTCGGAGCGGCTGCGCAAGCTGACCCAATACGAGTTGCTCTCCAAGCAGGTCTTCGCCGAGTCGCCGCCCCGGACGGAGTACAGACTCACCGAGAAGGGTCGGAAACTGGTGGACATCATTGATCAGATCAGAAATTTGGACGCGCACTCCGAAGCGGCCGAGCGAAACGCCACGCCGGACCGCTAGGGCCTGTCTGTCAGGGTTGGGGCAAGCTCCGGACTCGGACGGCGGCGGACCTTGTCCCCATCGATCTATCGCTCCACGCCCGATGGCTGAGTCATGGCTCCCCTGCTACGCTTGACCCCGAAACACCCAAGCGATGGCCGGCCCGAAGTGCCGACGATGGCCGGAACGTTGCGCACACCCAGATCTGCCCCAACTGCCATGCCTTTCCCGGAGTAAGCCTAAGCCCCAAGCAGTCCAGAAGAACCGGCTTAAGACGCGATCGCCGCGGACGCGCGCCCGACGTTGACCCGACTCCGAAGGGCTACGACAGCCCACTCTGCAACATCGCCCGCGACGAGATCTCGCGCCTGCGCCAAGGCGCCGCGGCCAGCATCTTCGCTGGACTCGAAAACGTCAGCCGGAACCCGACGCGCCCGGCCTTCTGCGGTCCGGACGGGTCGCTCTGCGTGCGTCGGGCGAAGCTGGTCTGGGACAAGATTCGCGACGACGCGGAGGCCGCCTACGACCGCACCTCATCCTGCGCCCTCACGTCCTTCATCGCCTACGAATATACGGCGATGGCCGCGAACGGCTGATGCGCCGACGCCCTGCCCTGCTGGGATCAGGCGCAGGACAACGCCATCCCCGACGTGCCAGACGCCGGGTCGCCGCCCTCGGCGGATTGCCCGAGCGGCGCCGCCTGCATCAACAACTTCACCGGCAACTCGGGCGCGGACAACCTGCGCCGCAACGTCATCTTCCGCAACGACGAGGTGATCGACGCGCCGATCAGCAACGTCGAGAGTCCGCTCGGCTGCGGCTTCGGCGCCGGTTGCACCTCGACTGCCCGGAGCCACATGCCTCCGATGCCCATATGGACGACCATCCTGTGGGCGGCGCTCTTGTGGCTGGCGGGCGCGGCATCGAGCGTCGTCGCACATCCGCTCGACCCAGCGCTCTTGGAGATCCGGGAGTCGGCGACGGGAACACTGGACGTGCTCTGGCGATTGCCCGTGGCTCGGACCGCCGACGCGCCCCTGCAAGCCATCCTCCCGGAGAGCTGCACACCCGTGTCCGACCCGGTTGCGAGCCGCGCGGGCTCGCGCATCACGCTGCGCTGGAGCGCCCGATGCGGCGACGGCGGCCTGATCGGCTCGGAGATCGGTGTCGACGGCCTGCGCGAGCGCCGCACCGATGCACTGCTGCGCGTCCACCTGGCCGACGGGCGTTTGCTCCAAGCGGTCCTGCGCGGCGATACATCTACATTCACCGTTCCGGAGAGTGCCGGTCGGCTCGATGTCCTGAGCGACTATCTCCTCCTGGGCTTCGAGCACATCCTCGGCGGTCCCGACCACCTGCTGTTCGTACTCGGGCTCGTCCTGCTCGTGCAGGGTTATCGGCGGTTGTTTTGGACCATCACTGCCTTCGCTGCCGGGCACAGCGTCGCACTCGCGCTCGCCGTGCTGGGTGTGGTCACGGTTCCGTCGCATCCGGTCGAAGCCTTGATCGCGCTGACGATCGTCATTGTCGCCGTGGAGTTGACGCGCGCCGGGCGCGGGCACGAGACCTGGATTCAGCGGTTTCCGTGGGCAATGGCATTCGCGTTCGGCTTGCTGCATGGACTTGGCTTCGCGGGCGCCCTGACCGAGATCGGCCTATCCGCAAACGAGGTCCCGCCCGCTCTGGCCGCCTTCAACATCGGCATCGAGGTCGGGCAGCTCCTTTGCGTCGAGGGTCGCCGATTCGTTGCTCGATGGAGGCGTCGGGGCTCGCCCGGGTCGGCGCGCGCTGTCCGCCTCCCTTCTCATGGCGGGATACACCCCGGCTCACGCCCCGAGGCACGGGCTTGGCGGTAGATCTCGACGGCCTGCTCCATGTCATCGGCCAGCTCCTCCATCCGATTGTCGTGGGAGGGATGGGTTGAGAGAAAAGCCGGCGGCTGGCCCCCGCCGGCGGCTGCCATGTTGCGCCAGAGCGCGACGCTGGCTCGGGGATCGAAGCCCGCCTGCGCCATCAGATCGCGGCCGATGCGGTCCGCCTCGCGCTCGTGGGTTCGGCTGTAGGGCAGCAGCAGCCCGTACTCCGCCCCGATACCCAGCGCCTGGCGCAGCACCTCGTGCTTGAGACTCCCCGGCTCCTCGGCGAACAGATCCACCAGCATCAGCCCGCCCTGGACCGCGAGCTCCTGGGTCAAGCGCTCGTTGGAGTGGTCCGCCAGCACATGCGCGATCTCATGGGCGATGACGGCGGCCAGCTGATCGGGCGTGCGGGCGATCCGCAGCATGCCGGCATGCACGCCGATCTTCCCGCCGGGCAGCGCGAAGGCATTGGGCGTCGGGTCATCGAAGACGGCGATGGACCAACGCCCGTGCGGCTGCGGCAGGGCATCCACCAACGCCTCGGCGACGCAGCCGACGTAGGCGCGCACGTCGGGATCGTCGTTCAGCGGCAGGGTCCGCAGCAGCTCTGCAAAGCCTTGCTCGCCGAGCGCGGTCATCTGCGCCTCCGGCACCAGCGCGATCTGCTTGCGGCCCGTGGGGGACTCCTCGCACCCGGCACCGAGCAGGGCGGCCGAGAGCAGGATCGGAAGGAGGAGGGCGCGAAATGGATGAGGGCGTGGGGTGAGCATGGCGGGGCGTCGGCGCTGCGGGGGTCGCGGCATATGGTCGCAGATAGTGCGCCGCAGAGCATCGCCATCGGATGACGGCGCAGCGGTGCCGGATTCTCGCCTGGGACTTCACGCGACGCATGTGGCTTCGGTGAGCGTCGGGTGCCTTGGTTTTCCCGTGAAACACCGATGCGTCGGGGCCTAACGTAAGAGATCGGTCCTTGCGACGTCGGGATCTCGTCCTGGACCATCCGATGACTGCTGCACGCGCGTTGCGGACGCTGGCGGTCACGCTCCGGACACCTGCTTTCGACCCGGATCTGCCAGTCGCGCACGCCTCGCGAGCGCCCGCTGTGGCGAGGTCAGCAGACGGGCGTCTCGGTTCGTCTGGTCCTACTGGCAAAAGGAAAGACCCGACCCCGATCCCCGACCGTCGTCTCGATATTGCACCGTCCCCACACCTCGATGGAAACATCTCGGCTTTGAGCAGCCAGGTCGTAGATGACCTTGAATGTCTCCAGCGGCAGGCCGTCACGATCATTGTGGACGAATGCCCAGGTCGCATCAGGTCCCCCGGTGAGGGACAGAGTCTTGGAAGTCCCCGCAAGCCTTCTCGATCAGCTGCGCCTTCATGCAGCTCGGGGAGAGACCTCGGCCTCGACGGTTCGGCCCACCGTCCGCTTCGCCACTTCCAGCTCGTAGTTCTTCTGGAGATTCAGCCAAGCTTGCGGGGTCGTACTGAAGTATCGAGCGAGCCGCAGTGCCGTGTCGGCGGTGATTGAGCGGGTGCCGTTCAGGATGGCGGTGACCCGGTTCGGCGGGACATGCAGCGCCTTGGCGAGGGCATTCGCCGATAGGCCGAGGGGCTCCATAAAGTCCTCGCGGAGGATCTCGCCAGGGGTGACCGGTGGCATCATGTCCGCGCCGTCGGCCACGTCGGAGAAGTCGATCTCGTCCAGGTGCTCTCTGTGGATAGTCACGGTTTTTTGGTGCTTTCGATGTTGGAAGATAAGCCGGGCTCAGTGGTAGTCGGTCACCTCGACGTCATAGGCGTCATGCTCCTCCCATCGGAAACAGATGCGCCATTGGTCGTTGATGCGAATGCTCCACTGATCCTCACGGTCGCCGCGAAGCTGCTCCAGGCGATTGGAAGGCGGCACGCGCAGAAAGTCGAGTGTGTCCGCCGCATCCAGGGCTTGCAGCTTGGCGTAGGCACGGCGATGGATGTCCGGCGGAAGACCACGCACGCGTCGGCCCGAGAACAGGGCGGCGGTAACCTTGTCGGCGAAGCTCTTGATCACGTGTCGAGGATAGTACGCATTACGTTTAGCGTAAAGAAGCTCACAACACTGCCTGCCGCTATTCCGACGACGTTCTCTCTGGTTGCTGGCTCAGAGACCCTCATTGGAGTCCGGTTCACGTCCGCTTGCGGACGCTCCTGAGGGCTGGGCCTGCCCCCTCGGGAACCGACGTGGCATGATTCCCCGGTCTTGTGTCGGTGATCGATGTTCGCAAGCAGCCCGAAGACGAATGCGCAGCAACCCAGCAGGGTGTCCGCTTTCCGCAAATCTTCGTCTGATCGCCTCCGTTTCGGCCAGAGGGCCGATGCGGCACGTGCAGACCCCAGGCGATCAACGGGGGACTGAAGGCTCCGGGTCCTAACCGGCCTGTCCCGATCGTAACCGCCAGCGTCCGCTCTGCGTCCAATTCATTCACTCAACGTGGAGGCTTGGGCGGCAGCAAACAGGATGGACCCGTCGCTCGCTTACGGTCGATGGGAGACGGCACCTGGGACAACTGAGTCGCTCTCCGAGAAAACCGCAAGCGGCGGCAATGCGTCCAATTCGCTAACCCGACGCCGACGCTCGGGCGGCAGCTGCCATTATTTACCTGTCCGGCAGCGGTCAGTCCTGAGTGGCAGCTTGCCGGCGCTTGAGCCATCGGCCTAACGCACTCGCTGTCATCCGGGTCGATTTGGGGTATGTTTCCGAAACGATGGAAATGTCCCGCGCTCCCGGATGGGCGAACACGATCCTTCCTACAAGCTCCTGTTCTCGCATCGCGATCTGGTCGCGGACTTGGTCCGAGGCTTCGTGCAAGAGGACTGGGTCGAGCAATTGGACTTCACCAGCCTGCAGCGCGTCAGCGAGATCGGCGTCAGCCACGACCTGCGCGAACGCGAGGACGACATGATCTGGCGGCTGCGCCGGGGCGAGCGCTGGGTCTACGTCTACTTGCTGCTGGAGTTTCAGTCGAGCGTCAATCGCCTCATGGCGGTCCGGCTCTTGACCTATGTCGGACTGCTCTATCAGGACCTGGCCGCCGCCGGCGAGATCCCCTCGGGAAGCC
>NZ_DATITZ010000183.1:0-23924 GCF_035467215.1 Thiocapsa sp. | reverse complement strand
CTGAGTCTCGGGATGGGCGCCATCATGATCTACGGGTCTTATCTGAAACGCGACTCATCGATCGCACAGAACACCATGATCATCGCCGGGCTCGACACCCTGGTGGCCCTGCTGGCCGGACTTGCGATCTTCCCCATCGTCTTCGCCCACGGCCTGGCGCCCGACAGCGGTCCGGGACTCATCTTCCAGACCCTGCCCATCGCCTTCGGAGACATGCCGGGCGGTGCCTTCTTCGGGGCCCTGTTTTTCGTGCTCTTGCTGTTCGCGGCCTGGACCTCGGCCATCTCCCTCTTGGAGCCGCTGGTGGCTTGGCTGGTCGAGAATCTAAGCTTCAGCCGGGTGCGTGCGTCGGTGCTGGGCGGCGTGACTGTCTGGCTGCTGGGCATCGCCTGTCTGCTGTCGTTGAACGCCTGGTCGGAGGTCAAGATCTTCGGCAAGGGCTTTCTCGATCTATTCGACTTCCTGACAGCGAACATCATGCTGCCCTTGGGCGGCGTCCTGATCGCGATCTTCGCCGGTTGGATGCTGTCGCGTGCCTCTTCCGTCGATGAGCTGGAGATGGGCGACGGCTGGTTCTACCGCCTGTGGTGGTTGCTGATCCGTTACGTCGCCCCCATTGCCGTTGGCATCGTGCTCTTGAATGCCCTGGGCGTCTTGAAGTGGATCGGGCTGGGGTAAAGCGCCGAGATCACCTGCGACGGTTTCCGTCGGCTCGCCTCCCGGTAGACCCGTACGCGAGGGTCGACGGGCGTGGATCAACGGTGGTCGCGCGACGACATTCGGATCTTTTCATTCTCTAAACCGCGTCACGCACACGGCTTCGGATGCCCTCGAGGGGGCAGGCTCTGTCTAAACGTCGGTTTTCACTCTGGACGCGGTTTCGCTGTGGCTATCGTCAGAAAAAGTGCGCTGGTGCCTTACTCGGCATCTCAGATGTTCGATCTCGTCTACGATGTCGGCTCCTACCCCAAATTCCTGCCTTGGTGCGACAAGACACGCGTCATCTCGGAGACCGACGAGAAGATCTGCGGTCAGATCGAGGTCGCCCGGATGGGGATTCGCCAGACCTTCAGCACCTGCAACCGATTCGAGCGCGACCGGCGGATGGACATCGATCTGCTCGACGGGCCGTTCCGCAAACTGGTCGGCGGATGGCGTTTCGTCCCTTTGCGCGAGGACGCCTCCAAGGTCGAGCTCGAGTTGGAATTCGAGTTCTCCGGACATCTGATCGACAAGGCCTTCGGGGCCGTGTTTCACCAGATCGCGAACACCCTGGTGGACGCCTTTTGCCGACGCGCCGAAGAGGTCTATGGTGACTGAGTATCTGAAGGTGTCCGTGGCCTATGTCGGTCCGAACGACCAAGTCCTTCGTCCACTCGAGGTGCGCATCGGAACGACGGTCCGCGAGGCGATCGAGCAATCCGGGGTCATCTCGAGATGCCCCGAGATCGATCTGGCGGTCAACCAAGTCGGCATCTTCGGAAAAGCGGCCAAATTGGATCAGGTCTTGGACGATGGCGACCGCGTCGAGATCTATCGTCCCTTGATTGCCGATCCCAAGGAAGCACGCAAGCGACGGGCAGCAGAGGGAAAGCCGATGCGCAAGGGCGGCGCGGAGGCCGACCAGAGCGCCGAGTCCTGAGCCGCGGCTTATCCTGGACGGGTAAGCAACCGTTCAATAACACGTGATCCATCTTAGCCCCTCTCCCCTCGTGGGAGAGGGGTTGGGGGAGAATGAGCCGGAATGGCTCAGTTTTTTTTGAAGCGTTACTGAACATCCTCTGGACCCTTTGCGATCGGCCCGCTTTCTTCGTCCGGCAGGCTTCTAGTCCTTCGGCTCTAAGCCGATCGTTTCCAGACTGCGTTTGACCAGTCCTTTACGTTCCTGATAATCCGGCACGGTCACGACCATTTCCTGCGGTGCTCTGGCCTCGGCGCGCGCGGGGTTCGGGCGAATGTCCCCCTCGATGCGCGCAAGGTTTTCGTCCTGGAAGTAGAGTGTGAGGTAACGGATCTCCATGGGATCGTGCCCGCGCTGGATGGTGTAGGTGTAGTCCCAGCGATTGGTCTGGAAGAAATCCGTCAGCAGGGGCGTACCCAAAAGGAACTGAACCTGGCGTTTGTTCATCCCGAGCTCGAGTCGATCGACCATCTCTTCGGTGATGATATTGCCTTGCTGCACCGTCATCTTGTAGACGAACGGGAGATCCTCCAGGACAGAGCCCCGGTACTCTTCGGGTTTTTTGTCACGGGAGCAACCGGTCGTGGCGAGCGCGACCAGTCCGCCGAGAATCGAGATATAAACCAGGTTTCGCATGTCTTGAAAACAGCGCATCTGCAATGAACCCAGGCATGATACAGCAGCGCCCGGATCCGATCATCGGGGCGACGAATCAGAAAACGAATCGGGCATGCCCGCGCGCGGTGCGCGGCTTGCCTTAGACGGGGAGACGGGATTTGGAAATCGAGCAGATCAAACAGGCAGGTCTCAAGGTCACGGCGCCGCGGGTCGCGATCCTCGCCATTCTCGAGAACTGCGGCAAGCGCCACCTGAGCGCCGAGGATGTCTACAAAGAGCTTCTCAACAACGGCGAGGAAATCGGGCTTGCGACCGTCTATCGCGTCTTGACCCAGTTCGAGGGGGCTGGGCTCGTGTGCCGGCGTCACTTCGAAACCGGCCAGTCCGTCTTCGAGCTCAACAGCGGCGACCACCACGACCATCTGGTCTGCATCAAATGCGGCAAGGTCGTGGAGTTTTGCGATCCGATCATCGAAGAGCGCCAATCCAAGATCGCCGAGCAGCGCAACTTCCGCATCGAGGATCACTCGCTCGTGCTCTACGGCATCTGCGCGGAGTGCGAGAAGACGAAGAAACGGTGATCGGCCACGCCAAGACCGATCACCCGGGCCTTCCTACGGGGTCGTCACCGCGACGTTGGTCGCGCCTACGGTCATGCCGGCCGCCTGCAGGCGCAGGAACAGCCGGTTCGCAGCTGGATCGAAGGCAACTCGCCGGCCGGTGCCGCTAACTAGGACCGTGTAATAGACGGTTTCGTCTGGTGCAAAGGTGCGGGTTAAACTGTCGCCGCAGGCAATCCACTCGCCGCCAGCATTGGTTTCGCACACTCGGATGCTCAACGGCAGGTCGCGCCCGCCGTCGTCCGCGCTGGCGGTAATCGTCCCTCCGCTGCCGATATTGACCGCCGCCACGGCAAAAAAGCCGATGCCGTCGCGCCCCGGAATTCGAACCACGCCGTCACCGCTCGGGGTCACACCGATCGCAACCAGATCGGGCGGCGCAGTCGACGCCGCCGATAGGATAAAGGTGTTGAGGCCGGCGTGGCTGGGTGCCGGAGCGGTATTCGCGCAATCAAACACCGGGGCGATCTCGGTGGCGCGCATGGCGCCCTGAGGCGTGATTGCGAAGACGAAACCTTGGGTGGCTCCCGGTGCGATGTCCACTGGGGTATCCGGCGTGCCGGTAGCGGTATTGGCGGCGTTGGTGGTCTGATAGCCGAAACTTGCAGGGAGACCGCCCGGCAGAGCGATCGAGCAACCGGTGGCGATGCTGTCCCCGCTGTTGATGACACTGGCGTAGGCGGTCGCAGACTCGCCGAGGCTCACGGCGCGGGCGAAGGGCAGCACGGCCGCATGGATGGTCGTGGCGCCGGCGGGTAGGGGCTCGAAGGTTGCAATGCAGCTCGTCTCTCCATCCAATGGACTAAGGTAGGGGCAGGATGGGTCTCCCGACCACCCGGTGAACACGGAGCCGGGTGCCGCCACGGCAGCGAGACTAACCTCCGATCCAAGATCGAACTCGGCCTCGCAGATGCTGCCGCAGTCGATACCCGACGGGCTCGATGTCACGGTCCCTCGACCCGTACCGTTCTGCGTGACGGTGACGCGTCCGCTCCCTTCGATGAAGCCGGCTTGACGCCCGAGCCAGTAGGCCAACAGATAGTCGACACCCGCAAAGGCCACATCGGGTGCCCCCGGATCGGTCAAGGTCCAAGGGTGGCGCTCCCAAATGAAGGTCGCGCCCGCTCGGTCGTCGACATCGGTGGCAACAGCCGACAGCCCGGGACATTCGGGATCCTCTGGATATTTCCAGCGTACATCCAGCGGCTCGGCTGTTTGCGGCGCGTTCGGGAACAACGCGAGCTGGGCGAGATGCTCCTCGATCACGGCCTCGACTGAATCCTCGGGCGCCGCCTGCGAGGCATAGATAAAGCTGAAGAAAACGTTCTTGTGGTCCTCGACCGCCGACCAAAGCGCGTCCCGCAGGACATCGCGCTGTAGCCGCGCGCGACGCATGAGATCATCCTCCAGTCTGACCCAGTGATACATCGGCATGAAGGCGACGTTGAGGCCATGGTAGCTGGCGCCGCATGTGTTGGTGTTTTCCCAACCCGTCGCGATGTCGAGCCAGTTTTCGACCTGCTCGTCATAATGCGCCAGCAGCGCCGCATAACGCGCCTCGTAACCGGGAACGCCCTCAGTGACCTGCAGCGCAACCCGGAAGGTCGCCGCAAGCTGGATCGCCTGACTCGGCAGGATGACATCGGGCAGCCATCCGAGGCCGGGAATCTGACGCGCGAACTCGCTCGGGTTCGGCCAGAACACCACCATCCCGGAGCCCTCGGCCTCGAACGGACTGGTGCGAATGTTGAGAATCGGTATCCCGTCCGGGGTCTCGTCGTCGGTATAGACCGCATGCTGTAGCTCGAGCGTGGTCGAGAAGTTGCTCGACCCGTTGATGATGACCTTCACGCGCTTGCGGTCGCGCCGCATCAGCTGTTCGGCGAAGGTGGCGACATCTTCCCGGATGAGCTGACGAATGTCCGGATCGGATGTCGCCTCGTAAGCGAGCGACATGCCGAGCAGCACGCCTTGGTATTGATCGCGACTGACCCGGCCACGCCAGTACCAGAGTGCAGCTTCGAATGGCACGTCGCGAATCACCTCCGGATCTCCGGCAGGCAGGGTCGCCAAGACGGCCTCCGGACTATCGGCCGGCGCCGCGAACCGGGCGAGATACCCCGAATCGCCGGAGATCCGCCACCATCGGTGCAGCACCCTGACCGTCTCGGCGACCTGATCGGCCGCATCGGCCGCTCCTGTGACCTGCAGACGCAGGGCTTGTGCGGCCAGATAGGCACCGGTCCAGATGGCGGGATCCCGCTCGCCACCGTAACTCCTGACCTGCGTATAGGTGTCGTCCGTGAACTGTCCGGACATGACACCGCCGGCCGGCATCAGGCGCTCACGCATCCAGGTGTCGTGAACGGCTGCGCGCCGGTGCAGGTCTTCGTGATCCGCTCCGGAATCGAAAGTGCCGGAGAATGCGGTCGTGCTTGTTGCCCCGATCAGCAGGGCGGCGAAGCCCGAGCGGATCGGTGTCTGCGTTGCTTTCATGGCGAACATCTCCTAAACGACAACCCTGTTCGTTTCGCGGGTTCAGCAGTGATCATCGCCTCAGACTCGCCTCGGGAGTAGCGGTTTCCCTTCAAATGCTACGGTTACGCAGGACGTGCTGCAGATGTCGCGAGATCAAGCGGGTATCGTATCCGCTGACTTGGCGGACGACGCTCTCCCAATATTGGGTCAGCGGCACGCCGCAGGGATTACGCGTCAGCAGCTCGCGTTTCAGGAAGGGGTAGCCGTGCCGACGCAACAAGGGCTCCCAGAAGAAGTGGCTTGGATTCACGGGCACACCGGCCATCAAGTTCTCGAATAACCACTTGAGATAATCGCGCTGCGGTAGCCGCGCGGCCCAGTGTGGATTGTCTAGCCAGCGGCGTTGCAGATCATCGATCAGCTCCATCGCTACCGCGCGGTAGGGATAAAGGGCTTCCAATTGCAGTCCGGCTGCCAGCATTCGCCGCGAGAAGCCGATCTCGTGATGGTGGATCACCAGCTCTTTGGTCTGGGTGTAGCAGACATCCCTCCAAAAGCGGTGAAACTCGGTCGCAGTCAAGGCGGCGCGATGGAAAAGAAGAAAATAGCTCTGTAGATGATAGTGATGTTCAAAGCTATCGGTGACGCCCCAGATGTCGGCTTGCGCCGGGTCGGCTTCGCTCAGAAGATCGCTCAGGGAGTGAAAGGGGCCGTAAACACTGTCGTTGGCCAGGATGAGGTTGTCGAGCGCGGCGACGTCCGGGATCTCCCGTATGGCATCCTTATAGGCCCCGAAGTCGTAGCCGCGGTTGCGACGCCGCAAGATCAAAGCGCAGTGCGGACGCAGCACCTCGACCGCCGACGGCAAAAGCCGGCGGCTGTTGGTTACGAACAGGATATCGTAGCCGGCTTCTCGTAGTTGTTGGAGATAGAAAAGGACGTACTGATGTATGAGTCCCTTGGCGTCGTAGTGGACGAAGACGGCTATCCGCTTGGTCTCAGCCAACCCGCGGTCGCCGTACCAGCGCTGGACAACCCAGCTCGGGTTGCGCGCGAACCGCACACGCATCCAACAGGTTCGGTGCTCGATGAAGTTGCCGAGTCGGCGCCTCGTGAGTGTCTGACGGAACTCGCGCAATCCCATAAACGATCCTTTCCTACTGAGTGGCTCAGGCTACTTGGAGGTGCGCGGGTCTGCGCCGATGCCGGCTGCCGCCTCGGCCAGACGTGCGTGGGAAAGTGCGAGGGTGTTCAGCGAGCTCTCGGGTGATGTTAACTGCGCCGCTCGCGAAAACCACCCGAAGGCTTCGGCCGGGTCCGCCGCATGATTCAAGGCGAGAATGCCGAGCACGAACGCCAGTTCGCCAGTCACCAACTCGGGTGCCAGGTTCAGCTGCCGCGTGATGGCGGGCTTAAGCGTTGACGCTGAAGCGTAGGCTCCGCCATGGACCAGACGCTGAAAGGCCTCGCAGCAGAGACCGAAGACATGCGGGGCCGGCGACGGCGTGACCGCCAAACGTTCTTCACATGCGCGAGCTGCAGCCTCGGGCTCGGCAATGGCTTGGGCCGACAGGAGGGCGATGTCGATTGCGCGTGCGAGGTCGTCTCGTTCTGCGCTGCCGGCAGCAGTCGAGGCTTGCAGATATTCGCCGACAGCCCGGAACCAAGTAAGGGCCGCCTCCGCATCGTTTCGATCGTTCAGGGCAAGCAGGCCACGCGCATGACAGGAACGCGCATGGTCGTGCGCCGCGAGTCCGAGCGCGTCGAGTACATCCGGCGCATCGGGCCACTCCGTGCGGCGCGCGTCGTCCAAGGCGTTCGCTGCGGTGTAATCACCGTTGAATGCCAGATCGACGAAACAGCGTTCCAGATCGATCTCGAACCGACGGCATCTGCTCGCCCCGCCGCCGTTGGCTCCGACGAATGCCCCGCGGGCGGCTTTCAAACGCATCGGAGTCTCGGATGGATCCACGCGGATCGAAGACTCGAGCGCACCCAATCGGCACAGCTCGACGAGATGCTCGGTCTCGCCGTCGTCGGAGCCTATCGACTGCAAAGCCTTTTGCAGGTCGACTCCGGCCCGCTCGCCAAGCTCGTAACGCGCCAACGCGCGCGCGGGATCATGCGCGTGGTGCAACGCGATGAAGGCGCTCCGATAGGCCAGGCCACAGAGATTCGCCGGGATCGCGACGGCAAATCGCACGAAACTCGTGATCTCGATCGGCTCGACCAAGACGGTCTCGGGGCGCTCTAAATCGATACCGTAAAGACGCCGATAGGTCTCGGTCAGGCCTTGAAGCTCCGCCTGTGCCGCCTCGATGTCGCCCGCGTTGAGATACTCCTTGATCAATCGCCCGGAAAACCCATGCGCGAGCGGCTCGTCCGGATCCAGAGCGTCGAGTCGGCGCTTCAGATAGTCGCGGTAGAGCGCCCGGTCGAGTGTCCGAGAGAGGTCGCATGGCCGTGACTGACGGCAGGCGAGCGCCGTCAGATTCGTCTCCGACGCTCGGATCTCGACCTGCGCAAAGCCATGTGCCTCGAGCAGACGGCGCAGCGACGTCTCGCTGAAGAGCACCAGGTGATATCCGGGGGTCAGAATCGGCAACAGCGCACCGGGAGACGCCTCCCGACTGACCCCGGCGGCATTCGGGGTGCTGATCACCAGCCAGCCATCCGGGGCCAAGGTGGGGGTGATGTCGTTCAGGAAGCGGTGGGGGTCCGCAACATGCTCGATGACCTCGGAGGCCAACAGCACGTCTACCGGCGCCTCGCCGCGCAATGTCTCGGGACCGAGATAGTTCGACGTGACGGGAAGATTCAGCAGGCGTCGCCCGGCGCGCGCAAGCGGCGAGGGATCGAAACCGCGTACCTCCCAACCGAGTGCCTCGCGAGCAAAGTCCAGACCGAATCCGAAGCCGCAGCCAACCTCCGCGTAACGCCCGATATCGGCGTGATCGAACCAAAACAGAGGCTCGACCATGGTATCGGGCGCCGCACCCTGTTCGACATAGAACTTGATGGCGGCCTGCGAGAGGGATACATCAACATCCCCATCCACTCCGTCATCTTCGTAGGCAGGGGGCGTCAGCCCCGGAAAGCTGAGGGTTCCGCAAACATCACAGGCGTGGAGCCGCAAAAGCTCTTTGCTATCGAACGGCGACGCGACCGCCAGCACCGAGCGCTTGGCGCCGTCCGAACCGCAGACCGGACAGGCAAACGCCCGTGCTGGCGCGGGTGTCCAGTCGACCCACATAGACAACTCTCCCGAAAATGTCGGCGCACCCTTCACCAAGATGGGATATCCCCCGGCTCTGCCGGGAGATCGTTACTCCTGCTTCAAACTGCAGTTCCGGTAAACACACAAGGATAGCCGATGCGACGCGCCGGTGGGCACCGGCGCTCGCGATTCGCCGCATAAGGTGCAGCTACGGCGCCGTCACCGCGACATTGGTGGCACCCACTGTCGTTCCGTTTGCGGCGAAGCGCAGGAAGAGGCGGTGGTTGGCCGGATCGAAGTCGATCGGTTGACCGGTGCCGGTCGCGAAAACGCTGTAATACGCCGTTTGATCGGCACCGATTGAACGCGTCAGGCTGTTGCCGCAGACGATCCATTCCCCTACCGCGGTGGTCTCGCAGACCCGCAGGCTCAGCGGCAGACCGCGCCCGCCGTCGTCGGCGCTGACGGTGATCGACCCGGCACTGCCGATGTTCACCGCCGCCGTGGCGAAAAAACCGGTCCCGTCGTGGCTTGGCAGGCGCACCACGCCGTCGCCGCTCGGGGTTGCCCCGATGGCGAGCAGATCCGGGGGCGCGGTCGCCGCAGCCGAGAGGATGAAGGTATTAAGGCCTGGGTTGCTCGGCGCCGGGGCAGTGTTGGCGCAGTCGAACACCAGCGGGATCTCGGTCGCGGCCATCGCTTGGCTCGGGGAGATGCCGAAGACGAAGCCTTGGGTCGCGCCCGGGGTTATATCGACCGGCGTATTGGAATTTCCGATCAGCGCGTTGGCTGCACTGGTGGTTTGGTAGCTGAAGGTCGCCGGAATCCCGCTTGGCAGTGCGATGGAACAACCGATGGCTGTCAGGCTCCCGCTGTTGATGACGCTCGCGAAGGCGGTGGCGGTTTCGGCGATCGCGACGGCACGGGCGTAGGGCAGGACAGCGGTATTGATGGTCGCTTGTGGTCCCGCGATCTCATCGACTGCGCGATCAACTTGGATCCGAGACGTCGTGATGTCGTTGACATCGGTTAGAGCTACCCCGGTCGATTTGAGCGTGTTCAGAATAGCATCGGGGTCTGCGGCAGGTTGGGCCGATTTGATCACCGCCCAAGCTCCGGCGACGTGAGGTGTCGCCATCGAGGTTCCGCTTTTTGAAGCGTAGCCCGTGCCCGGGACCGCTGAATAAATGGATTCTCCGGGCGCCAGTAGATCGAGGAAGTAAGCGCTGTTGGAGAAGATCGAAATCTGGTCCGCCTTCGATGTGCTTCCAACACTGATCGCACTCGAAACGCATGCGGGTGCGCTGATCGCGTTGATGTAGCCCTCGTTTCCACTGGCAGCGACGGTTGCAATGCCAGCGGTTCGCAGCTGGTCGATAATCGGGCGCCTGGCATCATCATTACAGGGGTCTGTAAATGCACCGCCTCCGAGACTCATATTGATAGCCGCGATTGGGTGACTGGTTCTGAGAAGGTACATTTGTTCCAACGCACGGAGGGAATCGGATGTAAAAGCTGCAATGCAAGGATCTGTGCTTCCACAGAAGCTGACGGAATTAAAACGAGAAAATATTTGAGCGGCGATAAGGCCTGCGTCTCTGGCAACACCGGAAACGCTGTCGCTTCGCCCTGCGGCAATTCCCGCAACGTGGGTGCCGTGATCACAACCGTCTAAGGTGACCGGACAATTGACTCCGGAACCACTGGCAGTGGATTCGGAGACGCCCCCCGGGCAGAGCGAAGTCGCGCCGAGCGCCGGGACATTCGACGAGTAGCATGCCTCCGAAACCACCTTGCCTCTCAAAAAGGGGTGATTTTTATCCACGCCCGTATCCAGAATGGCGACGACTTGGCCTTGGCCGGTGTATCCGCGGAAGGAGCCATCGAGTCCGCCAATCAGCGGAACACTGTCCATGAGGAAGGGGAGCATGATGCTGTCCTCGACGATATCGAGAACGTCGGGATGCGCAAGAAGCTCCAGAATGTCGGACTCGCTCGCCTGCATTGCGAATGCAGGCGTCAGAGCGAAGCGCTTGATGCCCATGGCTGCTTGATCCCGCCCGCTCGTCGAGGACAATTCATCCAGGACGCGCTGTTGCACCATCGAGAGCGCTTCTCGCTGTTGCGCGATTCCGGCATCGTCGAGCATTGATTCGGGCTGTGCCCAGGTCTTGAGCTTGACGATGACCGGGATTCGACCAAAGGATTGAGCTTGATCCAACAACTCGCGATGAGCCTCGGCTTTTTCCGATGGAATGGCTCGCAAATCTGCGCTCTGCGCCGTTTTGGTCTGAAGCTCCACGCCCTGATTTGGAGTGTTAGGTGCGTCGATCGCTCTGTTGCCCGACGCGGTCGACATAGCAGTGAACCCGGCAACGAATGCGAGGGTGACTGACATCGAGGCATTCTTGGCACGTCGCATAACGTTTCGTTCCTGTTGTACCTTTGGGCGAATGTTCATGGTGATCTTTCTCGCGATGACCGAAACGGTCGAGTTCAACGCCCGAACACTACTCGCAGTCTCCGGAATCTCTGTGATGGATGAGTGATGTCCTGAAAGCCGACAGGGTTACCCCGATGATCGGGATGACACCGACGCGCTCTCGCACGGCCAAGCCACGAGCCGTTATACGCTGCATGGACTGATCCTTCTATATGAAAGGCTATATGAAAGGCTAGGGCGGCGTGGCAGAGTGCGGCGAGAGCCGGCGAAACGTGGCACCGGGGCTGCGAGATGTAAGAGGGTAGGGAATCAATCGGGGCATGGAGGTTTCTTCCTTGAAGTGGAGCATTGCGGCAGCGCCGATATGACATGCTCCATTGACATCGAGATCTCGATGTTGAGGGTAATATCGGCCACGCGACACATCCGAATCACAGGATCACGCGCGGTTGACGTGCTCATAAAGGTAGGTAGGTCGGTGGGGAACTGCAATGATCCAAGTCAGCACCTGTCGAAAATATTTTGCCCAACCAGACCCGAAGCAACGCCGACCGCCCGCAAGGCTTTGAGAATACCTCGATGCGTCCAGGTGCCTACAACAGGCGGCACCTTGGCGTTGTGCCTCGGCATCACAGGCGGGCGAAGGCCGGGTGGAAAACGTGCTCTCCCCTACGCATAGGTTGCGACTCAAGTGCCCCCGTCTAACCTGCGCCGACCAATTGCGCAACCACCTCGTTCACCTGCCGTAAGCGTCGTTGCGGCTCGGCCATGTCGCGGTAAAACCGCAGCTTGTCGCTACCGTCGAGCTTGAATTCCTTTGGTTTCTGCTGAATCAGGCGGATCAGGTTGCCGGGGTCGATGCTGGGCGTCTCCTCGAAGAGGATCCGTCCGCTCGCCGGCCCTGCCTCGATCTTGCGGATGCCGTAGGGCTGCACCTTAAGCTTTAGCTCGGTGATCTCAAGCAGGTTCTTGGCCGGCTCGGGCAGCAGACCGAAACGGTCGATCATCTCCACCTGAAGCTCCCTGAGATCGCCGGCCGTGGCGGCACTCGCAATCCGCTTGTACATGACAAGACGTGCGTGCACGTCGGGCAGATAGTCGCTCGGCAGGAGGGCGGGTAGGCCGAGGTCGATCTCGGCGCCGTGGCTGAGCGGTCGATCGAGCTCGGGCGTGCGACCGGCCTTGAGCGCTTGGACTGCGCGTTCGAGCAGATCCATGTAGAGCGAGAAGCCGACCTCGTGGATCTGGCCGGACTGCTCGTCGCCGAGCAGTTCGCCCGCGCCGCGGATCTCGAGATCATGGGTCGCGAGCGTGAAGCCGGCGCCGAGATCCTCCATGGACTCGATCGCCTCCAGGCGCTTTTTGGCATCCGCCGTCATCGCCTTGGTCGGCGGCGTGATCAGATAGGCGTAGGCGCGATGATGCGAGCGCCCGACGCGTCCGCGCAGCTGGTGCAGCTGCGCCAGACCGAGCTTGTCGGCCCGGTTGATGACGATGGTGTTGGCGCTCGGCACGTCGATGCCGCTCTCGATGATGGTGGTGCAGACGAGCAGGTTGAAACGCTGGTGATAGAAGTCGCGCATCACCCGCTCGAGGTCACGCTCGCGCATCTGCCCGTGCGCGACCTGCACACGTGCCTCCGGGATCAGGGCCTCGAGCTTCTGCGCCTGATTCTCGATGGTCTCCACCTCGTTATGGAGGAAGTAGACCTGACCGCCGCGCTTGAGCTCGCGCAGCACCGCCTCTTGGATCAGGCCGTCGTTCCAGGGGCTGACGAAGGTCTTGATGGGGTGCCGCTCCACCGGCGGTGTCGCGATGATGGACAGATCGCGCAGGCCCGACATGGCCATGTTGAGGGTGCGCGGGATGGGCGTGGCGGTGAGCGTGAGGACATCGACCTCGCTGCGCAGGTTCTTGAGCTGCTCCTTGTGGCGAACCCCGAAGCGGTGCTCCTCGTCGATGATCGCCAGTCCCAGATTCTTGAACTTCAGATTGGGTTGCAGGAGCTTGTGGGTCCCGACCAGGATATCGACCGTGCCGTCGGCCAGACCTTCCAGCACCTTCTTCTGCTCCTTCGCGGTGCGGAACCGCGACAGGCTCTCGATCTTGATCGGCCAGTCGGCGAAACGGTCGGAGAAGTTCTCGAAATGCTGTTGGGCGAGTAGGGTGGTCGGCACCAGTACGGCAACCTGCCGTCCGCCCTGCACGGCCATGAAGGCCGCCCGCATGGCGACCTCGGTCTTGCCGAAGCCGACATCGCCGCAGACCACCCGATCCATCGGCTTGGCGTCCTCCATGTCCGCGATCACGCCCTCGATGGCGCGTAGCTGATCCGGCGTCTCCTCGAAGGGGAAGGCGGCGGCGAAGGCGGCATAGTCGTCGCCCGGTGCCGGGCAGGCGACACCCTCGCGGGCGGCGCGCCGTGCATAGATGTCGAGCAGCTCGGCGGCCACGTCGTGCGCCTTCTGCGCGGCCTTGCGCTTGATCCGGTCCCACTGCTCGCCGCCGAGCCGGTGCAGGGGCGCGTTCTCGGGCGAGGCCCCGGTGTAGCGCGAGATCAGATGCAGCGAGCTGACCGGCACATAGAGCTTGTCGCCGTTGGCATACTCGAGCGCGAGGAACTCGGTGGTCATGCCGCCGACCTGCAGGGTCTGAAGCCCCAGATAGCGTCCGACGCCGTGCTCCTCGTGCACGACCGGCGCCCCCTCGGTCAGCTCGGTGAGGTTGCGCACGATGGCGTCGCTGTCGCGCTCGCGTGCTCGGCGCCGACGCTCCTGGCGCACACGCTCGCCGTAGAGCTGGGTCTCGGTGACCAGGGCGATGCCGCGGTCTTCCAGCAGCAGTCCGCGCTCCAACGGGGCGACGGTCAACGCCAGGTCGAGATCGCCGTCGATGAAGGCTTGCCAGCCATCGACCTGACGGGCGCGGATATTGAACCCGGCCAAGTGCTCGGCGAGCATCTCTCGTCGTCCGGTACTCTCGGCGACGAACAGGACCCGACGTCCCGGCGCGCTCAGGAAGTCCTGCAAGGCTTGCGCGGGATGGGCCGCGCGCGCCTGAATGGCGAGCGGGGGCAGGGTGGTGGTCGCGAAGTTGTGGAAAGCCGCGTAGCCCTTGCGCCGCTCCGGCACCTCCGGTGACTGATAGAGGACGCCCGACAGCCGGTTGAGCGCCCCGGCCATCTCGTCGGGGTGCAGATAGAGCTTGGCCGGCGGCAGGAGCGGGCGCTCGATGTCGTGACGACGCTGCTCGTAGCGCTGGGCGACGCCGGCGATGAAGGTCGTCGCGGTCTCGCGGCAGGCGTCGGACTCCAGGGCCAGGACGCCCACGGGCAGATAGTCGAAGAGTGTCGCGGTCGTCTCGAAAAACAGCGGCAGATAGTATTCCAGCCCGCCCGGCGTGCGCCCCTCCGACACCTCGCGATAGACCAGACTGGCCTGCGGGTCGCCCTCGAAGCTCGCCCGATAGTGTTGGCGAAACCCGGAGATCGCCTCGTCGGTCAGCGGGAACTCGCGCGCCGGCAGCATCCGCACCCGTTCCAGCTTCTCCTGCGAGCGCTGCGTCTCGGGGTCGAAGGTCCGGATGGTCTCGACCTCCTGGTCGAAGAGGTCGATCCGCAGCGGGACCTCGCTGCCCATCGGGAAGACGTCGAGCAAGGAGCCGCGCACCGCATATTCGCCGTGGCCGATGACCTGGGAGACGCAGGAATAGCCGGCGCGCTCCAGTCGGCGCCGGGTCGCATCCAGGTCGAGCCGATCCCCGACGGCGAGGACCAGAGACTGGCCGTCCACATATTCGCGCGGCGGCAAGCGCTGCATCAGGGTGGCGACCGGGACGACCAATACGCCCTTGTCGAGCCCCGGCAAGCGGTGCAGCGTCAAGAGCCGTTCGGAGACCAGCTCGGGAAGTGGCGAGAAGACGTCGTAGGGCAGGGTCTCCCAGTCCGGGAAGACCAACAGCGGGAGGCCGCTTCCGGCCAAAAAGAATCCGAGCTCGGCGCGCAGATGGGCGGCGGCTTGGACGTCAGGAACGACCGCGAGGATCAGCCCCTCATGCGCGCGAGCGGCCTCGGCGATCGCAAGCGCGACGCTCCCGCCGTACAGCCGCCCCCACAGCAGGCGCTCGCCGGGTCGACCGGGCAGCGGCGGGCCGAGCGGAGACGGCATCTTGTTCAGGGCCACCGGGTGCATGGACGGCATTACCTCGCGACGACGACAGGGCGAGGATTCTCGCACAGCGTCGCCGCGGTTGCAGTGCACGCGGTCCGGCGGTCGCAAGCATCGGGTGTGGAAGCATCCGGTTGCGCGCCCGCATGCAGCGTCGCGCGTGGCGCCGAGCCGGCGGCATCGGGTCGCGATTGGTCGCTCCTCAACCCTGTCGGGAGACGAACCAGACATTCATCGGGTCGTGGGGCAGCACATGCCTTTCGATCTCCGCGAAGCCTGCCTCGCGCAACATCGCCTCCGCGGTCTCCCAGCCCCACATGGTGCCGAGTCCCTCTCCGTCCTGACCGAGCGAGACCGGCGTGCAGTGGATGCAGGAGACGGTGTAGAGCAGCGATGCCATCGGGAAGTCGAGATTCTTCTCCAGGTGCATGGAGCCGCCGATGTCCTGCATGAGATAGACCCCGCCGGGGCGCAGCGTACCCTATAGGCGGCGCAGCAGATCCTGCGGGTCCTTCTGGTCATGCACCGCATCGAATGAGACGATGAAGTCGTACCCATCCCGCTCTTGAAAATGGGTCGCGCACGTCGAAACGGACGTTTTCGGTTCCGTTCGCCCGTGCTTCTCGTGTCGCATCCGCGATGGCTCGAATCCGAGACCGAGCCGGAGCTGCACGTTCTTCCGGTCGATCTCTTCACGGTCGAGGGTGCGCTGCCGCTTCCGGCGGGTTGAAGGCGGTGCCTTCGCGTCGGGCGCAGGCGCCGCTGCACCGAAGTTGCGCCGTCGGTTGTCCGCATTTTTGCCTCATCTTTCACGCCGGTTTCACGGCCGAATGACGGGCGCGACGTAGGCTCTTCTCAACACCGGAGCATTCCGGTGGATCAGCCTATAGACGACCCCGAGCGAGGAGGAATTGCGATGACCCGAAACGATGCCCTCGGCCTCCCCATGAGCGGCGCCTGGTCCGTCGACAACTGCTTTGCGGTGCACAACTGGTGGCACCTGGCGCTCTATCACCTGGATCTGGGCGAGGTCGACGAGGTCCTGCGGCTTTTCGACGGGCCCATCTATGGACCGCGCTCCCGGGTCGTGCTCGACATGATCGACGCCTCCGCGCTCTTGTGGCGCCTGAGCCTTCGGGGCATTCCGCTCGGGGAGCGTTGGCAGGCCGTGGCCGATGGCTGGGAGCCGATCGCAGACGCGGGCAACTACGCCTTCAACGATGCCCACGCCATGATGGCCTTCACGGGTGCGCAGCGGCGAGCGGCCGCCGAGCGTGTCTTCGCGGCACAAACGCACGCGCTCGTCGGTTCGGGCGACAACCGTTTCTTCGTCCGCGAGATCGGGTCTCCTGTCACCCGCGCGATCCAGGCCTTCGGCGAGGGCGACTATGCCGAGACGGTACGCCTGCTGCGGCCGGTTCGGGATCGGGCCAATCGGTTCGGCGGCAGCCATGCCCAGCGGGATCTCATCGACCTGACCCTGATCGAGGCCGCGCTGCGGGACGGGCAGCTCGCCTTGGCGCAGGCGCTGATTGCCGAGCGGACGGATCTGAAGCCGAACAGCGCGAGTGCGCGTGCGCTTCTGGCACGAGCCGCCGAACCGCGCGAACGTCAGGCCGCTTGAAACGGTCGCCGCCGCCGAGACTGCGTCGCCGCCCGAATCCCGGTTCTCCCTTCAACGCCAAACGCCGCCGGGGCCCCCGCGACACCCGGCGTCGGGAGTCGAGATCATGTCATCCGCAACGATTCAAGCGCTACATCTGGTCGGTGCGCCTGCTCACGCCCGAGGGCGTGCGCGAGTGTCGGATGGATCCGCGTTATGCCTACCGCGAGGACTGGCTGAAGCAACGGCTGAAACGCGACGGGGATCCGCTACCGGCCACGTCCGGCTGCACGGCTGTTGCTTGGCCGCCATGACCTTCGATGTCGTCGAAGACGACCTCTTGCCCGAGGCGGACGGGATCATGGATCCGGGCGTCTTTCTCCAGGAGATCGCCGCACGGGCGGATCATTGTCAGTACTTCTGATCTAAACCGCGCCCGGTGCGGTGTGCGTCGTTTGTTGGATTGACTTGGCCGCGCCAACTCCGACAACTGTCGGAGCTGACGCGGTTTAGGTTCAGCCGGGCCAGAGTCCATCGGGAAAATCGCGCCAGAGAGATGCAGGCGCATCAAGGCCTGATAGGTCTCTTCGGCGAGTGGTTCCAGCCGAACCAAGCGCTCGCCCAGATCGAGACTCGCCTCCAAGTCTCCCCGGTCGACATGGTGCGCAAGCAGCGCCTGCAACCCGCGCAGCAGACGTCGCCGCAGTCGCTCCGCCTCGGTGGCGCGCCAATACTCAAAAAGTGCCTCCTCGATCGTGAGTCCCGCGAGGAATTCGCCCCGATACAGCCGCTCGGCCAGTGCCAGGTCGGCCGGGGATCCTGCGCTCAGCGCCTGCTCCAGCGTCACCGCATCCACCTCGACCCCCGGCGACGCAAGGCGAAGGCCCGGCCCGACGGCCTGGATCAAGGTGCCGGAGTCGTCCTCCAGCGACTTGCGAAGCTGGGCGACGGCTTGACGAAGACTCCCGCGGGCCTGGGCCTCGGCGCTGCGCGACCAGAGCAGGTCGGCGAGGCGCTCGCGCGTGATCAGGGCGCCCGGCGGCATCGCGAGGATGGCCAGGAGTGCAGCGGTCTTGCGGGTCGGCAGCGTGACGGGCGCGCCGTCCTGCTCCACCGTGAAATCGCCCAGCAATCGGATGTGCAGTCGCGGGCTCATGTCGGACGTTGCCTCTCAGGTCCTTTGGGCGACCATCAAGGCCAGGTCGCTCAAACCGCTCTCGGGTGCGGCGAGTCGGCCCTCGGCTCGGTACGCGCGGATGGTCAGGTCGGGAAAGAGTGTAAGCAGCTCGTTGCGGGCAAGGCGATACGCCGGGTTGGTGGGGCCGTGGCCGCCTCGGCATTCCCGCGCAAAGGTCTGATAGAAGAGCAGACCGCCGGGACGCAACGCACCGGCAATACTCGGGGCCAGATCCCGATCCAGGAAGTTTGCGACCAGGATCAGGTCGAAGCTCTCGGGACTCGGCGGCAGGGCGATCAGGTCGCGGACCCGGGCATCGAGGTGAAGTCCTCGTAGGCGCGCCGCCTCCCGGAGTCGCGCGATGGCGGTGGTGGACAGGTCCCATGCCGAGACCCGGAAACCCCGCTCGGCCAGCCAAAGTGCGCTGCCGCCCAGTCCGCAGGCAAAGTCGAGGGCGCTGCCTCCCTCGGGGATCAAGTGCGGCCATTGGCGCAACACCAGGGCCGGTTTGGGGATCGCTGTCGCGCCTTCGTAGCGCGCGTCCCAAGAGCGGGCGAAGTCGTCGGGCGTGTTTGGCGAGGTTGGATGGGTCATAGCTCGAAGGCGGTCAGTCCTAAGGATTCGTCTGCTGCGGTCATAGGCCTCATCTCGCCAGGGTTGAGGCGAGCCGATGTGGTTGGTCCCGGTCCGTCATGGAATAGGTTTCCGCCCGGGCGTCCGTCGCGAATTCGGGACGAATGGCGGAATCTTTTCACCGTGTCGAGGAAGGTGCCGGTACCCGGCCGGTTCGGCGTAGGCTCGGACGCAGTTTCGGGCTTGCTCATGCGTCTGAGTTTAGCCGACGGAGAAACGACGAAATGCCCGGCGGGGAATCATCCGACTTTCGGCGTTTTTTCGTCAGGATAATGTGTGCCGATTCGCCTAAGCCTTAAGACAACCCCCGCAGTTCGGCAAGCTCGATGAAGCATCGTCGGACTCGGACGGCGGGATCTGTCGACCACCGACGAGGAGGACACGACCATGACGAAGCTACCCCTGATTGCCTGCCTGTCGTTCGCGACGTTCGAAGGCATGGCCATGTGCATACCCGATCCACCGGAAATCGGCGACATTGGCCCAGACGCGGAGCTGGTCTGCCGCGACTTGGAGCAGAGCTTTCCGGAGTCGATCAAGGCGGTCGAGAATCGGACCATCCGTTCGCCCGAGAAGGTCGAGATCCTGGTCTCCGTCGACGGAAAGTCGATGGTCCTCGGCTATGCGCTTGATGGGTTTGTTTGGAAGCCGGTTCCCGTGAAGGATCGGTCGGAGGATGGGATTGCTGCGGTGGAGACGAGCGGCCGATAGCGCTCGATGCCGGGGCGTGCTACGGCCCCGGCGTCGCAGGCGGAAAGGCCTTGGCATAGCCTGCGCCCAGTCGCGGATCGTCACGCTCGGCAATCACGGCGTCCAGGCGAGCCCGCAGCCGAGCATTGTTGCGATAGACGCCCAGCTCGGCGATCGCGACCTCGGCGCTTGCGCGATCCGCGTCCGCGAGAATCGAGACGAGCCAGTCGAGTGCCGCCTCGCTGCGGTGCAACGCCGCCGCCCGCAGCAGCAGATGCTCGGCGCTGCGCTTGAAGGGCTCGGCATCCCAACGGGCGCGCAGCAGTTCCAAGGCGTCGTCGAGCCGCGATTCCCCGAGCGCGAGTGCGGCGAGGCCGTTGATCTCCATACTCGGCGTGACAAGAAAACCGCCGACAAAGTCGAGGGCATCCTCTCCAGCGACATGCAAGAGTGCGGCGAGACAGTCGCCCGTGACCTCCGGCTCCGGATCGCCGCCGAGCGCCTTGGAGCGCAGCACCGCCTCGGCCGCCAAGGGTTGCGTGCAGGCGATCGCACGCGCCGCGCCGCTGCGGGCATGCGGCTCCGGGTCGTGGAGCAGGTCGACCAGGTAGATCAGGGCACGCGGATCGCTCGTGGCCGCGAGACCGATGGCGCAGCTCACCCGCAGATCAACGGCCGTGTCGACGCTGCCGCCCCACACCGGCTCGGGTTGACGATAGGCGATACCGGCGATGTAGAAGCCTGCGTCCTGACTGTCCAGCGCGACCAGTGCGCGCGCGATCGCGCCCTTCGCCGTACAGCCCGGGTCACGTTTCGCCGGATCCTCCAGGAAACGGTTTCCCATCCTGATCTTGCTGTCCGCGCAGACTTTCAGCACGCTGGTGCAGCTCGCGCTGTCGCGCTGTCGCGAGTACGAGGCCGACCGCGGCGCGGTGGAGCTGTCGGGCGATCCCCTCGCTTTGGCCTCGGCCTTGGTGAAGCTGGAGCAGACCGGGCGCGCCTCCTGGGAGCAACTGGTTGCCCGGTCGACGTCTGCCCGAGCCCTCGCTGTTGCGCACCCATCCGCCGACGGCCGAGCGGGTCGAGCGTCTGCGCGATCTTGCGTCCTCGCGCGCGACCCGGTTCGCCTCGGGAACCCCGCTCCCGCTGCCTCCTTCGCAGCCTTCGGGTTGGGCCGGGAGCCCGCGTCGGCAATCGCCGCGTCGGCATTGGACCGGTTTTTGCTGCTGACTGCTCATGGCCCACGGTGGCCGACCACGATCTTGTCATGCGACCGGTGGCTCGATAGCCAATCCGGTTGAGATTCGGATCGTCAGGGTGCGCCTAAAGCTGGACGACGATCCGCCCTCGGCCGCCCTCCAAAGAAGGCTTCAAACCGGCGCCCCGACGCTGGCCGGTTTCCCCCTCCTGTTCGATACTTGTGAGTAGAGACGCGAGTCACCTCGCGGTTCTATAAGACCGAAGGTGGCTTGGCGCCCCGGCTTGGCTTGGGGAGGGTGCGAGATGAAGACGGAGCCGGATCGCAAGGCTGACCTGATTCCGGTCGCAACGGCCGGAACCTTGTCGGGTCTCTTCCGGGAGCGGGTTGCCCGCACCCCGGATCTCACCGCCTACCGACAGTTCGACGAGATACGCGGCCATTGGTCGAGCCTGACTTGGGGCGAGATGGCCGAGCGCGTCGGCTGCTGGCAGCGCGCGCTCTCCAACCTGACCCTGGCACCCGGCGCGCGCGTGGCGGTGCAGCTGCGCAATTGTGTCGAGTGGGTCGGCTACGAGCAGGCGGCTTTGGCGCTCGGGTTAGTGGTGGTTCCCTTGTATCCCAATGACAGTCCGGGGAACATCGCCTACATCCTGGCCGATTCCGGGAGTCAGGCACTCTTTGTCGGCAGCCTGAATCAATGGCGGATGTTGGAGTCCTGGAGATCGGCCTTTCCGGAGCTGCGACAGGTTATCTGCCTGGAAGACGCCGCGTGCGCGGACGCGCGTTTCGAACCGGCTCCGAACGTTGTTTGCGCGGCCGACTGGCTGACCCGAGAGGGGTCAGTACCGGCTGATCATGACGCGGATCCCAGCGATTTGGCGACCCTGGTGTATACGTCCGGCACGACCGGTCGTCCCAAGGGCGTCATGTTGTCCCACCGCAACATCCTCTGGAATGCGGCGGCCCAACTCGAGACGGTGCCGACTTACCACGACGACATCCTGCTCTCCTTCCTGCCCTTGTCCCATGCCTTCGAGCGAACCCTCGGCTACTACCTCCCGATGATGGCGGGCAGCTGTGTGGTTTATGCACGCTCGCTACAGACACTGGGCGAAGACCTGATGACGATCCGTCCGACAGCACTCATCTCCGTGCCGCGCGTCTACGAGAAGGCCTATGTCCGGATTCAGGCCAAGCTCGCGCAGGAGGGGCGGATCGCCCGGGCGCTGTTCCGTAAGGCGGTCGCCATCGGCTGGCGCCGTTTCCTTGCCGGGCAAGGCCGTGCCGCAGATCTTGGATTCGCCGATCGGATCCTGTGGCGACTGCTGCGGCCTCTGGTCGCCGACAAGGTTTTGGCCCGGCTGGGCGGACGCCTGCGGATTGCGATCAGCGGTGCCGCACCGCTCTCGGAGCCGGTGGCACGGTGCTTCATCGGGCTTGGACTCAATCTGCTCGAAGGCTACGGCCTCACCGAAGCATCCCCCACGATCGCGGGTAACCGCACGGAGGACAACGTGCCTGGCTCGGCAGGTCTGCCCATTCCGGGCGCCGAGGTGCGCTTTGCCGCCAACGGGGAGTTGCTGGCGCGGAGTCCCGGCGTGATGCTGGGCTATTGGAAGCGACCGGAGGAGACGCGGCAGGCGGTCGACCCGGACGGCTGGCTGCATACCGGGGATATCGCGGAGATGCGCGAAGGGCGGATCTATATCCGTGGGCGCATCAAAGACATCCTGGTGATGTCGTCAGGAGAGAAGCTTGCGGCCGGCGACCTGGAGCGGATCATCACCGCCGATCCGCTTTTCGATCAGGCCCTGGTCGTCGGGGAGGGTAAGCCGTTCGTGACCGCGCTCCTGGTGCTGGAGCCGGAGGCTTGGAAATCGTTGGCGAGAGAACTCTCCTCGGATCCGGCAGATCCGAGAACACTCCAAGAACGGCGAGTCAAGCGGGTCGTCATCGAGCGTCTTGCGCATCTGCTGCGCGACTTCCCGGCGCACGCCCAAATCCGCCGCGTCCAGCTGTTGCTCACGCCCTGGACGGTCGATCATGGCCTCGTGACGCCGACGATGAAGGTGAAACGCGAGGAGGTCCTCCAGCGTTACAAGACGGAGGTCGATGCGCTCTACGCGGGTCACGCCATTGCAATGTGAGGCATCACGCTCATCGGAGCGGCCGGCTACCGGCGCATGTCCATGCGTCACTGCACGGGCTGAATTCCGAATCCGCCGTCCCCGCTGAGGACTGCGTGGGTCAGGTGGCCTCGGCGGCGCCCGCCTTCATGGTGTCGGCCAAGGCGCTATAAGCACACACCCAAGCGTTCTTCACCTCGGGGGTGAAATCATCGCCGAGGCCCTGACCAAGGGTCCACAGCAGGGCGTCGGCGACCTTTGCGTAGTCGCCGTCATGAACCCCGTAGCCGGCATGGCGTGCGCCCATCTTCTTGATGGTCGGGATCAAGGGATCGAGATTGTCGAGGGCGTTTACGACGGTGGTGAGCATCACGACAAGCTTATTGCCCTGCTCTTTCATATCGCCCTTGAACATGGGCCTGACCTCGGGATAAATCTCGAACAAGCGCCCGTAGAAAAGTCCCGCAGCCTGTTCCGATATGGGCGCCACCGTCGCCCAGGAGTCTTTGACGAGCGTGATGGTCTCTGGGTTCATGGCTGTTGCTCTCCGGTTTGGTCTGGCGATGCGGTGAGGGAAACGCCGACCCAACGGGTTTCACGAGTCGATCGTGACCGATTTGAACATGACCCATCCCATTCGCCAAGACTTTCGGGGGAGATGACATCCAATCGTGGCAAGACGGTACGCCGAAAGGCCGGAGCATCACGTCCCGCTCCGAAGCCGGCTTCGAGGAAAATGCACACCGAACTGAACTTGGGCGAGGAAGCGGGCGGACAGGGGGTAACGTCGACTTTGACGGTTACAGCAAAGAAGGCGTTTGCCTGGTCTTCGTAGTAGGCGAGGGCGGCGTCGATCGGCGGGGTACACGTCATGGCCTCCTCTCGGTGTGCGGATTCGGGGCGGCAGCACACCGCGTCGGTTCCGTTGCGCGTGGTGCTGGAGGAGTCGGCTGCCGGGGTCTGATCTCGCCGAGTGCGGAGCCGGAAGGTATGGGTGGAGCAGGGCAGGGCGGGTTCCTGTCATCTGGGATCGACCGGCACGTGGAGCCGGTGTAATGAGATGATTGCCCTCTCTGGTCCTTTGGCGCACCAGGGTACCGCCTGCGGTGCGTTACCTTTCTTCATTGTGCTATACCTCATATAGGGACAAGCTCGCATTTCTTGAATGCCTGGAATTTCAGCGTGAGTAAAGAGTCCAGCTCCTTCTTGTGCGTAGTGTGCGTTTGTTTTAGGCAGTCGGTGATTGCATCTCGGAACTCGGCGAAATTGGG